>JARLJW010000024.1 GCA_031290985.1 Verrucomicrobiia bacterium | reverse complement strand
TGGCGTAGTACTGGCGTACGGCCATCGGGGGCCGGGGCGAGGATGGCCGCGTGGTTTTTTTGGCAAGGATGTTTTGGTTGCAGGCGAAAGCGGTGTCGCCGCTGCGCTCTGCCACCGCAGTCCAAAACACGCTGGCGCGTGGGCGGTACTGGCGTACGGCCACCACTGGCGTACGGCCACGAAAATAAAAAAGGCGGACGGTTGGCCGTCCGCCTTGGTTCGGAAATATGGTCTTACTTCACTTCGTGAGGTAGTACTTGTTGGTATATTCCTTGACCATGCGGTCGGTGGTGAATTGCGGCACGAGCGTGGCCATGCTGCGGCGGATGCGCTTGATCCATTCGCGCGGGATGCCTTGGGCATCGCGGTTGAAGTACATGGGCACAATCTGCTGGGTGAGGGTCTGGTACAGGTTGGCGCTATCCACGCGGTCCTGTTCGGCGACGTCGGAGGAATGGGAGTCGGCACCGATGGCGAAGCCGTTGGTGCCGTCGTAGCCTTCGCGCCACCAGCCGTCCATGATGCTGAAGCCGAGGCAGCCGTGGCAACTGGCTTTCATGCCGCTGGTGCCGGAGGCTTCGAGCGGGCGGCGGGGGTTGTTCAGCCAGATGTCGCAACCGGCGACCATCTGCCGCGCGACGTGGATGTCGTAGTTTTCCAAGAACACGAGGTTGCCGGTCAGTTCGCTGTGTTTGCTGAGGTGGATGATCTGCTGGATGAAGCGTTTGCCGTCGTTGTCGCGCGGGTGGGCCTTGCCGGCGAATATGAACTGGACGGGACGCTGTTTATCGTGGGCGAGTTTCACGATGTTCTCGAACTGCTGGAAGATGAGCGGGGCGCGTTTGTAGGTGGCAAAGCGGCGGGCAAAGCCGATGGTGAGCGCATCGGGGTTGAGCAGGTGGTCGAAGCGGATGTAATCGCCCTGGGTGAGGCGCTGGTTTTGGAGGAGCAGGCGGCGGCGGGCGAACTCGATGAGTTCGCGGCGCAGCTTGTAACGGAGGGCCCAAAGCTCCTCGTCGGAGACGAATTCGGGGTCGGTCATTTTTTCCCAGAAGTCGGCGTGGTTGATGGCGGAGGCCCAGTCGTTGCCGTATTTTTCGCGGAACAATTTGGCCTCGCCGTTGCTGCTCTCGGTGAGTTTTTTGCGCCAGAACTGGCGGACGGGCCCCTTCATCCAGCCGAGGAGGTGGATGCCGTTGGTGATGTGGCCGATGGGGACTTTTTCGACGGGGACGTTGTAGAGGTGCTGCCACATTTCGCGGCTGATCTGGCCGTGGAGCTCGCTGACGCCGTTGGCGGCGCGGGAGAGCTTGAGGGCCAGGACGGTCATGCAGAATAGTTCCTGCGCGTTTTCCGGCTCGACCCGGCCGAGCGCCACGATGTCGGCGAATTTGACGGGCAGCAGCGACAGGTAGCGCTGCATGGCGTAATTCAACAGGTCGGGGCTGAAACGGTCGTGGCCGGCCTCGACGGGCGTGTGGGTGGTGAACAGGCATTCGTGCTTGGTGAGCGCGAGCGCCTCGTCAAATTTTTTGCCGGCGACGATCTTTTCCCGGATCAGTTCGAGGGTGAGGAAGGCGGCGTGGCCCTCGTTCATGTGGAACGTGGACGGCTCGATGCCGAGCGTGCGCAGCAGCCGGACGCCGCCGATGCCGAGCAGGATCTCCTGCATGATGCGCGTGGTGCTGTCGCCGCCGTACACGCGCGTGGTGAGGTCGCGGAAATGCTGTTCATTCTGCTGCAGGTTGGTGTCGAGCAGATAGACGGGCACGCGGCCGACGTTGACCCGCCAGACCTGGAAGTCGACGGCATTCATGCCGATTTCGACGCTGCAAACGAGCCGGCTGCCGTCGGGGTCGAGCACGGGTTCGAGCGGGACGTTGAGGGGATCAACGGGGTTGTAAAACTCGGTCTGCCAGTTGTTGGAATCGATGGACTGCTGGAAATAGCCTTCGCGATAGAAGAGGCCGATGCCGACGAGGCCGAGGCCGAGGTCGCTGGCGGATTTGGCATGGTCGCCCGCGAGGATGCCGAGGCCGCCGGCCGAGATGGGCAGCGATTCGTGGAAGCCAAATTCGGCGGAGAAATAGGCGACGGGATTTTTGTGGAGTTGCGCCGCGTGTTTATGGCACCAGGTGCCGGTATCATGGAGATACGCATTAAATTCCTTCAACACGGACTTGACGCCCTCGGCGAACTCGGGGTTCTGCAGGTGGACGCGCAGTTCGTATTCCGAAACTTCCCGGAGCACGGCCACGGGATTGTGAAACATGTTCTGCCAGCCGCGGGGCGAGAGCTTGTAAAAAAGGTCCTGAGCCTCCTGGTTCCAGCACCACCACAGGTTGCGCGACAGCTTGTTCAGGCCGGCAACCAGTTCGTTTAATTCCGCACCCGTCAATGGTTTCTTCGTCATATTGAAATTTTTAATTTACTGCCGGCTCCTTGCCAGAAGCAGGTCTGAGGCTAATTTCTGGGGGCGACAACCGCAATCAAATTTCCGAGCGTCCGCCGCCGCATTTTCATGCCGGCGGCCATGAGGGGCTAAGCAGCAAGCTTTCCGCTGGCGAAATAATCCAGATAGCTTACCAGGCGGTCCTTGGCCTCGTTGCGCGGGACGATGGCGTCGATCAGACCATGTTCCAGCAGGAATTCGGCGGTTTGGAAGCCTGGCGGCAGGTCGGCGTGGGTCGTGTCCTTGATGACGCGCGGTCCGGCGAAGCCGATCATTGCGCCTGGTTCGCCGAGGATCAGGTCGCCGAGCGCAGCATAGCTGGCCATGACGCCGCCGTAGCTGTTGTTCGTCAGATAGCTGAGGTAGGGCAGGCGGCCTTGCGCGTGGTAGGCGAGGGCCGCGCTCGTTTTGGCCATCTGCATGAGGCTCAGGCAGCCTTCCTGCATCCGCGCGCCGCCACTGGTGGAGATGATGATGACCGGCCAGCGGCCTTCCGTGGCGCGTTCGATGAGGCGGGTCAGTTTTTCGCCCACCACCGAGCCCATCGACCCCCCCATGAACCGGAAATCGATCACGCCGAGCCCGACCTGATGCTTGCCGATTTTGCCGATGCCGGTGACGACGGCGTCTCGGAGCATGGTGGCCTTGCGATCGCGCTCCAGCTTGCTTTTGTAGCTGGCAAATTTCAGCACATCCACGCTGATCATCTCTGCGTCCATCTCCTCGAAGGTGCAGGTTTCGACGAGGGAATGGATGCGTTCGCGGGAGGCGATGGGGAAATGGTGCTGACATTTCGGACAGACTTGGAGATTGCCGTCCAGTTCCTTGTCGAAAATCATCGTTTCACAGGACGGGCATTTCGTCCACAAGCCCTCGGGAATATCACGTTTCTTGGTCCGTGACTTGCCGGTGCCGAGGGTCGGCTTTTTGGTGAAGGTGGTCTGGGTGGAATGAATTGGCGGGGGCGTCAACGCCGGTTCAACCTGCGTTACGCCGCCAATTGTCTTCTTCGTGAACGAAGTGGTATCCATTGGACACAAGAATAGCCAATTCACAGCCCGCGTGCAACCGTCCAGACACAGACCTCCGCGGCACCGGCCCGGCGCAAGGCCTTGGCGCAGGCGTTGGTCGTTGCGCCGGTGGTGAAGACATCGTCCACCAGCACAATGCGTTTTCCTGCGGGAACCGCCCCTTGGCGCAGCGCAAAGGCGCCATTCATATTGGCCGCCCGCTGGTCGCGCTTGAGCCGGGTCTGTGTGGCGGTGGGCGTGATGCGTTGGAGCAACTGTGTGTTTAACGGGATGTTCGTGGCCCGGCTGAGATGCCCGGCCAGGATGCCGGCCTGATTGAATTCCCGTTCCCGTTGTTTCAGGGGATGCAACGGCACCGGCACGATGAAATCCCAGCCGGCTCCGCGCAATACCGGGGCCGCTTCGCGTTGCAGCAGATCCGCCAGGAATGGTTCAAACCACAGCGCGCGGGAGTATTTGAACCGGTGGATGGCTTCAAGCACGACGGTTTTGGCAACCACCGCCGAACGGGCGGAGCTGAAATAGAAATTCAGCTCACGGCAGTTTGTGCATTCGAATTGGGTTGTCAAATCACCTTGGAAGGGCAGGCCGCAACGGTCGCAAAACGGTGCCCGGATGAAGCGCACCTGCGACCAGCATTGCGGGCCGACGAAGCCATCGTCCGCCACCGCCCGCTCGGCCTGGCAAAGCTGGCAGACTTCAGGATAAAACAGGCCGAGACCTTTGTTGAGCCACGGTTTGAGGTGGCCCGCCACCGTTGTCATACCGGTACTGTATTTCGTCCGCCGACGGTGGAAAATAAAATTCGGAGATCAGGGTGAAACCAGCCGTTAATACCCGCCAGCCGCCGTAGGGGTGATCTGCATCTGGTTGGTGCTGGTGGCGAGCGAGGACCAGGGGCTGCCGGTTCCGGAAGACAGCAAATTGGTCCGGGCTTGCACCCGGCAAACGATGTTCGTCGGCCAGGTCAGCACGATGTTTGAACTGGTTTTCTTGATGGCGATGCGGAAGGGATCCGTGGCTGGTGGCGTCAGATTCAAGACCCCGGATTGCTCAGGAGGCCGGCCGCCTGAGGTGATTGGCCATGACGAGCAGCATCGCCACGCCCATGCAGCGGACAAAGCGGAGGGGTGAGCCGGATGCTCATTGTCCATTTTTTACTTTTGGATAAGCATTAGTATGTCAGGCCGAACCCAGCGGGGAAAAGTGGCTGGCCAGTGAGATGGTCAACGGACAGTTGCCCGTGATCAGCCGGCCACAGGCGGGGCAGCTTGCCGCGCGGGGCGGATTTTCCAAACAGGACGTCAGCCAGACCTTCACCTTCCGTGCCGGGGAGCCACGCGGCGAGAAAGGCGTCGCTTTGATCAAGTGCCGCACCCAGCACCAGCGGCCGGCCGGAATAGAGCACGGTCACGACCGGGACCCCGGCAGACTTCGCGCCGGCGATCAATTGTGCGTCCGCCGCCGGCAGGCTCAAATCCTGCCGGTCACCTTTCATTTCGGCGTAAGGTTGCTCGCCAACCGCCACGATGATGACGTCGGCGCCTTTCAAATCCCGGCCGTCGGCGGAGAACGTGACTTCCGTATCGGCGCCTGCGGCCAGCTTGACGGCGGCCAACAACGTGGTGCCGCCAGTGGTCACCGCGCCGGTCTTGCCCTGCCAGTCAATCGTCCAGCCGCCGCACTGGATGCCGAGGTCAGCCGCCGCCTGGCCCACCACGGCGATATGCTTGAGGTTTTTCTTCAAGGGCAAAACATGGCCGGAATTTTTGAGGAGCACCAAGGATTCGCGCACGCATTCGCGGGCAACCTGACGGTGGGCGTCCGAGCCGATGCTTTGCGTGAGCACAGGGTCAGTGGCCGGGCGGTCGAACAGCCCCATCTGGTACTTCACCGTGAGAATGCGGCGCGTGGCGTCGTTGATGCGCGCCTCGGGAACTTTCCCGGCCGCCACCAGGGCCTTGAGGTCAGCGATAAATTCCGCGTAGTTGTGCCCTTCACCGGGGCCGGCCGGAATCATGACCATGTCCAAGCCCGCATTGATGGAGGTTTGAATATCGCTTTGGTAATCCGGCCCGAGCTGGTCGATGGCCGCCCAGTCGGAGACCAGAAAACCTTGAAAACCCATTTCCCCCTTGAGCACGTCCGTCAGCAGGTATTTGTTGCCGTGCATCTTCTGCCCGTTCCAACTGCTGAACGAAACCATGATGGAACCCGCTCCGGCCTTGATGGCTGCGGCATACGGCGCCAGGTACAATTTCCGGAAGGTCGCCTCATCGCAGACGGTGTCGCCCTCATCCTTGCCATTCTCCGTTCCGCCGTCACCGGCGAAATGCTTGGCGCAGGCCAGCACGGAATTTTTCCCCAGATGGCTGCCTTGGAAGCCTTTGACGCCCGCCGCGCCGTTTTTGGCAACCTCTGCCGTGGACGGGCCGAAGCTTTCATAGCTCCGTCCCCAGCGGATGTCGCGCGAAACCGCAATGCACGGTGCGAAGGCCCAGTTGATGCCGGTGCCCGCCACTTCCTCGGCGGTCACGCGTTCAGCCTTCTCCACCAGCGCCGGATTGTGCATGGCCCCCAAGCCGACGTGATGCGGAAAAATAACCGCGCCAAGGATGTTGTTGTGGCCATGGACGGCGTCAATGCCGTAGAGCAGGGGAATCTTCAACCGCGTCTGCAACGCCTGCGCCTTGAAATCTTCCACCAGCTTCAACCAGGTTTCCGGCCGGTTGTCCGCCGGGTCGGAGTTGCCGCCGCTCAATACCGAGCCGAGAAAATATTTTTGGACATCGGCCTTGTCCTTGAGTGCGCCGGAATCGACCTGCACCATCTGCCCGATCTTTTCATCGAGGGTCATTTTGGCCAGCAACGCATCGGCATCGGAAGCCGGACTGGCCGGCAAATTGGCCGGCACGAAACAGATTCCCGCCAGCAGGATGGCGAGCCGGAGCGGTCGGGCGGCAGTGCTGGCAGGATGAAGTTGTGGGGAATTGATGGTCATAAAAGGGAGTTGTTGATTTCTGGGACAAGTAATAGGCGCAGGTTAAAATGTGCCGGGTTCGGCATGTTATTGTCCAACTTCAGCGGAATTGTCAACCATCATCGGCGGTTCACGCCTTGGGCCGGCCGGAGGATTATTTCCAGTCAAACACGGTATCCGCATCCAGATATTTCCAGGATTTCCCGTTCTTGACCCGGGGCGTGGTGCGCCCGAGATATTCGACAATCCGGTGCGGGTCGTTCTTTTCCAGGGTGAAATAGACGGGGTTCATGAACCGCGCCACCAATAGGTTGGTCGATTCCATTTTTATCGTCACCACCTGGGTTCTGTCCCGGAAGGATTCGTCCGACTTTGATAATTTGAATCCAAAGGTTTTCTCCCATTCCAAGGACACGAAGCGGAACTTAACGGAACCGTCCCGCATGAGGTCATCCCAATGAGCCACGATGAAGGGATAAATGGTGTCGTCAATCAAAGTGTCCCTGGAAAGGTCGTCGCTGGTGCCGGGCTTTTTCGTGTCACCACCACGGCCGTGACTGATGATGATTTTTTGGCGCGCGGGTTTATGGGAATCACCCTTGATCAGGATGCTTCCCCACAGGTCCGCCTGCAGCTCCTTCATTTCACAGGAAACCATCTGGCCGGATTCATAAACGATGTTTTCCGTGGCGGCGGCGGCGCCGTCGGGAAGGAGGAATTTGCGCTCGACATGAACCGTTGACCCGGACCGTGTCGCCACGCGTTGAAATTTGAAGAGGACTTTTTTGTGGCCCGACCCGGCCTCGTAGACGATTCCGGTCAGCAGCGCCGGCTGGGCGTAGTCAAACGGCTCCGCGGCGGCGGCATTGGTGGTGATGTCCGCGCCTTTCCCGGTGGAGGTGAGGCACAATATCACCAGAGCGGCCGACAACGCCGAAAAGCATTTTTTCAAGCCGCCAATTTAGTTCAAACATCGGAAAATGCCATGAAACGTTTTTGTGACGGTGAAAACGACGGTGATTTTTTAGAAATCCGGGCTATTTTGCTGCCGGATGAATCAACATCTTGAACAGCACGGATTCGCCATCCTCCCCAAAGTCCTGTCGGGGGATGAAATTCAGCAGTTGACCATGGCTGTGGGCCCGGTCGATGGCGCCGGGCGGCGTGGGCTGCTGGCGGAACCGGCCGTGGCCCGCTTTGCACGTTCGACCAAGATGGTTGAACTGGTGCGACCGCATCTGCCGGCGGAGCCGCGCCCGGTCCGCGCAATTTATTTCAACAAGACGGCGGAGGCGAACTGGCTCGTGCCGTGGCATCAAGATCTGACCATAGCCGTCAAAGAAAAGATCGAGTCGCCGGGGTTTACCGCCTGGAGCGTCAAAGAGGGCATCCCGCATGTCCAGCCGCCGGTTGAATATTTACAAAACATGCTGACCATCCGGGTGCATCTGGATGACAGCGATGAAACCAATGGTGCCCTGTGTGTGCTGGCCGGCACCCATAAATACGGCCGCCTGGCCGCCTTGGAAATAGAGGAATTGCGCGGACAGCATCCGGAGCAGACATGCCGGGTCTCAGCCGGTGACGTGATGCTGATGCGCCCGCTGTTGTTGCACGCCTCCGGCCGGTCGGCGGGCCTCCGACAGCGCCGGGTGCTGCACATCGAATATGCCGGATTTACCTTGCCCGCAGGGCTCGCTTGGAGCGATGGTGCCTGATGGCTCTGCGTATTGGAGACTTCTGGTTTTGTCACCTCCAAAATCGGCATTGTCGCCAGAAATATTATTAGCGGCCATGAATGGCTGTGTTAAATTTCCAACCAGATGGCGCGGGCAATGACAGAACCACAAAAATTTGACCGGTTTTACCTCCGTGAACTGCTGAACAGCGGGGGGATGTCCGAGATCTGGCTGGTGGCGGACGGGCGCGGCAAGCCGTATGCGTTGCGTAAATTAAAGCGCGAGCTGCGGTTCAACTTCACCGCGCGCCGCCGTTTCATGCACGGCTGCAAAGTCCTGGAGCAACTGGCGGACAAGGATAACATCGTCGGCTACGTGGAACACGGCAAGGCCGAGGGAACCTGCTATCTCGTGATGGATTACGTGGAGGCGGAGAATCTCAAGGAGCTTTACGTGCGGCAGGACCCGCTGCTGGCGGAGAATGTGGCGCAGATCCTGATCGATGCCGCCACGGGCTTGAGCCACGTCCATGAGGCGGGCTACATGCATCTCGATTTCAAGCCGGAAAACATCCTGGTCACGCGCAACGGTGCGGTGCGGCTGATTGATTTTGACATGGCGCAGCCGATGCCGGAGAAGCCGGTGAAATTTTCCAAGAACCCAGGCACGCCTGGCTACATGGCGCCGGAACAGCTGAAGCATGAGGGGATAGATGGGCGCGCCGACATCTTCGCCTTTGGCGTGTCAGCGTATGAGCTGCTGGCAAATCAGAAGCCGTTTCCGGGGGAGACGCCGGGGGAGATTCTCGCCGCGCAGATGGCCCCGGAAGGCGCGGTTCCCTTGCGGGTGCATAATCCCGATGTACCGTTGGCGCTCGAAAAAGTCATCATGAAATGCATCGAGCGGGAGCCTGACCGGCGTTATCCCTTCTGCGGGATCATGCTGCGCGACTTGCAGGGCGCGCTATACATTTAGCCGCCGACACCAAGGAATTCGTCATCCGTCTTCAGGTTCAGCCCCAGCAGGACGTAGTCGTGGGGCACGGCCTTCATGTCCACGACGTAATCCTCAAGGTGCATGAGCGGACTGAAGCCAAGGTGCGAGAGCGTACGGAGTGCGATCTTACGCTCGCCGTTGACCTCGGCTTCGAGCCGCCGTAATCCGCAGTGCCGGGCGATTTCAATCAGCTCGGCCACCAGAATTTTTGAGACATCGCGGCCGCGATATTCGGGATGCGTGAGCAGGGTGATGAGGCCGATATGCCGCTTCCACCCGCCGAACCGTTGGTGCAGCGTGGCTTCGCCGATGATTTTCTGCCCGTGCAGGACGAGCAGCGGCAGGTTGCGGTCAAAGTCCGCATGGCGGCACCACTGACGTACCACGTCCCGGTTGGAGATGGACTGCTTGATAAACAGCCGCTCTTCTTCCGGCACCGCGAGGAGAAACTTGTGCAGTTTGGCTTCATCGCGCTTGCCTAACGGGCGAACGGTGACCGCGGTCCCGTCACGCAGCTTGAGCGCCAGCGGAAATTTTTCAAGGGCCTGTTCGTTTAGCATGATCTACTCCTTTAGAATTTGAGGGTCACCCCTTCGCGCGCAACAAAGCCATTGGTCGTGGTCTTGGTCGAGTCGGCTGACTTGCCCGTTTCGGTTTTAGGAGCGGCATCTTGAGGTTCGGCGGACGCGAGTTCCTCGTCCGGAATGCGCATGCCGTAAAACGAGCGGTGGATGAATTTCAGCGCGATGGCAAAAAAGACCGCCCCGATGAGCAACTTCAAAGGCTGGCTTTGGATGGTCACGGCGATTTCCACGGCCAGCAAGCCAAAGAGCGTCGTGAACTTGATCACCGGATTCAACGCCACGGACGAGGTGTCCTTGAACGGGTCGCCCACGGTGTCGCCCACGACGGTCGCGGCGTGGAGCGGGGTGCCTTTCTGCCGCAGATCCACTTCGACGATCTTTTTAGCGTTGTCCCACGCCCCGCCGGCGTTGGCCATGAAGATGGCCTGGAACAATCCAAAGAATGCGATCGCGATAAGATAGCCGACAAAGAAATATGGATCAAAGAACGCCAGCGACAGCGCCAGGCAGAAAACGACGATAAAAATGTTCCACATGCCCTTCTGCGCATAAACGGTGCAGATGCGGACGACTTCCTTGCTGTCTTTTTCCGACGCCGTGGTCGAGTCGAGCTTGATGTTTTTCTCGATGAACACCACCGCGCGATAGGCCCCGGTGACGACCGCCTGGCAGGAGGCACCGGTGAACCAATAGATCACCGCGCCACCCATGAGCAGACCCAGGATGATTTCCGGCTGCACGAGGCTCAAATGGCTGACCACGTTGCCGTACATGTTTTCGAGCAGGATGATGATGCCGAAAACCATGGTCGTTGCCCCGACGACCGCCGTGCCGATGAGCACGGGTTTGGCGGTGGCCTTGAAGGTGTTGCCGGCCCCGTCGTTCTTTTCAAGGAGCAGCTTGGCATTTTCAAAGTCTGGAGTGAAACCGAACTTGCGGATGATTTCATTCTTGATGCCGGGGATGGCTTCAATCCGGCTCAGTTCGTAAACGGACTGGGCGTTGTCGGTCACGGGGCCATAGCTGTCCACGGCGATGGTCACCGGGCCCATGCCCAAGAACCCGAATGCCACCAGGCCGAAGGCGAAGATGGGCGCGGCGAAAAGAAATTTGTCGGGCATCAGCGCGAGGATGGGCGAACCGTGGAACGTCGCCAGCAGCCAGCCCGCCAGCATCAGAGTCAGGATGCACAAGCCCATCCAGAAGCCGGAGAAATTTCCCGCCACCATGCCGGACAAGATGTTCAGCGACGCGCCGCCATGCTTGGAGCAGGTCGTAATTTCGCGCACATGCTCCGATTTGGTGCTGGTGAAGACCTTGGTGAACTCGGGGATCACCGCGCCGGCGATCGTGCCGCAAGAGATGATGGCCGACAGCACCCACCAAAGACGTGGGTCGAGGCCCGTTTGCCCGGCGAGCAGCGCGTAGCTCGCGGCAAACGTGATGACGATGGACACCCCCGAGGTGATCCAGACGAGATGCGTCAGCGGCGCTTCAAAATCAAAGTCCTTTTTATCGCCGAATTTTGCCAGGGTGATCCCGTCGTTAAAAAAGTAGGCGGCGAGCGAGGTGAGAATCATCAGGGCCCGCATGGCGAACAGCCAGATGATGAGCGTGGCGCAAACCACCGGGGAGCCCGCGAGGGCGAATGCCAGAAACGCGATGAGCGCGACGCCGGTGACGCCGTAGGTTTCGAAGCCGTCCGCCGTCGGGCCGACGGAGTCGCCCGCGTTGTCACCCGTGCAGTCGGCGATCACGCCAGGATTCTTCGGATCATCTTCGGGGAGCTTGAAGACGATTTTCATCAGGTCGGAGCCGATATCGGCGATCTTGGTGAAGATGCCGCCGCCGATGCGGAGGACGGAGGCGCCCAGCGATTCTCCGATGGCGAACCCGATGAAACAAGGACCGACCAGTTCCCGCGGGAGAAAGATCAGGATGGAGATCATGAAAAATAATTCGACGCACACGAGCAGGAGGCCGATGCTCATGCCGGAGCGCAACGGGATCCGGACCAGGGCGACCGGCTTGCCCGCCAGTGAAGAGAACGCGGTGCGGGAGTTGGCAATGGTGTTGATCCGGATGCCGAACCACGCGACCCCATAGCTCCCGAGGATGCCCAGCACCGAGGCGATGAGGATCACGGCGACATTGCCGAACGACTGGTGTTCCAAGATTTTAAAGTAGCAAAATATGCAGGCCGCGATGAGCAGCCACAGGGTGGCCAGGAATTTGCCCTGTTGAAACAGGTAGGTCTTGCAGGTCTCCCAGATCATCCGGGAGACGTCAGCCATCGACTGGTGTACCGGCAGCTGTTTGGTCCGGTGGTATTGGGCGAGCCCGAAGACCGCGCCGATGGCGCAGACGAGGATGCCCAGATACATGAGGGTGATGCCGCTGATGCCGCCGAGAGCGTCAAATCTCACCGTGTCGAGCGGCGGGATCTTCAGGTCAGCTTCGCTGGCGTGGAGCGCGACGCTGGAGGCGAGTAAGGTTGCCGTCAAGGCTGTTGCCCGGAGGATTTTAGATGAGTGCATATATAATTTAATATCGACTGGCGATTAAAACTGCTTAACAAAAAACGCAATCCGCAGACTAAATCTGATGCATAAGTTGGAAAAGGGCTTGCCCAAACTTGACAATAATTTTGCAACAATTGACCTATGACGAGTCACCGGCGGACCGAAAGCGGTGGCTGGTAAAACGGGTGCCGGCCAGTTTGCCCCTGCCCGGGGGATGAAATCGTGCGCGAAATCAGCGTGGCAGGGCGGTTTGGCAGGTGCGCTGAAATAATTTCCCCGGGGGAACCGGCGGCGGAGATGTTTACCAACAGCCGGCGTTGCCGGTAAAACTCAATCAGCGGGTGGATGTTCGCCTCGTAAAGTTTCATGCGGGCCGTGACGGTTTCGGGAAGGTCGTCTTCGCGCTGCAGCAATGCGCCGCTGCAGTGGTCGCAGAGTCCCGCCGATTTGGGTGGCCGGGTGGCCAGGTGGAAAACCGCCTTGCAATGCGCGCAGGTGCGCCGGCCGGAAATGCGGGCGATGATCGTCTCCATAGGCAGTTCGTAGTTCAGCACGATGTCAAGCTTGACTCCGGCACGCTCCAGTAAATTGTCCAGCGCTTCCGCCTGGACCACGGTGCGAGGAAAGCCATCGAGCAAAAAACCGCCCGGGCAACGCAGGCAGCGGAGTCGTTCGGCAACGAGGCTCAAAACCGTCTCGTCCGGCACCAGTTCGCCCCGCCGCATAAACTGCAAGGCTGCGCGCATGGAACCGGTCTGGTGTGCTTCATCCGCGCACTTGGCAGCGCGAAATACGTCGCCGGTGGAAAGATGGCAGGTGCCGAGGCGTTCGCAGAGTTGTTCCGCCTGCGTACCCTTGCCGACGCCTGGTGCGCCCAGCAGGATAATGTGCCAGGCTTGGCCGTTTGGCTGGCGAGGAGGCAGCCGGCATAGCGCTTCACCGGCTATCAGCCACGCTGTGCGGTCGTGTCTTGGTGAATAATTAATGCTCATGCTGTGAAACTAGCACAAATTAGATTTCTGCCAATATTTACGGGGTCTTTTTTAAGAAGTCGACAATCGCAGGTCAAGAAAAGGCCTGCCGGGCAAAAAATTCCACTGGGCAAAAATTGTCTATGTTTCAGCAATCAGGGTGTGGCTCATATTTCCGGGTGGAACTAGGCTGCTTTACATCGTGGAAGTAACAGACACCAAATCAACCATGGCACCGCCTCTCAAAAAGAAGCAGCCGTTGGTATATCATGCCCCGTCACGGGAGACGGCGTTCGACCGGCCGCGCGACTTTTTTGGAAACCGGTTCGTGTATGCGGTCATCTCCTCGCGGGCGGGCGGGCTTTCCTTGGGCGTGAACATGAATCCCGACCGCCGTTGCAATTTTGATTGTTCCTATTGTGAAGTGGACCGACGCGAGCCTTCCACCGAGATGAGGCTGGTCACGGAAGTCATGGCCACGGAATTACGCCGGGCGATCCAGGCGGTGGAGCAGGGGCAGTTGCGCCAGCGTGCGTCGTATCAGGCGCTGCCCGGTGAACTGCTCAAGCTGCGGCATGTGGCGCTGAGCGGTGATGGCGAACCGACCCTGGCGGCGAATTTTTTTGAGGCGGTGCAGGCGGTGGTACGCGTGCGCGCGCTCGGTGGATTTTTTAAGATTGTCCTCATCACCAACGGAACCGGCCTGGACCAGCCGTCGGTGCTGCGGGGCCTGGAGTTCCTCACCCGGTCGGATGAAGTCTGGATCAAGCTGGACGGGGGCACGCAGGCCTTTGTGGACAAGGTGAACCGGCCGGATGTGAAGCTGGAGAAGATCCTGGCCAACATCCAGCTCGTCGGGCAGCAACGCCCGGTGGTCATCCAAAGCCTGTTCGCGGCCATCCACGGGGATGAACCGCCCTTCGAGGAAATCAAGCAGTATGCCCAGCGTTTGAAGGAATTGAAAGACGCCGGCACCCAGATTTCGCTGGTGCAGATCTATTCCGCCGCCCGCCCCGGGGTGCATCCTGAATGGGGCCATCTGCCGTTGCGCGTTCTGTCGCAAATCGCACAGACTGTCCGCCATGATACCGGTCTGCGCGCGGAAGTGTTTTAACGCAGGCGTATCGGGTTTCAACTTCCTGGTCATCCGTGGTGACGGATGCCGACACTCCCGGCAAGGTCGTCAAGGCAAGGCAAAACCCTTTCCAGTAAAAATTAAAAAGCAAAACGGCCGCAACCACCTGGCAAGGTGAATGCGGCCGTACGATTGTCAGATCAGAGATGGTAGGTGCTGAGCGCCTTCATGTATTGAGCGCGCTCAAATGCCGTTGGCTCCGCGCAATTCTTCTGGCTCAGGCTGCCTTTGATCTGTTTGACGGATTCGTAATCATGTTCTTCCAGCCATTGGACCAGGTCGCTCTCGATGAGGGCGATCTGGGGGAAACCATGGCGAATCACGGCAGAACACAGCATCGTCACATCCGCCCCGGCCATTAACATTTTCAGCACATCACCGGCACGATGGATGCCGCTCGTGGCTGCCAGGCTGCCTTGGAGCCGTCCGTACAGGATGGCGATCCACCGCAGCGGCAGCCGCATGGCCATGGGCGTGCTTAACAGGATGTTAGGCTTCACCTCGAGGTCTTCCAAGTCGATGTCCGGCTGATAGAAGCGGTTGAACAACACCAACCCGTTCGCACCGGCGGCGTCAAACCGCTTGGCGACATTTGCAAAGTTGGTGAAGAACGGGCTCAGCTTGACGGCCACGGGAATCTTAACTTCCGTGCGCACGGAGCGCAGTATGTTCAGATAATTTTCCTCGAGATCCGCGCCGGACTGGTCGGGGTCGGTCGGGATATGATAGATGTTCAGCTCCAGCGCATCCGCGCCGGCCTGCTGGATTTGTTTGGCATATTCGGTCCACCCCCCGGCGGAGGAGCCGTTCAAGCTGGCGATGACAGGGACAGCCAGCGTTTTCTTGGCGCGGCCGATATGGCGGAGATATTCCTCCGGCCCAAGGCGGTATTCGCCGGCCTCGGGGAAATAACTCAGCGCCTCGGCGTAGCTTTCCGTGCCTTGTTCCAGATTCCGGTGCAATTCCAGGCGTTCCTGGCGCAACTGTTCTTCGAAGAGGGAATGCAGCACGATTGCGCTGGCACCCGCATCCTCCATCCGCTTGAGGTTGTCGATGTTTTCCGAAAGCGGCGATGCCCCGACGACCAGCGGCGACCGCAGTTTCAGACCGAGGTAGTTTGTGGTGAGATCCATGGTTTTCTCTGGTTGAGGATTAGGCGGACGGGGCCGCCGCCGTTGTTGGCGAAGGCACGGACGCGGGTTTCGTGTCGCGGGCAGATAGGAATTGATAAAATTTCCAGCGGCGTTCAGCATCCGACTGGGATTGCTCAAAGAACTTCTTCGCGTCATCGGGCTTGCTCTTGGTGAGCATCTTGAACCGGTTTTCCGTGAGCATGAAGTCCTTCACCTTGTATTTCGCCGCACTGGAATCCAGTTGCAACGGATTCTCGCCACGTTCGGCGCGCCGCGGGTCATAGCGGTAGAGCAGCCACTGGCCGGATTCCACCGCGAGTTTTTGCTGCCGGGCGCCGATGCCCGTGTCCAGCGCGATGCCGTGGGCGATGCAATGGCTGTACGCGATGATGAGCGAGGGCCCGGGGAATGATTCGGCCTCGATGAATGCCTTGAGCGTGTGCTCGTCCTTCGCCCCCATGGCCACGCTGGCGACATAGATGTTGCCGTAGCTCATGGCGATGAGGCCGAGATCCTTCTTGCCCGCCGGTTTGCCGCCGGCGGCGAATTTGGCGATCGCACCTCGCGGCGTGGCTTTGCTCATCTGGCCGCCGGTGTTGGAATATACTTCCGTGTCCATGACGAGCACGTTCACCTTGCGACCGCTGGCAAGGACATGGTCTAGGCCGCCGTAGCCGATGTCGTAAGCCCAGCCGTCGCCGCCCAGGATCCAGACGGATTTCTTCACGAGCTGGTCGGCCAGCGATTTGAGAAGCTGGGCGTCGCTGCTGTCCAGCGTCTTGAGTTTTTCCTTCAGCGTCGCAACGCGTTCGCGCTGGCTGTAAATGCCCGCTTCATCACTTTGGTCGGCCAGGAGGATTTGCATTGTGAAGTCATCGCCCAATTCCGGGGACAGCTTCTTCAGAAGTTCTTTGGCCAGTTCGTTCTGCTTGTCGATCGAGACGCGGAAGCCGAGGCCGAATTCGGCATTGTCCTCGAACAATGAATTGCACCACGTCGGCCCGCGACCGCATTTGTTGGTCGCGTAAGGCGTCGTCGGCAGGTTGCCGCCATAGATGGAAGAGCAGCCCGTGGCGTTGGCAATGACCGCGCGGTCGCCGAACAGTTGCGAGAGCATCTTGACGTAGGGCGTCTCGCCGCAGCCGGCACACGCGCCGCTAAATTCAAACAGCGGTTGGAGGATTTGTTGCTGGCGCAGCGCCGTGTTTTTGATCTTGCGCCGGTCGAATTCCGGCAGGGTGAGGAAGAAATTCCAGTTGTCATGCTCCGCCGCCCGCAACGGGGCCTGGGGCTGCATGTTGATGGCCTTGAGCTTCGCCTCGGATTTATTTTTCGCGGGGCAGACATCCACGCACAAAGCGCAGCCTGTGCAATCTTCCGCCGCGACCTGCAGCGAAAACTTCAGGCCTTTGAATTCCGGCACGCGGGAATCGGTCCGCTTGAAGGCGGCCGGGGCATCTTTCAGGCAAGCGGCATCATAGACCTTCGCCCGGATGGTGGCGTGCGGGCAGATCGCCACGCATTTCAAGCATTGGATGCAGGTTTTTTCGTCCCAGACCGGGATGTCGAGCGCGAGGTTGCGCTTTTCAAACTGCGTCGTCGCCGTGGGGAATGTGCCGTCCGTGGGGAAGGCGCTGACGGGCAGTTCATCGCCAAAGCCGGAGGCGATCTTGCCCAAGATGTCGCGCACAAACGGCGGGGCGTCCGGCGAGATCGGCGGCAGCAACGGCCCGGTGCCGTTCAGCTTGTTATTTGCCACCAGCACCTCGTGCAGATGCGCAAGCGTGTTGTCCACGGCCTGCAAGTTCATCTTCACGACTTCCTCGCCTTTTTTGCCGTAGGTTTTCTTGATGGAGTTCTTGATGGCGGCAACCGCCTCGTCCTTGGGCAGCACCCCGGAGAGCGCAAAGAAGCAGACCTGCATGATGGTGTTGATGCGACCGCCCATGCCGCTTTCGCGCGCCACCTTGGTGGCGTCAATCACGAAGAACTTCGCCTTCTTGGCGAGCAGTTCGACCTGCACCGGTGAGGGCAGGCGGGCCCAAATCTCTGCCTGGGAGTGCGGCGTGTTCAGCAGGAACGTTCCACCCGGCACCAGGCTGCGCAGCATTTCGTACCGGTCCAAAAATCCCGGCAGATGGCACGCGACAAAGTTCGCGCTGGTAATCAGGTAACTCGAACGGATCGGCTTGGGCCCGAAGCGCAGATGCGAAACGGTCATTGATCCCGATTTCTTGGAGTCGTAGACGAAATAGCCCTGGGCATAATTGTCGGTTTCCTCGCCGATGATCTTGATGGAGTTTTTGTTGGCCCCCACGGTGCCGTCCGCTCCCAGCCCGTAGAACAAGGCGCGCACGACGTTGGCCGGCTCGGTTGAAAAATTCTCGTCCACGGGCAGGCTGCTGTGGGAGACGTCGTCGTTGATGCCGACCGTGAAATGGTTTTTCGGCAGGGCGGATTTCGCATTGTCAAAGACGGCCTTGACCATCGCCGGGGTGAATTCCTTGGAGGACAGGCCGTAGCGGCCGGTCAAAACCGTCGGAATGGCCTTGAGGTTGGAGGAGCCGGCGGCCACTTCTTCGAGGATGGCCGTGACACAATCCTGATACAGCGGCTCGCCCGTGGCACCGGGTTCCTTGGTGCGATCGAGGACGATGACTTTCCGCACGAAGGGCGGCAACGCCTCGACAAAGCGCCGGCCGTCGAACGGGCGGTACAGGCGCACCTTCACGACCCCGATGTTTTCGCCGTGACGGTTCAAGTGTTCCACGGTTTCATGGACGGCTTCGCAACCGGAACCCATCAGCACGACGACCGTTTCCGCGTCCGGCGCGCCGAAGTATTCAAAGAGGTTGTACTGGCGGCCGGTGAGTTCCGCAAATTCATCCATGACCTTCTGGACGACGCCCGGGCAGGAACTGTAAACCGGGTTGGCCGCCTCGCGGCCCTGGAAAAACACGTCGGGATTTTGGGCCGTGCCGCGCAGCACCGGCCGGTCCGGCGTCATGCCGCGGGAACGGAATTCGGCAATCAACTTGTCATCGATCAACGCCCGCAGAACTGATTCATCGAGCATCTCAATCTTGGAAACTTCATGCGACGTCCGGAAGCCGTCGAAGAAATGGATGAACGGCAGCCGCGTCCGCAACGCCGCCGCCTGGGAGATGAGCGCGAAATCCATCGTCTCCTGGACCGAGGCGGCGCCGAGCATGCCCCAGCCGGTGGAACGGGCGGCCATGATGTCACCGTGGTCACCAAAGATGGAGAGGGCATGCGTGGCCACCGTACGGGCGGTCACGTGAAAAACCGTCGGCAGCAGTTCGCCGGCGATCTTGAACATGTTGGGGATCATCAACAGCAGGCCTTGCGACGCGGTGAAGGTGGTGGCCAGCGAACCGGTTTGCAACATGCCGTGGACGGCGCCGACAGCTCCGCCCTCGCTTTGCATTTCGATGATGGCGGGGGTGGTGTGCCACAGGTTTTTCTTGCCTTCTGATGCCCACTGGTCACACCACTCGGCGATGGGCGACGAGGGGGTGATGGGGTAGATGGCCATCGACTCATTCAGCCGATAGGCGACGTAAGCGGCGGCCTCGCAGCCGTCAATGGTTTTGAAAACGGGCGTTTTTTTCATGGCATCAATATTTAAATTGGGCGGAGCAGGTGCGGTTGCCCTCGTCGGTGGTGATCTTGAATCCAAGCTTTTTGCAGATGTGGCGCATGGCGTTGTTCTCGGCGAGGATTTCGCCGACGATGCGGGTCAGTTTTTCCGCGCGGCCGACTTCGATGAGCTGCTTGAGCAGTTCATGGCCGAGGCCGAGGTTCTGCCAGTGGTCGTTAACGAGGATCGCGAATTCCGCCTCGTTTGTGCCGTGCTGCTTGCTTAACCGGCCGACACCGAGGATTTTCCGTTCCTCGTCGTCGCTCAGCGGCTTCGATTCGGCCACGAGCGCGATTTCGCGGTCGTAATCGTTGAAGCAGATGCGCGTCAGGCGTTCGTGCGTGATGCGTTGCTCCAGATGCAGGGCCTGGAAGTAGCGGTGATAAACACTTTCCTCGGACAGTGTCTCGTGGAATTTGACCATGAGCGGCTCGTCCTCGGGCCGGATCGGGCGGATGGTCACGGGCGCCTTGTTCTTCAGCTTCCACGGCGTGACATACTGCACCGGATACGGGCGGATGGCCGGATGCGGCAGCTTGTCTTCCGGCGTCTTCGGGTCGTGCAAAACGACGCGGGCGTCGAGGGCAAAAATCCGTTCCGATGAGACCAGGAGGGGGTTGATGTCGATTTCAGAAATCCAGGGTTGTTCAACCACCAACTGGCTGAAGCGGACCATCAACTGTTCAAGGCCGGCGATGTCGACGGCCTTGCGTCCCCGCACGCCCTTGAGCGCGGTGAAGATTTTGGTGCGCTCCATCATGCGCCGCGCCAGGGTGCCGTTCAGCGGCGGGAGTCCGAGCGCGCGGTCCTTGTAGACTTCGACGAGCTGGCCGCCGGTGCCGAAGAGCAGCACCGGGCCGAACTGGGCATCCACGCTGCTGCCGATGATGAGTTCGTAGCCTTCGAGCTTGATCATCGGCTGGACGGTGACGCCGAGGAAATGTTCCTTGCCCGCCTTCTTGGCGCAGGAGCTTTCGATCGCTTTCCACGCCTGGCGGACGGCGGAGGCCGTGCGCAGGTTGAGCTGCACGCCGCCGACATCCGTCTTGTGCGTGATCGTTTCGGAGTACAGCTTGAGCACGACCGGGAAACCGAGCCGGGCGGCCTCCTTCACGGCATCGCTTTCCGTCAACGCGATGTGCGTCTCAACGGTGGGGATGCCATAGGTGTTCAGGAGCTGTTTCGATTCAAATTCGGTGAGGATCGTCCGGCCCGTCTTGCGGACATCGGCGATGAGCTTGGCGGCCGCCTCGCGGTCGGTGAAGCCATGGCTGTTTTGGGCCGGTGCCTGCGGCGTTTCATAAAGCGAACGCAAATTTTCGCTGTAGAGCCACATGTAATAAAACGCCTTGGCCGCGCGGTCGGGGTACTTGAAGGTGGGGATTTTTGCGGCATTGAGGATCTCCTCGCCCTTCTCGACCTGGCCGACGCCCATCCAGCTCGCGAGAATCGGTTTGCCTTCGATATGGGCGAACGGCTTCAGTTCCTCGGCGGTCGCGGTCGGGTCGGTCATCGCCTGCGGCGTAAGGATGACAAGCAGCCCGTCGGTGTTCGGGTCTTTGGCCGTGATGTCCACCGCCTTGGCGTACAGTTCCGGGCCGGCGTCGCCGATGATGTCCACCGGATTGCTATGGCTCCAGGTTGGCGGGAGGATTTGATTCAAAGAGGTCATCGTCTCCGGCGCGAGGTCGGCCAGTTGCGCACCGCTGGTGATGAGCATGTCGACCGCGAGCACGCCCGGACCGCCGGCGTTGGTCACGATGGTCAGGCGCGGACCTTTGGGGCGCGGCTGCTTGGCGAGGACTTCCGCCATGTCGAACAGTTCAGAGATGGCCTCGACGCGCAGGACGCCCACGCGTTGGAAGGCCGCCTGCAGGACTTCATCGCTGCCGGTGAGCGAACCGGTGTGCGAGGCGGCGGCCTTGGCCGCGGCCTCGGTGCGGCCGGGTTTGATGACGATGATCGGCTTGGTCAACGCCACCTCACGCGCGGCGGACAGGAAGCCGCGCGCGTCGCCGATGGATTCCATGTAGATGACGATGCTCTTGGTGTTCGGATCATCGCCCAAATGATAGATCAGGTCGCCCCAGCTCACGTCGAGCATGGAGCCGAGCGAAACGAACGCGCTGAAGCCGACGTTTTCCTTCAAGCTCCAGTCCAGGATCGCCGTGCACAGCGCACCGCTCTGGCTGATGAAGCCGACGCTGCCGGCCTTGGCCATGTCGGCGGCAAAGGTGGCATTAAATTTGTGACCGGGAACCATCACGCCCAAGCAGTTCGGCCCGACGATGCGGATATTTCCGCGCCGGGCTTCTTCCATGACCTGCTGTTCCAGCGCGACGCCCTCGGCGCCGGATTCCTTGAAGCCGGCGGAGATGATGATCACGCCGGGGATGCCGGCCTGAGCGCATTCCTTGATGATGCCGGGCACCGTTTTGGGCGGGGTGATGATGACGGCGAGGTCGGGCACTTCGGGCAACGCGCCGACTTTGGGATAGGCGTGCAGGCCCAGGATGGTTTCCTGGATCGGATTGACGGGATAAATTTTTCCGGCAAACCCGCCGGCGATGAGGTTGCTCATCACCGTGCGACCGACGCTGCGCTTGCGTTCGGTGGCGCCGATGACGGCGACGGATTTGGGTGAAAGAATCGGATCAAGCGGGCGGCGGCTGGACTGGCGCAGGATATCATGGGCCGCTTCGATGCCCGGGCTGGAAGTGGAAGGAATGCTCATATTTTGTTTATATGCTGAATCAAATTTACGTGCACAATTTTGCAGCGAATCCCCCCGGCGACTTCCCTTTAATTGCTAAACGTGCGCCATTTATTGACTGGGAGAAATATTTTTGCCAGTTGATTTAAGAAGACCTGATGCGGCGTATAAGCCCTAAATTGCTAGCTCTTGGGGTGTTTTTAGAAATTCTGAAGCCGTTCGGCTGCGGAGAAAAGAGGTGCTCTTTTGGGGTTTTGGCTTCAGTCACCCCGACTTGTGGGACTCCTCCGCCAGGGCCGATGATCGGCACCGCTCACCAAACCAAAAATCCTCCTCCGAACGGCTACGGTATTTCTTTAAGCGCTGCAAAGACGGTCAAATGGATAATTGCCTGTGGCGAATTTTTATAGATGTATAAAAAGCGACAGCGAATTTGCCTTGGTGGCGGTGAATAATCTCAAAAACGCCTGTAAAACATCAATTTCAGGGGTTGGCATTGCCTTTGCTATAGGTGTCTCGGTTGCGGTTGTTGTGAATTTGGGTGGGGAACAGGAAGACAAACGGGTTAGTGTGGGGATGTACCGTTTGTTTTTCAGTTGAAATCCAAGGAGGTTGTACAACGCACGCGCCCACTAGTTTTTTCTGTCGTATCAATCGTGCCATAAGGAGGTGGCGGTCGGCGGCAGCAGAGATGGTCGGGGCGCGTGCGTGTAAGGCCGGTGAATCTTTGCATAGCATCATGCCAGAAATTCCCTTGGTAAAGCTTCTCGTCGTGACAGCGCTGGCCGCGTGGTTTAATTTCCGCGCATGGCAAAAACGACTTTGACCCTGGGCCACTCGCCCGACCCTGACGACGCGTTCATGTTTTACGCGCTCGCGAAGGAACTCATTCCAACGCACGGCTTTCACTTCGAGCATATTCTGCAGGACATCCAAACGCTTAACGAGCGCGCCACCCGTGGCGAACTGGATATTTCCGCCGTCAGTATCCACGCCTACGCCTTCGTTTCCGACAAATATGCCCTGCTGCCCAGCGGGGCCAGCATGGGCGACGGCTACGGGCCGATGCTCGTTTCGAAAACCAAATTTTCCAAGGCCGAGGTCGCCAAAAAGAAGATTGCCGTGCCGGGAACCATGACCAGCGCCTTTCTGGCCTTGCAACTGTGGTTGGGCAAACCGGCGAAGGACTTCAATTACATCGTGGTCCCCTTCGACCAGATTTTCAAAGCCGTTCGCAGCGGCGCGGCGGATGTGGGGCTCATCATCCATGAAGGCCAGCTCACGTATCAGAATGAGGGCCTCGTCGTGTGTGAAGATCTTGGGGTCTGGTGGGGCCGGGAGCAGGACGGATTGCCGTTGCCGCTCGGCGGGAATGTCATCCACAAGAAATTTGCGCCGGCTGTGCGCAAGCAAATCTCCGACACGCTCACCGCCAGCATCCAATACAGCCTTGATCATCGCCCCGAAGCCGTGCAGCACGCCCTGCAATATGCGCGCGACATGGGCCGTGACCTGGCGGACAAGTTCGTGGGCATGTACGTGAACCATTGGACGCTCGATTATGGTGAGAAGGGCAGGGAATCCATCCGCCGCTTCCTCGGCCAGGCCTTTGAACGCGGCCTTATTCCACACCGGCAGGAACTTGAGTTCGTGGTGTGAAATCGGTTCCGTGCAGGAAATTGTTCGTGGCGATGGCGGCCATGGCCTTTGCCGTCGCCGTTCCCGCCAGGGAGTTTCTGGCCTATTTTGGCACCTACACCAACGCCCTGAGCCGGGGCATTTATGTGTCGCGGCTGGATGCGGATGCGGGAAAACTCTCCGCGCCGGAACTGGCCGCCGCCACGCCCAGCCCGTGTTTCCTCGCCATCTCGTCGGATGAAAAATTCCTGTACGCCGCGAACAGCATAAAATCTTTTAATGGTGAAAACGCCGGGGCCATCAGCGCTTTTGCCATCAACAAAACCTCCGGTCACCTGACCTTCCTGAATGAGAAATCATCCGGCGGCGTGGGGCCGTGTCACGTGAGCGTGGATGCCGCCGGCAAAGTTTTGCTCGCGGCGAACTACGGCGGCGGCAGCGTGAAATCTTTCCGCCTCAACCCCGACGGCAGCATTGGTGCGGACGGTACGGTCATCCTGCATCATGGCAGCGGTGTGAACACCAAACGCCAGGCTTCCGCCCATGCGCATTTTATCACGACTGATCCGAGCAATCATTTTGCGCTCGCCTGTGACCTGGGCCTGGACAAGGTGATGATCTACAAGCTCAACAGCGCCGACGCGACGCTGACGACGAATGAGATTCCCTTTGGCACCGTGCCGCCCGGTTCCGGCTCCCGCCATCTGGCATTCAGTCCCAATGGCAAATTCGCCTATGTCGCGAATGAAATGGGTTGCACCATCACTTCATTTGCGTGGGACGCCAAACACGGTGGCTTGACCGCGCTGGAAACTGTGGATGTCTTGCCGCCGGGCGAGGTATTGAAGGACAGTTACACAGCGGCGGAAATCCTGATGCATCCGTCGGGCAAGTTTGTTTACATCACCCTGCGCGGGCATGACAGCGTGAGTGTTTTCAGCGTGGCGAAAAAAAACGGCCGCTTACAGTTTGTGCAAAACTTGTCCTCCGGTGGCCAAGTGCCACGCGGACTGGGCATCGATCCGACCGGCCATTGGCTCGTGACCGGCAACCAAAAATCCGACAATGCGGCTGTCTTCGCGATTGATGCCAAGACTGGAAAGCTCTCTCCCACCGGGCAGTCTCTTGCCATTGGTTCACCGGTGGATGTGAAGTTTGTGAAGGCAAAGTAGAGTCAGGCTTTCGCCTGCTGCTGCCAGAGCGGTCAACCGGCGCAAGTTTTCATGTTGCAACGGACGGCGCGAAGTATTTGGGGTGCGGTCGCTTCAGCGCCGCTCTTTCGGTCGTGCGAAATCCTCCTCTTTTCCAAGTCACCCGCACACATATGGTGTCAAAAAAGTCAGTCAACACCCCGGGAGGATAGATTGAAATTATTTCAAAAAGAATGGGAGAATCCCACATCCGGTCAGGAATGCGCCCAGTCCAATAAGGATCCAACTTAGCGGCGAAGTGCCATATTCCAGGGCAGACAGGGCTGGCTTCCCGGGGTTGATTAAGACTTTCACACTACTGCCTACGGGATAGCGAGAAGAGATTGCTGCAGCAGAGATTTTATTGCCCGCAACATAGTTGCAGGCACGGCGGCGGGTTGATTTGAATGTTTGCCCGTTGTACTGATAGACATACTCGACTGCTGGTATGCATACTTTGCCCACACAGGGTTCTCCCGTTGTGCGTTCGGCCATGTATACATTTTTGATGGTTCCATTAACGTGCAGCCAGTGTTTCGGGGCAAGCTCTCTCCGCATGAGCCAAACACCAAGTCCAAGGCATGGAATTCCAAAGCTCATAAAGAATTCAACGAACGCAATTGCTTCTTGATTTGCAGGCATTATCTCAATCGTGATTTAGCCAATCGTTGCCAGCCCTTTTTCAATCCTAACCACCACCGTGTCTTTCCCCGGCGCTTCCAGCAAATGATACAGGCTTGGGCCGTGAGGGTGGCCGGTGGCGGCCAATCGGCAGGGAGGCATGGGCAATACCGGCTGCAATTATGTTTGATTCAGAGGCCACGATAAATTTCCCGGCGATGGCCGACGCCGAGCAGGTGGATGATGTTTCGTTCTGCATCGAAGGCGTAGATAATCCGGTAATCTCCTACGCGCAGCCGGCAGCGGTCGTGTCCCTTCAGGCGATGGTGGGGAAAGGTTTTGAGCCGCAAGCCCATTTCATCAACCTTGGTTTCAATGCGCGCACGGATTTCCGGCGGCAGCTTAAGAAAGGCGGCGTCAAACGTGGTATAACAAATTTGCAGGGCCGCGCTCATGCTCACGGCTGGCGTGTGCGCGGACGAATCCCGGAGACCATCTCTGCCTCGGATTTCCCCAAGGCAGCCTCAAATTCCGGCGTGAATTCCAAATCGTCTTCAATCAAGTCATCAAGGCAGTTGCGAATTTCGCGGAGTTCCGCCTGCGAAAGCGTTTCCAACTCGGCTTCGATTTGAGCGACTTTACTCATGGGTTTAAACTGCTTTGAGTATGCTGGCTTTGCAAGCGCAATTTATGCTTTACCAGCAGGAACCCAGCCCCTTTTCAATCCGCCGCAGCACTTTCTCTTTCCCCAGCACTTCCAGCAAATGATACAGGCTCGGGCCGTGAGGGTGGCCGGTGGTGGCGAGGCGCGTGGGGTGGATGAGCACGCCCACCTTCACGCCGAGTTCGGCGGCGGTGGCTTTCAGGGCGGCTTCGATGCTGGCGGCGTCGAACGTTGAAAGCCTGCCAAAGGCGTCGCGGACTTTTTCCAGACGAGGTTTGCTTTCCGGCACGAAGCTTTTCCGGGCGGCTTCGGGATCGTAGGCGATTTCGTCGCGGAAATAGAAGCTGGCGTAGGCGGGAAGTTCGTTGAAGGTCTTGATCTTGCCTTTGCAGGTATCGAGCGCAGCTTTCACGTAGGCGATGGGAAACTTGTTGGTGTCAACGCCGGCCTTGGCGAAGGCGTGGACGCCGAGTTCGTAGAAACGGTCGCCAGGCAGGTCGCGGCAGTATTCGCCCTGGAGCCAGGTGAGCTTTTCGTAATCGAACTTGGCGTTGTGGCGGAGAATCTGCGGCAGGTCGAAACGCCCGACGACTTCGGCGAGCGGCATTTTTTCGAGATTATCCTTGGGTGACCAGCCGAGGAGGCAGAGATAATTGTTCACGGCCTCGGGTAGGAAACCATCGTCCAGATAGCTGGTGAGCGAGGCGCCCTTGTCGCGTTTGCTCATCTTGGAGCCGTCGGCGTTCAGGATGAGCGGGATGTGCGCGTACTTGGGTGGTTCGACGCCAAAGGCCTTGAACAGCGCGATGTGCTTGGCAGTGTTGCTTAAATGATCCTCGCCGCGGATAACGTGGGTGATGCCCATCTCGAGGTCGTCCACGACATTGACGAAGTGGAACACGGGCTGGCCGTCGCTGCGGACGAGCACCCAGTCGGGGTCGACTTCTTCGCGATCCGTCAGTGGCCGCAAGACATCGCCGACGACGAGGTCGGGGATGAGAATCGGCTCGCGGGTCATCTTGAATTTGATGGCGCCTTCGTGTTCGTAGGCGAGGCCGCGGGAGAGCAGGGCTTCGACGCGGCGCTGGTAGTTTTCCTTTCGCTGGCTTTGGAAATACGGACCGCGATCGCCTTTGCTGGGGCCGGTGGCGTCACCGGTGAGGGGGCCCTCGTCCCAGTCGAGACCGAGCCAGCGGAGGCCGTTCAGGATGACATCCACGGCCTCCTGGGAGTTGCGCGCGTCGTCGGTGTCCTCGATGCGGAGGACGAAGGTGCCGCCGGTGTGGCGGGCATACAGCCAGTTGAACAGGGCGGTGCGCGCCCCGCCGATGTGCAGATAGCCGGTGGGCGAGGGGGCAAAACGAACGCGTGGTTTCATTGTGTTTATCTTTCCGAAGCTTACGAGGAATGAGGCGGATAAAAAATAAAAAAGCGGAAGGTAAAGCGGTCTTCCGCTTTAAAAGATTTTAAACGGCACGAAATTAGAACCGGATATCCAACGAGGCGCCCAAGCCACCGTTCATTTCGTCGTAGGTGGACGTGAGAGGGTCATCCGAATATTTGGTGGTGTAGCTATAGAAGGCGCGCAAGCCGACATATTTGTTGAAATTATACATCACATTCAAACCAAGCGAATTAAGATAGTCGTTGCGAATGGTGCCGGGTTCATAGTAGCGATTCCGATAATAGGAGTACTGGAACCGGTAGAAGGGTTGCAGGACCAGATGGGCCGTGGCCTGCCAGTTAAACGTGAGATAAAGTGTATTGTCGAGGTGGTCGTTCACATCGTCGGCAACCAGCGTGTAGGATGGAACCCAGGTGAAATGATAGCTGACGGCATCGCCTACGATAAAGGCCATGTTATCATTGATCGAAAAAGCGCGTTGGACGCCAGCGTTGGGGAGCCATTCCCGGTAGGTATCGGAATAGGTGCCGTGGCCTTGGGAATTATTCTGGCTTTTCAGGGCTGTAAAATTTGCCCCCAAATTGAACTGCCACTTGCCCGTCAAGTAACGGAGGTTGGCAAAGGCGGTCTGGGCGTCAAAGTCAAATGGTGACATCCGTCCATCGTTGTAGTTATACCATTGGCTGGAAAAACCGATGGCGGGGGCAAGCTTGCCGTTGCCGAGTTCAAAAGGATCGGGGGCAATGGCCGCCAAGACGGTGTTGACGAAAACCCAGCTGCTGATGCGTGGCTGGGGGCCATAGCTCGCATTATCGGTATAGAAGATTTGAGTGTCCAACTGGCCTTCAACCCAGTTGCGATGCGGGGTGTTGCCGGCCTTGGGGCCGACCTCGAGAATGCGCTGTGGTCCAATATCCGCATTTTCACCGGCATACAATTCCGGGGCATTGGTGCCGGCGCGCAGTCCGGGAACAGGCACCATCAATTGTTGCTGTTGCGAGTTTTGGAGCTGCTCAATGGCAGGCGTCGGCCCGGAAGCGGGCAGCGCGTGCGCGAGGGTGTGTGAAATCAGGATGGGTGCAGCCGCGATGAACGCCCGGGTCAATTTCATTGGCAGAGATTAGCAAAGCCGGCGGATAATTCAATTGGCGTGTGAGGAATAAACGTGCAGGCCCGCCGTACTGCTCGGACCGGTGCTGAAATCCAACTGGCTGGTGCTGGACAGCGCGGTGTTGCCGATCGAATCACGGATGAAATTGGCGGCCCCATTATGAACCCCGTCGTTGACATAGGCATGGCCGGAAGAAACGCCAAAGTTATAAACGCCATTCGCGCTGAAGGTCGTGTCCGAAACGGTGATGGTGTTGCCGATGAGGTTGGCCAAAGCCAGGCCGCCCAGATTGGCGCTGTTGATATTCAGATTGCCGCCGGCCGTCAGGTTCATGGTCGCCACGTTCAGGGATCTGCCGGCTCCATCGAGGGTGAGGTCGGTGAAGGCTTTGGCTAACAGCGAACTGGCATTCACAGAGAGGCCGGACAGGTTGAGGGCGCCCGCCGAGGAGGTAAGGCTCCAACCGCCGCTGCCGGTATTGGCGTTCAGAGTCGAATTATTGATAGTGATATCACCCGGCGCATTGACAGTGCCAAAGCTGTTCACTGAAAGGGTGCTGGAAGTGATGGTCACGCCATGTTGACGCGACGTCAGGAACATCGTATCGCCACCCAAAGTGCCCTGGGTGATATTGATGCTGCCCGGAGTGAGGACGGTGATGTTGCCGTAGCTGTTGATGTAAGAATTGTTCAGGTTGAAATCGCCGCCCGGACCGAAGACAGTGTTTCCGCGATTATTACTGATGTGCACTTGATTCAGGGTCAATCCGCCGGGGGTTTCCCAATTGAAATTGGCGAAGTCAGCGCTGATGCTTGAACCTGCAGCCACAGTGATGCTGCGGCCGCCCACAAGTGAGAAGATGGTGCTATCGCCCTCGAAGCTCAAGGTGCCATTCAGGACCATGTCCCGGGCGGCCACAAAATCGAATTCAGATACCGAGGCGTAGGGGGACAGATCCACGGAAAGCGGATTGTTCCCACTGGAATTGAAGGTGATGTCCCGGCCGGCAAAACCAAAAAAACCAAAGAACGGCGGATTGACAGGGAAAAAGGTGTTGCCCGGCAATAGAAATGGAGCATCCGGATCGTGCAGAAACACGCGCTCGGGTGGCACGGGAATGCCGGCATAGCTGAGGGAGCTGTGGTTGATCAAGGCATCCACACTCAGTGCCAAGGTCACCTTGTGAGTATTGATGAAAGATTGGTCCAAGGCCGCTTGTAGCGTGTTAAGATCAATGATTGTCCCGCCGGTTATCAGTTTGCCAGTATCTGTCAAATTGCCATCATTAAGAGCTTTCAACTGCTTGTCGATGGCCTGTTGGATTAGCGGCATGGAGGAGAGGGGGCCGCTGAAACCGTTCACGAGCTTGCTACCTTGAGTCAGGCTGTCGAGGCGGAAGATGATGATGGGCGAGAGTTGCGTGCCGCCGGGCAGGACGAAGGCCATGTTGCCGGGCGCAAGATTCTGTTTGAGCCCGTTCAAAAATTTCACTTCCACGGAGCCTTCGAGGTCGAGGACTTTCATACCGCCGTCTGGCGTGGTGGTGACGATGAGGGTGGTGCCGAGCACCGAGGCTGTGGCGGAACCGGTATGGATGGTGCCGCCGCCCTTGCCGTGCGGCGAATGAAAGAGCAGGCTGCCTTGCTTCAGGTCGATGGTGCGAGTCGCAGGGTCGAAGGAGAAGATGGTGTTCGCGCCCACGCGGGTCACGGTCTCGTCCGCAGCGATCAGTTCCGCGCGGGAGGCGGGGCCGGTGCGGAGGATGTCGGGCATGCTGAAGATGTCGTTCACCGCCACGGCCTTTTCCTGCTGGTCGGCTACGGAAATGATCTGCACATCGTTGACGACCTGCGTGACTTTGGACTGCTTCAGGTCGATGGCATGGGCGTTGGAAACGGCGAGTACGCAACCGAGAAACAAAGGCAGACAGGTTAGATTTTTCATAACTTTTCCATGAGTTAAAGACAACACCTCACCGACAAATGATTTACTAAATTAAGGGTGCTGCCGGGTCAATCCTATTCTGTCTAAAAATAACACACATGCCATCGCGAGGCAAACAAACATTGCGGATTTCCCGTGTCTCAAAATTGGCATGATGGCACCCGGGAGGCTGAACTGGGAAACCACTATTTCTCCGAAAGAGTGAATGAGCCGTCCCAATTTTCCGGTGGGGGGCTCTCGCTCAAGGCTGCGCAACGCAGGGTGTACATCTCGCACAGGTAATCCTGCTGGCCGATCTGTTTTTGGACGGCGTCGAAGAGGACGATGGCTTCCTTGAACTTGCGCTGGCGATAATGGGTGATGGCCTCATGGTATGTCCGCAGCCAGCCAGGTGGAGGCACAGTGCGGTCGCTGATCAGGGTAAAGGTTTCCACCGGGCGGGTCTTGCCCTTGAAAGCGATGGCCCCGACATTCCGATAAATGAAATGCTCACGCGTAAGTTTTTCTGCTTCTTCACCGACCAAGATGTCCGTATGAAACTGTTTGGTGGAGCTTTCGAGCCGGGCGGCCAGGTTTACGCCGTCACCCAGCACAGTCAGTTCAGTTCGGTTTTTTGAACCGATATTGCCGTAGACCACTTCGCCGTGATTGACGCCGATGCCGGTGGCATACTGCTGGCGGTCGGGGTTGTCCTTCCACATGGCATTTAATTTGGCCAGCCCGGGACGCATGGCTAGAGCGGCGGAGACGGCGCGGCGGGCGTCTTCACTGCTACCCAGCGTGTGGGTGTCGCCCCATGCCGCCATGATGGCGTCGCCGATGAATTTTTGCAGGGTGCCGCTGTTCTTCTCCTGAATGATGTCAACCATTTCACCAAAATACTCGTTGAGCTGCGCGACGAGTTTGTCGGCGTCAGTCATTTCCGTCATCGTGGTGAAGCCGCGGATGTCGCTGAATAAAATCGTGACGGGCTTTTTGATTCCGCGCAGAGAATCTTCGACCGACCGGGTGTCTTCCAGAATCACCTTGGCGACATTTTTGGAAACGTACCGGTTGAAGATGTGCCGGTATCTCCGGCGTTCCAGTTGTTCCATCGAGTATTCGAAAATGATCCCGAAAGCGCCGGTGACTACAAAACAGAGCAGGGGCCGCATCAAGGGGATGACAAGATTATGACGGTTGAAAGCGTACTGGCAGATTGCAAAAAAAGCCGCGGCCATGCCCGCCAGCAAGACGCCCTTGAGCGATGCCTGAGGAATTCCAAAGCAAATGAGCAGCGCCAAAACCACGGTGCCAAGAGCGAGCCAGAAGTTTACCGCATCCAAAGGTTCACTGAGCGATCCATTTTGCAACAGCGTGGCCATCATTTGCGCTTGAATTTCCGGGCCGGGCATGTCGCCAAAAGGCGTGGTGTGGATGTCATGGAAAATATCCGCCATCGGGCCAACGACGACGATTTTATTGCTGAAAATAATGCCGCCCTTGAATGGCGGTGCTTTCCAAAGCTTATCCACAAATACTTTTTCAAGCGGCAGTGCGTCGTAGGTTCCTTTGGGGCCGCTGAAATCAATGAAATTTGCACGGTCGTAAGGCGGCGTTTCGACATGGCCGGCAAATTTTTTTGCAGCGAGCGCGCTCATATGAAGCAGCTTGTCGGGCGCCTTTCCGTCCTTGACCATTTTTGCCAGCTTGGCCCTCATCACGGGGGCAATGCCCGGCTGCAAAGAAGTCTCACGTTCGATGGAGGTGCGGTATTTGCCACGTCGTTGGATTTCATCGCCATCCGCCCAGAGATTTACCATGCCAATGATGTTTTCAGTGCCGGGCAGCAACAGCCCGGCATTGGGGGTGGTGTACTTCAATAGAATTTCGCCGTTTGATTCTTCCGGGGAAAATTGTGCGCCGATGACGACATGGTCCTTGTATTTCAGCAAGGCCCGGGCAAAGACATCATCGCCATCGGTTTGTTGAGCAAACACAAAATCGAAGACGACGACTTTTGCACCGGCCGCCATCAGTTTTTCCAAAACCGCCGCATATACCTCCCGGTTCCACGGCCAAGGTTGCTGCATTAATTGCAAGGCGGGGGAGGCGGCGATTTCTTCCGGGGCAAGTTCATCCAGGCTGATGGTGCTGTTTTGGATGCCCACGAGCATTATGTCAGGGTCGGGATTTTTAAAGGGACGATTCAAGTAGCAGCGGTCGATCAGGGTGCCTTCAGCCTTTTGCCACCATTTTTCATTGGTCAGCCACTCCGTCTGGGTCAGCCAAAAGACGAAGATGCCGACGATGACGACGATCCACTTGGGGCGATGGAGCAAAAATTTGACCATGGGTGAAATCCGGACGTGCTTAATTCGCAAGCCGGGGGGCGCAATTCAAGGAAATAAAAAAGGCGCCCCGGGAATCCGGGGCGCCTTTCATGAGGGCAAAATTACTTGGTGCCGAGAATGGCATCCTTCGCGGCCTTGGCGACGCGGAACTTCACGACGCGCTTGGCCTTGATCTGGATCTGTTCGCCGGTCTTCGGATTGCGGCCGATGCGGGCGGCGCGGTTCTTGAGGACGAGCTTGCCGATGCCAGGGAGGGTGAAGGTGTCCTTCGCGTGCTTGTACGCGAGCTGGGCGATGCAATCGAGGATCTCGACAGCCTGCTTTTTGGAAAGACCATTCTTCTCCGCGACGAGCGCGGCAATTTGAGCTTTGGAGAGTGCTTTAGCCATAATGTGTTCTCTTAGTTGTGTTGTTGTTGTTGTTTGTTTAGTCCGAAAAACCTACAGACTTGAGACGAATTAAAATCCAATGCGGGTTTCAAGCAAGCGAAAAAACAAAAAATTATCAGGTATTTTTATACGCAGGGCCGGGCGGGGCTTGACATCGGACGGCAATTTCCGACCATGCGTTCGTGGCGCTCTTCACCATCCAGAACGAATTCCGCTACGAGATCGTCCGCAAGATATTTGAGGGCGGCATGGGCATTGTGTACGAAGCCGAACAGCACGGCTCGCGCGAATTTGTCAAACGTGTCGCCATCAAGATCATACGGCCGAATTTTGCGAGCCAGAAGATGTTCATCGAGAACTTCGTCGGCGAGGCGAAGCTCGTGGCGGACTTGATCCACACGAACATCGTCCAGACCTACCAGCTTGGCGAGGCGAACGGGGTGTCGTTCATCGCCATGGAACTCATCCGGGGCGTGAACCTGGAACAATTCACGCATCAACTGGCGGACAAACGCCGCACGCTGCCCAAGGAACTGGCGGTGTTCATCACCAGCCGGGTCGCCCGCGGACTGGCCTACGCGCATGCCAAGGCGGACAAGAACGGCAAGCCGCTGGGCATCGTCCACCGGGACGTGAGCTTCAAGAACATCCTCATCGCGTTTGAGGGCGATGTGAAGCTGACGGATTTTGGGATTGCGAAGGCCAAGGGCTTTTTGACGGACCAGGAGGGCGAAGTGGTCGCGGGCAAGCCGGATTACATGAGCCCGGAGCAGGCGGACTTCCAGATCACGGACCGGCGTTCGGACATTTTTTCCGCCGGCGTGGTGCTGGCGCATCTGTTGCTGGGCCGGAATATTTTCAAGGGGGCGACCGCCGAGGAATCGCGCAACCGCATCCTGAACCAGCCGGTGCCCGATTTTCGTGCGCTGGACACGCGCATTGACGACCGGCTGAACGACATTCTGCATCACTGCCTTGCGCGTGACCCAAATCGGCGGTATGAATCTGCTGACAAATTAATGTTTGATCTGGAGTATTACATATACGGTGCCGGTTACGGTCCGACGAACGAGACGCTGGGCAAGTTTATCCGCGAATTGTTCGGGCAGGAAGCGCCCAAGGAAGCGCCCGATGATCCACAGTTCAAGACCATCGTGCTGGAGGAGACGGCGCGCCTCAAAGACAAACCACAGCCATAATTTCAGCAGCCCTGATTTTCCATGAAACGTCCCGCTTCGTCCGAGGTGAAACTCGGCCTCATCCAAACGGACGTGTCGGCCAATCCCGACGCGAACCTCAAGAAAACGATCAAGCTCATCGAGCGCGCCGCGAAGGCGGGCGCCCAGATCATCTGCACGCAGGAGCTTTTTCGTTCGCAATACTTTTGCCAAAGCGAAGACCACGAGTATTTCAAGCTCGCGGAAAAAATTCCCGGTCCCAGCACCGAGGCGTTCCAGAAGCTCGCGAAGAAGCACAAGATCGTCATCATCGCCTCGCTGTTCGAGAAACGCGCCTCCGGCGTCTATCATAACACCGCCGCCATCATCGATGCGGACGGCTCGTTGCTGGGCAGCTACCGCAAGATGCACATTCCGGATGACCCGTTGTTCTACGAGAAGTTTTACTTCACGCCCGGCGACTTGGGCTTCAAAGCGTGGCAGACGCGGTACGGCAAGATTGGCGTGCTCATCTGCTGGGACCAGTGGTATCCCGAGGCCGCGCGCCTGACGGCGATGCAGGGGGCGGAAATTCTGTTCTACCCGACGGCCATCGGCTGGCATCCGGCGGAAAAGAGCAAATACGGCATCAAGCAGCACGGCGCATGGGAAACCATCCAGCGCGCGCACGCCGTGGCGAACGGCTGCTACGTGGCGGTGACCAACCGCATCGGGCACGAAGTTTTGGACGGCGTGGGCGGCCCGGGCATTGAGTTCTGGGGCCAGAGTTTTGTGGCCGGGACGTCCGGGGAAATCATCGCCAAGGCGGGCTCGGACAAGGAAGAAATTTTGATCGTGCCCGTGGATCTTGCCAGCGTGGACACCACGCGCACGCACTGGCCGTTTTTGCGGGACCGGCGGATTGATGCTTATGGGGATTTGACGAAGCGGCTGGTGGATTGAGCTGCTTGACGCTGGGGCAGAAGGCCACTACTTTCAAACCAAGATGAAAGCGACTCTGGAACAAGTGGCGGAAGAAGCGTTGAGCTTGTCGTTATCCGACCGCTCCGCGTTGACGCGAATCTTGATTCAAACCCTCGATGCGGAACCCGTCGAAGATGCGGCGGAAGTCCAACAGGCGTGGCAAGTTGAAGTGGAAAAGCGCGTTGATGAAATCTTGTCCGGCCGCGTTAAAACCATTCCGGCGGATGAAGTGTTTTCCAAGTTGCGAGCCAAATACGGATGAAGCCCGTCGAGTTTCATCCCAACGCGACGGCAGAATTGGATGCGGCGGTTGGCTACTATGAACAGTGCGCTCCGGGCTTGGGAATTGATTTGCGGAAGGACGTGGAAACGGCGGTGCAAAAAATTCAGGCCGCGCCCTTGCGTTGCTCGCCTTATACCAAGCGCACCAGACGCTTTCTTATCCGCCGCTTTTCTTATCTGGTGGTTTTCCTTGAACTGGCTGATAAAATTTTAATTGTCGCAGTTGCGCACGGTAAACGCCACCCCGGTTACTGGCATGACCGTATCTGATGTTTCATCAAAAGCCCCAGTCTGGATCACCGGCGCGAACGGGTTGATTGGGAATTGTCTCGTTCAAACCGCCCCTAAATTCGCCCCAAACTGGCGGGCGCTGACGCGCGCGGATTTTGATTTGCTCGATTTTGCCGCCGTTGAACGTGCGTTTGTCAAAGAACGGCCGCAACTTGTCGTCCATTGCGCGGCCATCACGGTTGTTTCCGAGGCGCAGAAGAACCCTGAACTGACCCGGCGGGTGAATGTCGAGGTTACCAAACATCTCGCGGAACTGGCGGCGGATATTCCGTTCGTGTTTTTTTCCACCGACCTGGTTTTTGATGGGCGCAAAGGTGGCTATGCCGAAACTGATGCAACAAATCCGCTGCACGTTTACGGTGAGACCAAGGTGGCGGCGGAGGAAATTGTCCTGAAAAATCCGCGGCATCTGGTCGTGCGGACGTCGCTCAATGGCGGGGTGTCGCCATCCGGCAACCGTGCTTTCAACGAGCAGTTGCGGGGTTCCTTGCAGCAAGCGGGGCGGGGGATGACGCTGTTCACGGATGAGTTTCGTTGCCCGATTCCGGCGGTGGAGACCGCGCGGGCGGTCTGGGAGTTGGTGGGGAAGAGTTGCGCAGGGCTTTACCATGTTGCCGGCGCGGAAAAGCTGTCGCGCTGGCAGATCGGCCAATTGTTGCTCCCGCGCTGGCCGGAAATTAAAACGGAGATCAAATCCGGTTCGGCCAAGGATTTTCCCGGGCCAGCCCGGGCGCTGGACACGACGCTGGATATTTCCAAGGTGCAGAAGGTTCTGTCGAGGCCGCTGCCGAAGTTCAGCGAATGGCTGGCGACGAATCTGGGGGAGAAATTTTGAGGCGTTTGCAACCGTCTCCGTTTGGAGTTCCGCGTTTACGCGGTCCGGACGTCTTATTGCAAAAACCTCGCCTATGCCGCCTAAAGGCGGAACTCCAAACGTCCTGTCGAAGGATTCCCGCGCCGCAAAGTGCCTACAGCACGACAAACTCCACCATTTCTTAAAACGGCTTTCTTGCTTCGCGGGCGGCGTTGAATTATTCTCCGTATTTCAATTTATGGCATTGCTTAACGACAATTATCTCAAGCTCAAAGCGGGTTATCTTTTTCCGGAAATCGGCCGCCGGGTGAAGGCGTTCTGTGACGCCAATCCCGAAGCCGCCAAGCGCCTCATCCGGTGCGGCATCGGGGACGTGACGGAGCCGCTGCCGGCGGCCGCGATCGCCGCGATGCACAAGGCGGTGGATGAAATGGCCGTACGCGAGAGTTTCAAGGGCTACGGCCCGGAACAGGGCTATGAATGGTTGCGCCACGCCATTGCGCAAGGCGATTTCCGCGACAAGGGGCTGGACGTGGCGGATGACGAGATTTTTGTGAGCGACGGATCGAAGTGCGATTGCGGGGCGATCCTCGACATCCTGGGGAGCAAAAACAAGATTGCCATCAGCGATCCGGTTTATCCGGTTTACGTGGACACCAACGTGATGGTAGGGCATACCGGCGAGGCCAATGCAGCGGGCGCTTACGGCAAGCTGGTTTATCTGCCGTGCAAGCCGGCCAACGGCTTCATCCCCGAACCGCCAAAGAAACATGTGGACGTCATCTATCTCTGCTCGCCGAACAACCCGACCGGTGCGGCGGCGACGCGTGAGCAGCTCGAGGCGTGGGTGAAGTACGCGCTGGAGCACAAGTCCGTGATTTTGTTCGATGCCGCCTATGAGGCGTACATCACCGAGCCGGGCATTCCGCACTCAATCTACGAGATTCCCGGCGCGCGGGAGTGTGCCATCGAGTTTCGCAGTTTTTCCAAGAACGGCGGGTTCACCGGTACGCGTTGCGCATTCACCGTGGTTCCAAAATCGCTGAACGCGTACACGAAGACCGGCGAAGCGAAGCCGTTGCACCCGCTGTGGAACCGCCGCTCGGCGACGAAGTTCAACGGTGTCAGCTACGTGATTCAACGCGCGGCGGAAGCGCTTTATTCGCCCGAGGGCAAGGCGCAGGTCGCGGAACTCATCAAACACTATCTCGGCAACGCCGAAGTGCTGCGCAAAGGGGCGAAGAAGGCCGGGCTGAAGGTTTTCGGCGGCGTGAATGCGCCTTACATCTGGGTGCGCACGCCAAAGGGCGTCACGAGCTGGCAGGCCTTTGACAAGATCCTGGCTGAAGCGAACGTGGTCATCACGCCCGGGTCGGGCTTCGGCTCGAAGGGCGAGGGTTTTTTCCGCATCAGTGCGTTCAACAGCCGCGCGAATGCGGAGGAAGTGGCGCGCCGCTTGCAGGAATTGAAGTGGTAAAAATCTGAGAGCTGGTTTGATTTCAACAGCGGCGGCCATTTCTGGCCGCCGTTTTTTATTTCAAACGGTCAGTTGTCGGCGAGCTCGATTTGAGATTCAACCGCAATGGCTTTCCAGACATCAAGCTGGTCAAGAGCGCCGATCTTTTTGAGATAATCCAGATTCAGGTTGCCCGCCTCATCTTCATCACACAGCGCGTTGGCGACGTGGATGGCGGTAAGCGGGCTGAATTGTTTCAAGTCGCTCTTTTCCGGTGTGTGATGAAACGCCACCGCCTCGACAATTGGAGCGGGCAGGCCCCACAAGCCAAACAGATACGCGGCCAGACCGGCATGGGTGGCGCCGAAAACCTTGATTTCAGCCTCGCGCAACGGGATTTTTTCCCGTTCGGCGAGCTTCAAGGCTTGCTCAAATTCATCCGGCAGGCTGTCGGCCAGCATGATTTCCCCCATGTCGTGCAACATGCCGGCGGTGAAGGCGTCCTCGGTTTCGCTGGTTTCCGAGCCTTCACAGACCATGATGCGGCGGGCCAGGTTCGCGCACCGGAGGAGGTGACCCCAGAGATCATCGGGGGAAAAGTTCTGCATGGGCCGGCAATTCAAGCTGGAATAGACCTGGGCCGAAAGGGTGAGCGAGCGCACGGCGGAAAGCCCCAGATGTTGCACGGCGTGGGCGGGATCGGAAATGCTCCCGGCGAGACCGAAGGCGGCGGAGTTGGTGACCTGGAGCATTTTCGCGGTGATGCCCGGATCCTTGGCGATGATATGGGCGATGGTTTCGATGGAGGAATTCGGTGAATCAATCTCTTTGAGGATTTCCAGGTAGATGGCCGGGAAGCTGGGCAGGGTGCGCATCCGGCCGACGAGGCTGCGGAGTTTTTCGTCCTTGAGATAAGCATCGAGGCTGTAAATCCGGGCAAGGGCGGACTTGAGCGTTTTTAGCTCGAAAGGCTTGGGAATGAAGAGGTGGGTGCAGTTCAGTGAATTGGCCGCCTCGGCCTGGTCGCTGATGCCGGAGAGGATGATCCGCGTGCTGTGCGGATACAGCTTGCGGACCTCGGTGAGCAGTTCGATGCCGCTGATGCCGGGCATCTGCATGTCGGAAGCAACCACGTCAAAGGTTGACGACTGGAGCAACGTCAGCGCCGTTTCGCCATCCGGGGCCACGGTGGCCTCCCAATGATCCTCATCGCGGGAAAGCATCGCCGCATAAAGCTCGCGCATGACTTCGTTATCTTCAACAAAGAGGATGCGTTTCATGCGGGTATACGTTTCAGGGCAACCGCCCAACACCGCCGGGGAAACCCTGCCGGGATATGACAATTTTATGCATCGGTTTGCTGGTGGGAGACTATAACGTCAATGGCCAGAGAGTTCCACCTTTATGAAACGCCTTCACCGCCGGCAAAGAGTCACCCAAAAGAAAAGCGGCGCAGGATCAATCCTGCGCCGCTTCATTTGTCCCCACAAAATATTTCAACCGGCGATGACGCCGATCTCGACGGGTTCCACGTTCACGCCCTGCTTGACCAGCCAGGTGATGGCGCGGCCGACTTCGCTGCGCGCCCCATCCAGTTCCAGGCAGACGATGCCGATCTCGTCGGTGATGGTGGCCTGGCGGATGTTGGTCACGACCTTGAACTTGTGGCCCACCTCGTAGATGAACGGCTTCTTGATGAGCTTGGGCGGATACATCAGCCACAGGCGCTGCTGCGCCGGGGTGTTCGGTTTGCTGACGGAAACTTTTTTTTTCTTGATGGCCATATTTATTTATTTCTCAACGCGCTCTCCCTCACCCCGGCCCTCTCCCGCTGGGAGAGGGGGAAACGCTCCCAGCCTCCCTCGATATGATGCATTTGGGTTTAAGATGAGGTTGCGGCGTCATTATGGGCTAGCCGCCGGCGATGGCGGGGATGATGCTGATTTCGTCGCCGTCTTTGAGCGGCGTCGCGCGGTTCTGGAGGAAGCGGATGTCTTCCTCGTTGACGTAGACGTTGACGAAGCGGCGGACCTCGCCCTTTTCATCCACGAGGCGTTCCTGGATGCCGGGGAAGCGCGCCTGCAATTCGTCGATGGCGTCGCCGATGTTGGCGGCGTTGATTTCGATCAACTCCTCGTTGTTGGTCAACTTGCGGAGCGGGGTGGGGATGCGGACTTTCTTTGACATAAATTAAATTTTAAGGTTCTACTCTGCTAAATTTGCCGCTGACAGAATCTTTTTCAAATGCACAAGGTGCTGGTGTTTCCAAAAACGGAATGATGTCCGGGTCGTAATTGGCGGCTGTATTCACGGCGTAAATTGCGGTGTGAGACGAGTCATCAACATAATCCTGCGTCTCATCACCTGAGAAAAAACGCCAGCCACTATCTTCCGGACGGTCTGGCTGTTCCCGATACATGTAACCAATCTTGAGGCCATCAACCGTAATTCTATCGGTCATGAAGCAGCCGCCCATCGGCGGCACCAGCTGCTTAATTCTTTCTCCAGGGATGGCGAATTTCTTTTCCATATTGCAGTGAATTACGCATTCACTTTTTCTTCCTGCGCCAGCAGCGCCTCAAACTCGCGCAGGCTCGGCTTGATTTCGCGCGCTTTGCCGCAGTAACCGTTGACGGCATCCAGGGTCTTGAGGCCGTTGCCGGTGACGCAGATGACGGCGGAATCTTCCTTCGGAATCTTGCCGGACGCAATGAGTTTCTTCGCGACGCCCACGGTCACGCCGCCGGCGGTTTCGGCAAAGATGCCTTCGGTTTCGGCGAGCAGCTTGATCGCGTCGCGGATTTCGTCGTCGGTGACGTCTTCGGCGGCGGCGTTGGTTTCGCGCATGACCTTGAGCGCGTAGAAGCCGTCGGCGGGCGTGCCGATGGCGAGGGACTTGGCGATGGTGTCCGGCTTGACCGGCTTGAAGAAGTCGAGCCCGGCTTTTTGGGCGGTGGAGATCGGCGAGCAGCCGGTGGCCTGGGCACCATAAACTTTGGGCTGGCTCTCGGAAATGAGGCCGACCTTGACGAGCTCCTGGTAACCCTTGTGGATCTTGGTGAGCAATGAGCCGGATGCCATCGGGATGATGGTGTGCTGCGGGGCGCGCCAGCCGAGCTGTTCGGCAATCTCATAGGCCATGCTCTTGGAGCCTTCGGCGTAGTAGGGGCGCATATTGACGTTCACGAACGCCCAGCCGAACTTGCCGGCGATCTCGGCGCAGAGGCGGTTCACTTCATCGTAGTGGCCTTTGATGCTGATGACGTTCGCGCCGTAGATGAGCGAGTTCAAGATCTTGCCCTGCTCGAGATCGGACGGGATGAAGACGTAGGATTTCAAGCCGGCGCTGGCGGCGTTGGCGGCAACGGAGTTGGCGAGGTTGCCGGTGGAGGCGCAGGCGACGGTCTCAAAACCGAGTTCCTTGGCGCGGCTCAGGGCGACGCTGACGACGCGGTCCTTGAACGACAGGGTGGGGTAGTTCACGGCGTCGTTCTTGATCCAAAGTTCGCGGATGCCCAGCTTTTTGGCGAGGCGGTCGGCCTTGATGAGCGGGGTGAAGCCCACCTGCGGCCCGACGGTCGGTTCGCCGGCGATGGGGAGCAGTTCGCGGTAACGCCACATGGTCTTCGGGCGCGAGGCGATGAGGTCGCGGCTGATCGTCTTTTTGATGCGATCATAATCGTAGGCGACCTCGAGGGGGCCGAAGTCGAATTCGCAAACGTGCGTGGCTTCGAGCGGATATTCACGGCCGCATTCGCGGCACTTGAGCGCTTTCATGTAACCTTGATGCTTTTCACTCATAATAAAATTAACTGTTCATCAGACATCCGAATTTACAAATTCGGCGGATTTCCTGCCGCACGGGCTTCTCCTTCACACGGAACTGGAAAGTTCCGTGAACCGGCAGGCTGGAAAGCCTGCCCTACGAAATAAAAAAGCCCCGACTCACAAGGAGAAGGGGCTACAAAACGGTTGTGCTCTTCTCATTTTTCCCAAGCTAATGATGCTCGAGCTGGAATTGGCACCTGTCACTGGAACTTAAATCCAATCGGTTGCCGTGGTGTCAGCGGGCCAGTCCCTCAACCACTCTTTATGAGTCCGTCAAATCAACGGATGCGGATAGATTGATATTAAAGCGGCAAGCTGTCAAATGGAATTTTAATGGACGGCATGAGGAGAGGCATCATGGCACGTCCGCATGTCGGGATGCGTAAGTTTTCTCGAAGGTCCTCAGCATGGCCACCCGCTGCGGCTGGGCTGCGCCACAGCCGCCGTCCGTTGGGATTCAGGGCTTTCGCTGCCAGCGGGATTTCCGAATTTCTCCCATTTTATTATTTTGAACTATTTTTTCAGTTGGACAGCCTTTGTCCAAGTGACGGTGGCAAAATGGGCGAAATATGGCTACTGGAAAGATTAATCGGC
>JARLJW010000004.1 GCA_031290985.1 Verrucomicrobiia bacterium | reverse complement strand
GCGGCACGATGCTCCGGGCAAGCCGGACAGCTTTGTGGCAGAGACAAACCAGAGCTTCCTTTCCATTTGGGCCGACCTGAGCAGCAGCTTTTTCATGGTGGCGGTGGCGCTGGCTTCCATTTCTCCCCCCCCCCCGCGGGGGGGGGGCCCCGGCGCTCCGGCTCAAATCGGCCTCATCACCGGGCCGAACATGGCGGGTAAATCCACCTACATCCGCCAGGTGGCGCTGCTCACATTGCTCGCGCATACGGGCAGCTTCGTTCCCGCTACCGAGGCGCGCATCGACCTCGTGGACCGCATTTTCACCCGCATTGGTGCGAGCGACGATCTCGCGCGCGGGCAGTCCACCTTCATGGTCGAGATGACCGAGACCGCGAACATCCTGAACAACGCCACCGCCCGCAGCCTCATCGTGCTGGACGAGATCGGCCGCGGCACCAGCACCTTTGACGGCCTCTCGCTCGCGTGGAGCATCGTGGAACATCTGCACAACCAGGTCGGGGCCAAGACCCTGTTCGCCACGCATTACCACGAGTTGACCGAACTCGCCGCGCGCCTGCCGCGCCTGAAAAATTTCAACGTCGCCGTCCGCGAATGGCACGACCAGATCGTGTTCCTCCGCAAGATCGTGGAAGGCGGCACGGACAAGAGCTACGGCATCCAGGTCGCCCGCCTTGCCGGTGTGCCGAAGGCGGTGCTGGAACGCGCCAAACAGATTTTGTCGAACCTCGAGGAATCTGAACTCACCCCTGAAGGCAATGTGCGGCAACCGCGTCGCCAGCAGGAGCGGGAGAAATTAAAATCGCTCGCCCCGGCACCGCAGATGGATTTGTTTGGGTGAGGCTGTTTCTTTCTTCTCGACACCGGATTTTCACGCGCGTAAACCAACGTCGAGATAATGATTTTCGATTTCTTACTTCCAAAACTGAAGGAACGCTTTCCAAAACAGGGCTTTCGCGTGGAAACCTCACCGGAAGCGCGTGTCATATTTCCGGGCGTGCATCCTGAAGTCGGGGACATTGGAATTCACGACGACGGCGATGAATTAACGGTTTATGCCGGCAATTTTACACATGGTCACTTTTCGAATTACGACGAGAATTTATCAGAGGCGCAGAAAGCAGAACAAATCGCGGAAGATGTCGTTGCTTTTTTAAAAAGTGTATTCGCAGATGAAATTATATTTTGGGGATCCCATATGGGTGGTGGAGGTTGGCGTCAACGTAGTAAACCAAACCCGTTTTGGAGTAAGTTGATTTTGGGGAAACCTAAAAAGGAATATGTTTGGTCTGGACCGTTGCCATAATTAAAAAATACCAGCACTAATCTTCAAAACCATCACGGCTTCAGCCACTTCACAAACCAATCAATCGCCGCGCGTTCGGCGGCCGGCTTCACCGTGTGGCCGCTGTTTTCCTCGATGATGACGGCGAATAAGTCTCCCGATATTGAAGTTCTGCCATAACCGGAATACACTGACCGCATGGAAACTGTCACCTTGAAAATGGGTCGCAAGTACACATCGCGCTGCTGAAGCAGCGGGCAAAGGCGCTGGGATGCTCGCAGGCGGCGGTGGTGCGTGATTTGATTGAACAGCACCTGGCCGGCAAGAGGCACCCATCGCTGCATGATCGGGCCAAGGAATTTTGCGGCAGTGTCTCCGGGCCGTCGAACATGTCCACGCGCAAGCTCACCGGTTATGGGCCGTCGGGCCGAGGGTAGCATGGTGCCGGCGGTAGATTTCTGGCCGGCGACGCGTTCTCCCTCACCCTTACCCTCTCCCGCTGGGAGAGGGAACAGCCTTTGAATGGTTGTTTAAAATTCACTTTTCGTAGAGCGGAAGTCCGCCGCGGTCACGCTTTGTATTGGGCCAAATCAAGATTCAAATAATAACGGGTCGATTTAAGGTTGCCGGTGCGTGTCAGCGCGTTGATTTGCACCAGCTCCTGCAAGTCGCGCGTCGCGGTGGCCCGGGAAGTTTTGGTAATGTGAATGTAGTTTTCCGCGCTCAGGCCGCCTTTGAACCCTGCCGGCTCTTCGCGAAACATCCGGGAAATGACTTTCTCCTGCCGGGGATTGAGTTGCGCCTTGAACCGGCCAAAAAACTTCGCCTTCGTGATGAGCAGATCGATCATTTTTTGCGTGAAGACCTGGCCCTCTAAAATTGTTCCCGCAAAATAGGACAACCAGCCGGTGATCTCGTTCTGCTGGTTGCTTTTTTCGAGCCAGTCATAATACGCCTTCCGCCGGTTGTTTATGACCTGGGAGAGCGCAATCAACGTTGGCTGTTGAAGAGCCTGCGACAGGGCCTTTTCGCTGAGGGCGCGGCCAATGCGGCCATTGCCGTCTTCAAAGGGGTGAATGGAAACGAAATACAGGTGGGCGATGCCGGCGCGGGTGAGCGGGGCAAGCGGGGTTTTGCCACCCGGCGCGGTTTCGTTGAACCAGGCAAGAAATCGCTTCATTTCCTTGGGCAAAGTTTTTGAAGGGGGCGCTTCAAAATGAACCTTGGGGGCGTGAATGGCTCCGGAAACAACCTGCATGGCGGTTTCATCCGTGCGGTAGGCGCCGATTGCTTTCATGTCCCGCCTGCCCATCATGAGCATACGGTGCCAGCCAAAAAGACTTTCGTCCGTGAGCGGCGCCGCGAAATGATGGTAAAGATCCGCCATCATTTCGGCGATGCCCTGCTCGGCGGGTGAAATTTTGCGGTCGTCGCTGGCCAGCCCAAAATTCCGCCGAATGGAAGATTGCAGGCTCTCGCGATTTAAAATTTCGCCTTCGATTTCGGAAGTTTTCAACGCCTCGTTGCTGACGAGTTGGACGGTCAGGGCGTTTCTATCTTCGGTCCCAATATGTTTGATTGCCCCCGTTAAAACCCCGGCTTGATGTAAAAACTGGTGCTCCAAGGGCTCAAGCTTGGCGGCAACATGGCTAAAGTTTGGCCAGTCTGCCTGTTCCCAGTTCCATCGTTTCTTAGGTGGCATGAGGTATAAAATTTCCTTTTATAACTCACAATATGGCACTTTTTGAGCTATAAATCCATTGTTTTTTCATCAGGCAAACACGCCGGTCACGGCTTCAGCCACTTTACAAACCAATCAATCGCCGCGTGGCTGGCTCTCCCCAAGGGGGCGAGGGGACAACCATCACTCCGGGCGCGTCGTTGCGGTGAACCAGAGCGCGTTCGTTAGCAACAGCGGCGCGCGCGGAGCGCGACGCCCTACCTAGCTGACGTGCTAAGATTACGTCTAACTGAATATTCTCCGCTTGGTCACGGCGTTAACCATTTTACAAACCAGTCGAGCGCCGCTTTTTCCGCAGCAGGTGTCACGGTGTGGCCGCTTTTTTCCTCGATGATGTAGGTGAACTTATCGTTCGCGCGGGCGGCACCGTAAGCTTGGTTGCCGGCGGCGATGCATTCCTGCACGCCGGGCAGCGGCGTGTGGACGTCGCTGTCACCATTGATGATGAGCAACGGGCGCGGGGCGAGGAGCCGCATCATCTGCGGGCCGTCGAACTCGGTATCGATGCCGGGGACGACGCGGTCGTAAAATTGTTTTACAAACGCGGAATCCGGACGGGTTACGCCAGCCTCCTTGGTGATGGTGTCAAAGGAGCTTTGGACGGTGGCGATGCGGCCCTGCCAGTCGTTGTTTTTCAGCGCCCACGCGAAACTTTGCATGCCGATGCACGGCACAACTACGCTGATACGGGTGTCTGCGGCCGCTGCGAAATACGTTTCAATGCCGCCTTTGGAGATGCCGATGATGCCGATCCGCGCCGGGTCCACGTCGTCGCGCGTCTGTAGGTAGTCCACGAGCCGCGTCACATCCCAGACCGTGTCGTAGTACAGCGGATGTTCCCCGGAGCCGTGCCATGCCTTCACAATGGCCGCGTTGTACTCGTCCGTGCCCTGACCAGTTTTGCGTTCGCCATGATAACGCCCGTCCATCGCCACGGCGATGAAACCGCGCTCCACCAGCTTGCGACACAGCGGCGTCATGCCCTCCTTGTTGCCACCCGTGCCATGCAGGGCGATGACCACCGGCCGCCGGCCTTTCGAGTCTGGAGATTTAAACAGGATTCCCGGCACGCGATGCTGGGCATCGGCGGCGAAGGAAAAACGGATTTGCGCCAGGTCGTTGGTGGCCCGCCATTCCCCGGCCTCCGGCGCGAGGCCCACGCGCGGATGATCAATGATCCGGTGAAGGTCGGCCCGCGCATCAACGTGGGCGCAGCCCGTGACCAGCAAGGCCAGCGCGGCGGCGAGGAAAAGGAGCGGCTTCATGCAACTTATTTGTCGGAAGCGCGTATACATGACAAGTATTATAACGAAGAAATCTGAAGGCAGAAAACCGAAATCCGGGCGGGGCGGTCCGACGCCGGACTGGCAGCACTTCCGCCCTACCGGGGGTAAAGGCGACGAGTTCAAAAAACATTCAACATTCAACATTCAACATTTAACATTCAACGCTCAACATCCAACCAAGGCGGCGCGCGGAGTGCTGGCGGGTGTTTTTTAAAAACTCATGTAGCGGCTACATGGCGGTTTTTTGGAATGGGGACATTATCAAGCTGTGAGTTAGTGAATCCGTGAATTTGAGAATGGGGGCAGGCGCTGGCGGAGTGCGTCCGTCCCCGGGCGCAGCAACGTTCGCAGGCCAAGTCGCTCGGAATTCTCGGCTGCCCTCTGCTCTTTGGATATTGCTGCGGCCGGGGACGGCCGCACTCCGGATTTTAAAAAATCTCATGTAGCGGCGACATGGCGGTTTTGGGGAAGAGGGACAGAATCAGTTTGTGAGTTTGGGAACGGGCGGACGGACAAAGTTCACGTGCCAAGTCGCTGGACGTTATCGGAAGTCCTCGGTTCTTTGGACATTGCTGCGGCCGGGACGACCGCACTCCGGATTTTAAAAAACACATGTAGCGGCGACATGGCGGTTTTGGGGAAGAGAGACAGAATCAATTCAGAATGAGTGAATCAGTGAATTTGAGAATGGGGGCAGGAGCTGACGAAGTGCGTCCGTCTCCGGGCGCAGCAACGTTCGCATGCCAAGTCGCTCGGAATTCTCGGAAGTCCTCGGTTCTTTGGTTATTGCTGCGGCCGGGGACGGCCGCACTCCGGATTTTAAAAAAATTTCATGTAGCGGCGACATGGCGGGGTTTGGGAATTGTGAGTTAATGAATTAGTGAGTTAGTGAATTTTGGGGCAAAGGGCGAAAGGCCACCAATCCCGCCCGGAGCGGGACGCCAGAATAATTTGAAAGATCGAACACGAACAAAAGCACAAACATTAACCAAAGAGAAAGGAAGGTTATGACGAGGACGGGGAAGATTGCGCGGTTGCCGAAGGCGATCCGGACGGAATTGAATCAACGGCTGGAGGACGGGCAGATGGGGGTGCGGCTGGTGGAATGGCTGAACTCGTTGCCGGCGGTGCAGGCGATGCTCGTGGAGCAGTTCGACGGGCGGGCGATCAATGAGGTGAATCTGACGGAATGGAAGGGGGGCGGGTTTCTGGACTGGCAGGCGCGGCAGGACACGCAGGCGCATGCCCAGGAGCTGGCGGAGGAAGCACAGGATTTGAAGTCGGCGCTGCCGGGAGGGTTGGCGGAGCATTTGAACGTGGTGGTGGCGGCGCGGTATGCGGAATTGCTCAACAAATGGAACGGAGAGGTGGATGAGGCATTTCTGAAGCAGTTGAAGGGGTTGCGGTTGCTGTGCCAGGACGTGACGGTGTTGCGGCGCGGGGAACTGGCGGTCGGCCGCCAGACGGTGCGGACGGAGCGGCTGGCGTTGGACCGGGAAAAGTTCGTGGAAAAAAACAAGGCGGACGAGGCGAAGGCGCTGGAGCGTTGTGTGAAGGCGTCCGAGCAATGGCCGGAGGTGACGGAGGCATTCCGGAAGGTGTTTGGGCTGCGTCGGGAATATGCGGCGGGGAAGCGGCAGAACGGGGAGTATGAACAGCGGCAGCGGGCGGAGGCGGAGGTGGAGCAAAAGCGCCGACGGGCGCAGGCGGAGCGGCAGATGCATACGGCCCGGGCGGAAACGGCGGAACAACGGCGGCAATGGATGGAGGCGCATCCGGGGAAGGAGGTCGATCGCACTCAAGATTGGATGAATTGGAAGATTGATGACTCGAAACGGTTGAAGAACCCGGCCTTGATGCCGGCCGAGGCGTTATACGCGGGGGCGACAATCGACTGGTCGCTGGTCGACCACGCAGGCCGTGGGGGCACCCGGTTGAATGACGGTACTGGCGGTACTGACGGTACTGGCGTACGGCCACTGGGGGACGGGGGGCAAGGGGCGAGTGGCGAGGGATGGGTGACAGGGGATGGGCGGGAGGGGCAAACATCCAACATTCAACAGCCAACGTCCAGTGAAGCGCCAAAGTGCGAGCCGCACGGGCCAGCGGGGAACCAGGGGCAATGCTCCAACATCCAAGCTCCAAGCTCCAGTGAAGCGCCAAATTCCAATGCGCAGAACGGAAACCAAATTAACAGAAGATAACGGAGGGAACGAAGCTGAAGGATGCCACAGATTCCGGATGGGCCCCCTGCCTGCTTCGTTTCCTTGGTTTGCTTCGGTTCAATTTTTTGGCCCGGGTTGGCGTTGCTGGCGGTACTGGCGTACGGCCACCGGGGGACGGGCGGGATGGGCAATCAAATTAAACCTGCGAATTTATGATACCGGATTTACGATTTACGAGCGCAGGGTGCGGTCGATGGTTGCGGGTTCTGCGAACGGTTTCGCGCGGGCGAAAGCGGCAGAGGGCTGCCGCACTCCACGACGCTTCGCGAATATCACGCGGTTGGCGATTTGTCAGGCAATGGGCTGGCGAGGGTCGCGGGATGCCGAGCAGTGCTCGGCGCTCCGGGGGCTGGCGGACTGGCAGCAGCTTGGTTGCTGGGTGGTTCATCCCATCCATGTGCATCTCCAAGACGCTGGCGCGTTCGCGGGGGCGACTGGTGGGAAAGGTATCCGTTTTGGGTGTTGGGAAATTTGTGAAAAGAGCAATGAAAACGCAAAAATTAAACCAAATTAAACCAAATTAAAGTACTGGCGGACGGCCACCATGAGACGGGTGACGGGTGACATGTGACGAGGAAAAAACTGGGTGGCGGTGAGGCCGGTGTACTCCGGTTATCTGAACACTCATTTGCGGGCGATGTTCCTGCGGGGTACTTGCGTACGGCCACCAGACCCACGCTCCGGCTGGTCCAACACAAAAACACCTGTTTTTTTTATCGCAACTGTTAAAGTTCCGGAACTTCTATTTATGAGCACCAGCATCGAGCAATTGCGCAGGCATGAAATCCCCGGACGCGTGGCCGTGGTCGCGGGCAACGGCGGCCTCGCCAAGATCGTCATCACCACCAAATCCAGCACGGCGGAAATCTATCCGCACGGGGCGCACCTCGCGCACTTCCAGAAAAATGGCGAGCAACCGCTGATTTTCATGAGCCGCAAAAGTTATTTTGCGCCGGGCAAACCCATCCGCGGCGGCGTGCCCATCTGTTTTCCCTGGTTCGGCAACCGCGACGGCGGACCGTCGCACGGCTTCGCGCGCATCGCGGAATGGCAGGTGGTCAAAACCGCCGCCGCCCCGGACGGCACGGTGACGGTGCAACTGGCACTGGCGCCGCAGCCCGGGCAGGCGGCCTGGAATTCGTTGCGCACGGAATTTACCGTGACCGTCGGAGAAACTCTGACGATGGAACTGACCGCCAGCAGCGAGGCCTGCGACGGCGGACTGGAGATCGAGAACTGCCTGCACACCTATTTTCAGGTCGGCGACATCAGCGCGGTGAGCATTGACGGCCTGAAGGGCGCGCATTATCTGGACAACGCCGCCGGCGGCAACGGCGAGCGCAAAACCCAGGCCGAATCCCCGCTGCTCATCAGCAAGGAGACCAACCGGCTCTATCTCGACACGACGAGCCCCGTGGAGATCCATGATAAAAAATTCAAGCGCACCATCCGCGTGGAAAAATCCGGCTCCAACTCCACCGTCGTGTGGAACCCGTGGACGACGCAGAAATTGCCGGACGACTTCGACCCCGCCGAACACCAGCACATGGTCTGCGTGGAATCCGGCAACGTGAAGCAGAACAAGATTTCCCTCGCGCCGGGCGGCTCGACGACATTGAAAGTGGTTTTGAGCAGCCGGCCGCTGAAATGATTTCGGGCGATGGCAATCAAACAAAACCACCTCTGGGAATTATGTGGAAAGCCAACTGGAATGACAGCCGCCGCCGGTTCACGGATTGGTGGAAGCACGAAGGACTGTTGATCGGCATGTGGGGAGCGCCCGAAACGGGTCGCTGCCTCCACGAAAACGTGGCCGCGCCGACGCGGCCGGGCACGCTCGACGAACGCTATTGCAACGCCATTTTCCGCGCCGAAGAAAATCATTACCGCCTCTCCCGCTCCATTTTTCCGCTCGACATATTACCCAGCGCCACGACCGACCTGGGCCCGGGCTCGCTCGCGCTTTTTCTCGGTTCGCAGCCCGGCTTTGCCGAGGACACGGTCTGGTATCATCCGTGCATCGAACATGAACTGGAGCCGGAAAAACTTCCGCCGCTGCGTTTTAACGAGGACAACCCGTGGTGGAAACTGACCGGGGATATTCTTCGCCAGTGCGCGGACAAAGCGCGCGGCAAATATCTCGCCACCTGTCCCGACCTCATCGAGAACATGGACGCGCTTTCTTCGCTGCGCGGCGCGCAGACGTTGTGCCTGGACTTGGTGGAGCGGCCGGAATGGGTGGAGCAAAAGATCCGGGAGATCAACGAGGTCTGGTTCGCCGCCTATCAGCGGATTTACGATATTATCAAATTGGACGACGGCAGCTCGGCGTACGGCGCGTTTTACGTCTGGGGCCCGGGCAAGGTCGCCAAGCTGCAATGCGACGCCTCGGCCATGTTTTCCCCGAAGATGTACCGCCGGTTTGTTCAACCCTCCCTGACGGCGCAGTGCGACTGGCTGGATCATTCCCTGTATCACCTCGACGGCACCCAGGCGATGGTGCACCTCGACGCATTGCTCGAGATCGCCCCGCTCGACGCCATCGAATGGACGCCACAGGCCGGCATCGAAACGGGCGGCCACAAACGCTGGCATGAACTGTACCGCCGCATTCTCGCCGCCGGCAAATCCGTGCAGGTCGTCAACGTCGAACCGGGTGAAGTCGTGCCGTTGCTTGATGCCATCGGTCACCGGGGAGTTTACCTGCTCATCCAGTTCAAAGATGAACAGGAGGTCGAGCAGGTGCTCAAAAGTGTCGGAGACCGCTACCGATGATTCCGCAAGTTATTTGGCAGATTTCACAGGCCACAGGCGGAACGATGAGTTGACCGCGCCGGGACCCCGCTTAACAATCAATCAACCAGATTCAAAGCCATGCCCGACCTCCAAACCCTCCACGATGCCGTGGTGAACGGCGATGCCAAAAGCGCCCGGACCATCACCGCAGCCGCGCTGGCGGAAGGTGTCGAGCCCATGAAACTGGTCCAGGAATATATGATGCCCGCGATGGCCGAAGTGGGCCGGCGTTTTGAGACCAATGAGTATTTTGTCCCTGAATTATTGCTGGCCGCCCGGGCGATGAAGGCCGCGCTGGAACTGGTGCGGCCGCTGCTCACCGCCCAGGGCGCGCAGCCCGTCGGGCGGGTCGCCATCGGCACCGTGAAGGGCGACATGCACGACATCGGCAAAAACCTGGTCTCCGCCATGCTTGAAGGCGGCGGCTATGACATCATCGACCTCGGCGTCAACGTGTCGCCGGAAAGTTTTGTCGCCGCCGTGAAGGAAAAGGGCGCGAACATCATCGCAATGTCCGCGCTGCTGACCACCACCATGCCCTCAATGAAAATCACGGTTGAGGCGCTCAAGCAGGCGGGGGTCCGCGGGCAGGTGAAAATTTTGATCGGCGGCGCGCCGGTCACGCAAAAATACGCCGACGAGATCGGAGCCGATGGTTTCAGCGAAAGCGCCGCCGGCGCCGTGGCGGCGGCAAAAAAAGTTGTTGGATGAATCCATGAAAACTCACCCGCTGATTGAAAAACTTGCCGGGCAGGGAACGGTGCTGACCGATGGCGCGTGGGGCACGCAACTCCAGGCGCGCGGCCTGGCACCCGGTGAAACTCCGGATCTTTGGAATCTCACGCATCCGGACAAGGTGGCGGAAGTGGCCCGGGCCTACGTCGAGGCGGGCTCGCAGATCATTCTCACAAATACGTTTGGGGGCAACCGCCTCCGGCTGGCGGAGGCCGGGGCGGCCGGCCGCGTCCGCGAGATCAACGAAACCGGGGCGCGCCTCTCGCGCGAGGCCGCCGCCGGCCGCGCACTGGTGTTCGCCTCCATCGGCCCGAGCGGCAAGATGCTCCTCACTGGCGAGGTCACCGAAGTGGAATTGCAGGCGGCCTTCTTTGAGCAGGCGGAAGCCCTGGCGCGGGGCGGGGCGGACGGTTTGGTGATCGAGACGATGGCGGACCTGACCGAGGCGTGCCTGGCCATCGACGCGGCGAAAACCACCGGTCTCCCCGTGGTGGCCAGCATGGTTTTTGATTCCGGAAAGGACAAGGACCGCACGATGATGGGCACGACCCCGGAACAGGCCGCCGCCGGTCTCGCCGCCGCCGGGGCGGATGTGATCGGTGCGAATTGCGGCCAGGGCATCGCCGGTTTTGTGCCGATCTGCGCGCGGTTGAAGGCCGCCGCCGCCGGGCTGCCCATCTGGATCAAGGCCAACGCCGGCCTGCCGGAGATGCGCGATGGCAAGGCGACCTACGCCATGACGGCGGCGGAATTTTCCAGCTTCGTGCCCGCGCTCGTCAGGGCGGGCGCAAATTTTATCGGCGGTTGCTGCGGCACTTCGCCGGAATTCATCCGCGCGGTGCGCCAAAAGATCGATTCCGCTTCCCGCCCATGAACCGTCTGCGGCTGCACCTGATTTCGTGCCGCGTTTTCAAGCGCGAGCTGGAGGTGTTGACCGCCGGGGCAAAATCCGACCTCCGCATCCAATATCTCGAAATGGCACTGCACGAAAAGCCGGGGCGCATTCTGCATGCGGCGTTGCAGGCCGCCGTGGACGCGGTACCGGCGGGGTCCTGCGACGCCATCGCGCTCGGCTATGGCTTATGCAACCGGGGCATGGCGGGTTTGCAGGCGCGCACGCTGCCGGTGGTGGTTCCCCGCGCGCATGATTGCCTTGGCATCCTGCTGGGCAGTTCGGCGCGCTATCTGGCCGAACTCGACCGGCAGCCCGGCACATACTTTCAAAGCTCCGGGTGGATCGAGCACCTGCCGGCTGACCGCACATTGCGTCCGCTGGCCACGAACCAGACCGGAGTTTTTCCCGCCAACGCGGAGGAGTTGACCGCACGCCATGGCGAAGAGAACGCCAAATTCCTGCTCGAAGAAATCGCGAAGTTCACCCGCTTCTATCAACGCCTGGCATTCATCGCCACGCCCGTTCCCGGCGTGGCCGAACGGGAGCAGAAAGCCGGTGAAATCGCCCGGCAACAAGGCTGGCAGTTCGAGAAACTGCCCGGCGACCTCGGCTGGCTGCGGCGATTGCTGGATGGCGAGTGGCCGGAAGCGGATTTTCTGGTCTTGCAGCCGGGCGAGCGCATCACCTTGCGTTACGATGGCAGGCTCATCGGCGCGGAACCGGCGGCATGAACACCGGGCACAAACTCAAGCTCCAGCCCGGTGGCCGGCAGCAGGAGGTGCCGGCCGGCGCGCCGTTGCAGGACGTGCTTTTCACCCACGGCGTGGAATTTCCCTGCGGCGGCCGGGGCCGATGCAAGGGTTGCCGCGTGAAAATGTTGTCCGGCGATCTGCCGGTCGGGCCGGAGGAAATAAACCTTCTGACCGCCGCGGAGCTGACTGATGGCTGGCGGCTCGCCTGCCGCCACCAGATGGCCGGCGATCTTGAAATCGAGCTGGCGCAATGGGAAATGCCGGTGTTGGGCGACCAGTCGGCCTTCAACTTCATCCCGCGTGCGGGTCTCGGCGTGGCGATCGACCTCGGGACCACCACCATCGCCGCGCAGTTGGTGGATTTGAAAAACGGCAACGTGCTCGCCGTCAGCACCGCGTTGAATGCCCAGGCCCGGCTGGGGGCGGACATCATGAGCCGCATCGATTGCGCGCTGCGTGATGGGGGAACGGAATTGTGCCGGCTGGTCCGCGCGCAACTGGGCCAGATGGTGAAACAATTATTGGAACAGGCCGGGGCAACGGAACCGGTCGTGCGCGTGGTGATCGTGGGCAACAGCGTGATGCACCATATTTTTTGCGGGCTGAGCGTGGCGCCGCTCGCGACCCATCCGTTTGAACCGGAACACCCGGGCCGGCTGCAATTCACCGCCGCGCAACTGGGCTGGCCGTTACCAGGTCCGGTCAGCATTGAATTCCTTCCCTGCCTTGGTGGTTTTGTGGGGTCAGACGTGCTGGCGGGCATCGTGGCCACTGGCCTGCAGGAAAGCCGCGACCTGGTGGCGCTGCTGGATCTCGGTACGAACGGCGAAGTTGTCGTCGGGAATCGCGACCGCATCTTGTGCGCGTCCACGGCGGCGGGGCCGGCGTTCGAAGGCGCGCGCATCGCGATGGGCATGCGCGCGGCCACCGGGGCGATCTGCGCCGTGGAAGCGCGGGCGGGTGTTCTTGATTGTCGCGTGATCGGCGGCGGTGAACCGCGGGGATTGTGCGGGAGCGGTTTGGTGGATGCGGTCGCGGCCGGATTGGATTTGAAGATGATTGAACCGGGCGGGCGCATGATGGTTTCGCCCGCCATGTCGTTGGCCGGTTCCATTGCCCTGATGCCGGCCGACGTCCGGGAATTGCAGCTCGCCAAAGGCGCCATCGCCGCCGGCTTGTGCATTTTGACCGCCCGGCTGGGCGCTTCGCCGGAAGACGTGCAAATGTTGCATCTCGCCGGTGCGTTCGGCAATTACATCAGCCGCGCCAGTGCCCGGCGGATCGGGTTGCTGCGGTTGCCCCTGAGCCGCATCGTGCCGGCCGGCAATACCGCGCTGCATGGTGCAAAACGGGCTTTGTTCGAGGATCCGGCGGCATGGGATGCCCTCGCGCAGCGGGTGGAACACGTCACGCTCAACGAGGATCCGCGCTTTCACGACGTTTACGTGGAAGAGATGCCGTTTCCCGCGCACGCGTTTTGATTGGCCTCGCGGATTTCCACCGGGCATCTTGCTGGCGATGATTTCACTTGCTGAAGTGCAGCCCGGTGGCGGCGACCTGGTTTCCCAGGTCGAAGAGATTTTTTCGCCGACCGGCATCCTTTCGCGGGCGAAGAATTTCGAGTTCCGCCCGCAACAGCAGGAGATGGCCGTGGCCGTGGCGCGGGCATTGCAAAATCAGGAGCATCTAGCCGTCGAGGCCGGCACGGGTGTTGGCAAATCTTTGGCGTACCTGATTCCGGCGATCCTCTTCGCGGTGCAGCAGAAGAAAAAAGCCATCGTCTCCACGCACACCATCAATTTGCAGGAACAGCTCACGGAAAAAGACCTCCCCATGCTCACGGGCGTGTTAGCGGCGCTGCCGGAGCCGGTGAAGTTCAGCTACGCCATGTTGAAGGGCCGGGCGAATTACCTCTGCACCCGCCGCCTGCAAAAGGCGATGCAACAGAGCGGCAACCTGTTCACCTCGTCCGAGGCCGAAGAATTGCAGCGCATCTACGAATGGTCCAAGGAGACCAAGGATGGCAGCCTCTCGGATTTTGAGATCGAGCCGGACGGCAAGGTCTGGGCGCAGGTCTGCTCCGAGCGCGGCCTGTGCTCGCCGAAAACCTGCGGGCATCAATCCGATTTCGCCCGCGACCACGACCCCTGCTTTTTTCAACGCGTGCGCAACCGCATCTTGTCGGCAGACGTGGTGATCCTGAACCACACCCTGTTTTTCACGCTGCTCGGCGGCGTGGATGAGGAGATGGAGGGCGGCATCCTGTTCAAGAACGACTTTGTGATCTTTGACGAGGCGCATACGATGGAAAACGTCGCCGCGCGGCACATCGGCCTAAGCGTATCGAGCGGACAGGTGCGTTTTTCCTTGAACCGGCTGTGGAATCCGCGCACGGAAAAAGGCCTGCTGGCCACCCTGCGCCAGGGCAGCGCCGTGAAGCTGGTCGCGGAAATCCTCGGTGAATCCGACAAGTTTTTTGAGAACGTCGAAAGCGCCTGCGAGGAGATCCAGGCCTCCGCCAAGCCGAGATTTTCCGGCGGGGACAACAGTTCCGCCCGGCGGCGTGAGTGGAAGGAGCTGCGCATCCGCCGCGCCGAACTGGTGAAGGACAACGTGACCCTGCCCATTCAGCGCCTGCGGGAAGCGGTCAGCGAACTCATCAAGGCCAGCGAGGACAAGGACATCGGCCAGGAACTGATCGAGTGCAACCGGCGGCTGGGCGAATTGAAGATGGAGGTCGCGGAATTCCTGAGCCACGAGGCGGAGGATCATGTTTACTGGGTGGAACGCGCCGGCAAAACCCAGCGCAACCTGTCGCTCAACGCCGCCCCCGTGGACGTGGCGGAGTTTTTGCGCCGCCGCCTGTTCGAGACGGACACCAGCGTCATCATGACGAGCGCCACGCTGGCCGTCGCGGAAAAGGCGATTGAAAGTTCCAAGTTGAAGGTGGCGGCTTCGGAGGCCGCACCGCGCAAACGAACCGGCAACCAGCAAAGCAACTCGCCCCTCAATTATTTTACAAAACGCGTCGGCTGCGAGATGGCCACGAAGCTGCAAGTCGGCACTCCGTTCGATTACGAGCGGCAGATGAAATTGTACACCGTCAAAAAGATGCCCGATCCGCGCGACGCTGGATATGCCGATGCGTTGATCCATTGGGTGGAACATTTCATCAAGCAAACGCACGGCAAGGCTTTCGTGCTGTTCACGAGCTACAAGCTGATGCAGGAGGTCGCCGACCGGATGCAGCCGTTTTTCGACAAGCTGGGGCTGGCCCTCATCGTGCAAGGCACCGGCACGCCGCGTTCGACGATGCTGGAGCAGTTCAAGGCGGACGTGGACTCGGTGCTTTTCGGCACGGACAGCTTCTGGCAGGGCGTGGATGTGCCGGGCGAGGCGTTGAGCAATGTCATCATCACGCGGCTGCCGTTCGCGGTGCCGGACCATCCGCTCATTGAGGCGCGCATCGAGGCCATCGAGGCGCGCGGCGGCAATTCGTTCGGTGAATTTTCCCTGCCCGAGGCGATCCTGAAATTCCGCCAGGGGGTCGGCCGGCTGATCCGCACGAAGACAGACACGGGCATCGTGGTGGTCTTGGACAACCGGATTTTGACCAAGCAATACGGCCAGGCCTTTCTGGACGCGCTGCCGAAATGCCCGGTGGAGATTGTTTGATTGATTTTAGCGCCTCCCGCAACCGCCTTCACGCTTTGCGGTTCGTCGCCGGCTTTTCGTTCTGCTCCAGTTCTTTGACCGCCTTTTCCAGGCATTCCGGGCACATGCCATGCGAGGTGCGCGTGGCGAATTTGGAGTTGAAATAGTCCTCCATGGTCAGCCATTGGTCTTGATCACACACCTTGCGGCACCAGCCGCAGATGCGCAGGAATTCTTCAAGGTGATGGAGCCGCTTGAGCAGCCGCCGGGTGATCCAATGCACCCAGCCCCAGATCAGCAGAATGACCACCGTCCGGATGACCGCCCGGTGCCAGTTCGGTGTGAAGGACTCGCCAAAGATCAGGTTGGGGATGTGCAGCCATTCCGTCAGCCACGACAACAGGATCATTATGGAAAAGCCGGTGGCTTCACTCCAAAGGATGGAATTCGATTTCAAGGTCCGTTCTGCCTTCTGCGATTTCATAACATGGTGACCAACGCGCGCTGCTAAATTCTCGTTCAAAAAACACGTTCTGCCAATGCCCAACTGGTCCGTGCCCGGGAAACCCCTCGCAGAATTTACTGCGCCAGCACATGCCGCTTCAGCGCGTGATAGACATCCGTGGATTCCATTTCGCCCGCGCGCTGCAGTTCCGGCTGCCCGGTGATGAACACCGGCCAGTCTTTTTTATCCGCCGGCCGCCGGCCATGCGAGCCTTTGACCAATCCGGCATCGAGCGGAATCACATCCATCAACATGCGGAAGCCCAGCTTCTTCTGCAGCAGCCGCCACGCGATCTTCAATTTTGGCAGATGAAGCGCCGGGTCGATAAACAACTCCACCGGGTCGTAGCCAGGCTTGCGGTGGATGTCCACCGTCCGCGCAAAATCTGGTGCCACCCGATCCTCCAGCCAGTAATAATAGGTGAACCATGCATTTTCCGGCGCAACCGCGATCAGGTCCCCGGCGCGGGGATGATCAATGCCGGCGGCGGCCTTCTCCGTTGCGCCAAATATCGTCAGGTCCGCCGGCACCTGTTTTTCCAACACCGCGCGCACCTTGGATTCCAGCGAACGATCGTTCAGATAGATGTGCGCAACCTGATGATCGGCCACGGCAAAAACCTTGCTGGCCCCCGCATCGAGAATTTCCAACCCCAGTTCGTTCTTCACCGTCAACCAGCCTTGCTGGCGGAAGATGCGGTTCAGATGCACCGGCGTGTCCACATTGGTGATGCCGTATTCAGAAAGCAGTACGACTTGTACGCCGCGCTTGTCAAAATATTCGACCAGGTCGCCCACGATGGCGTCGATGGCCCGCAGGTCGGGATGAATCGTGTAGTTGAGCAGGGGAACCGAATCCGCCACGAGGGCGTCCTTGTATTTTTGGTCAATCGGCGACGGCCTTTGCGGATAGCCGTGGCCGAAGGAATACACGCCCTGCCGTTGCAGGTTGTAATCCAGATGCGGCAGGTAAACCAAATTCAACGTCGGCTTGTATTTTTTTTCAATCCATTTGGCGGATTCTGCGATCCAGCGCGTCGCACAATCAGCAGCGCCCTGCGGAGATTTGATCCCCGCCGCCGGACCCCAAAAGCCAAAGAAAGGAAATTCGCCCAGGTCTAGCTTGATGTCCCGCCGGATGTTTCCAGGCTGCGTGTAGACGTCAAAAAATTTCCGCCCGTCCGCCGGGTACATCGGGCGTGGCGTGATGGAATAATCCACGCTCGAATGCATGTTGTACCACCAGAAACAATTCGCCGCCGTGAAACCCGGCACCTGCGCGCGGAGGTCGTCCCAGATTTTGGGCGCCTGGACGACGTGGTTGGACTGTTTCCAAAAATGCACCTCGGCCAGTTCGCGATGGTACCAGCCGTTGCCGACGATGCCGTGCCGCGCGGGCGGCGCGCCGGTGAGATAATTCGACTGCGCGGTGCACGTGACCGCGGGAAAGGCCGGGGCGATGCGGCTGAGCGCGCCGCGCTTCACGAACTTCGCGATGCGTGGCGTGTGTTCGCCGATGAGCGCCTCCGTGAGGCCGACCACGTTGATGACCGCAAGGCGTTTCATGCCGCACCTGATTATTTTCGGTCCCGCAGTTCGTGGATGGCGGCGATGATCCTGGCCGCGTCCATTTCATGCACCTCCACGCCGCAGCCGATCTCCTTCAGCAGCGTGATGGTCAGTTCGCCGCCGAGATGCTCGCGGAATTCCTCCAAGCCGGTCAAGACCGTCAGCCGGTTTGCGTCATCCGCGTTCAACAACTCATCCGCAAACAGCCTGAACCCAAGCTGCGCGAGCAGCTTCAGGATGCGTTCCGCCGAGGCGGCGGACAGCAGGCCGATGTTGCGCGCATAGATCACGTCCAGCGCAATGCCGATCGCCACGGCCTCGCCGTGCGAAATCCGGAAGCGCGAAAGCTGCTCCAGCTTGTGCGCCGCCCAATGCCCGAAATCCAGCGGCCGCGCGGAACCCCGCTCGAACGGGTCGCCGCCGGTGGCGATGTGTTCCAGATGCAGCTCGGCGCAGCGGCGGATGAGCTGCTTCATGGCCGCCGGCTCGAAGGCCGCGAGCCGGGCGGCATCGCGCTCCAACGCCTCAAAAAACTTCGCGTCGCGGATGCAGGCGACCTTCACCGCCTCGGCATAGCCGCCGCGCTTGTCGCGCGGCTCGAGCGTGGCGAGCAGGTTGAAGTCGTTGATCACGGCGTACGGCGGCGCGAACGTGCCGATGAAATTCTTTTTCCCGAACGCGTTCAGCCCGTTCTTCACGCCCACCCCCGAATCCGCCTGCGACAACGTCGTGGTCGGGATGCGCACATGGCGCACCCCGCGATGCGCGATGGCCGCGGCGAAGCCGGCGACATCCAGCAGCGCCCCGCCCCCCACGGCGATGAGGTAGGAGTGCCGGTCAATGTGGTTCCGGCTGATGTGCGACTGCAGCTCGGTGATGATGGTCGGTGAATTCTTGGCGGACTCGCTGCCGCACACATACAACGGCGGGCGGACCAGCCGCGCGGTCTTCGCGTGGGCGGCAAAATAATTCTCGATGCCGACTTCCAGCCCCGGCAGCGCCTGGGCCAGCGAATCCTCGAGCACCACCAGCACCTTCCGCGGCGCGGCGTCGGTGAGAGCGTTGCGCAGGATCAGATTGTCCGGCTCGAACACGTTTTCGGTGAAGAAAACGCGCAACGGCCAGCTCACTTGAATATGTCGCTCAATGACAGACACGTCCCTGATATTGAATCACACGCGGCGATTTTCGAGGTTTATTTGCAGGCGTTTTGTGCTCATCCCGGTTCATGCCTTCACCGCCGGTTCCACCGGTATCCGCATGCAGTAAAACGAACGGTACACAAACACCAGCGCAACCAGGAAACAAAAGCCGCCGATGAAATACGAAAGCGTCGAGTTGGGATCCTTTTGCTTCAGCTCCACCGCGATCTCCGTCGCCAGCAGGCCGAAGAGCGTCGTGAACTTGATGACCGGGTTCATCGCCACCGAACTGGTGTCCTTGAACGGATCGCCCACGGTGTCGCCCACCACCGTGGCCGCGTGCAGCGGCGTGCCCTTCATCTTCAGGTCCACCTCGACGATCTTCTTGGCGTTGTCCCACGCCCCGCCGGCGTTGGCCATGAAGATCGCCTGGAACAGGCCGAAGAAAGCAATGCCGATCAGGTAGCCGATGAAAAAGTACGGGTTCAAAAACGGCAGGCCCAGCGCAAACGAAAACACCACGATGAAGATGTTGATCATCCCCTTTTGCGCATACCGGGTGCAAATTTCCACTACGCGCTTGCTGTCCTCGATGGACGCCGCGTCCTTGTCCAGCTTGATGTGCTTCTTGATGAAGACGACCGCGCTGTACGCGCCCGCGACCACCGCCTGCGTGCTCGCCCCAGTGAACCAGTAGATCACCGCGCCGCCCATCAGCAGGCCGAAGATGATCTGCGGCATGACCAGGCTCAACCGCCCGACCGCCCCGCCGAAGACGTGTTCGAGCAGCATGATGATGCCGAAAATCATCGTCGTGGACCCGACCACCGCCGTGCCGATCAGCACCGGCTTGGCCGTGGCCTTGAAGGTGTTGCCCGCGCCGTCGCCCTTTTCCAGTTCATGCTTGGCCGTGGCGAAATCCGGTTTGAACCCAAAATCCCGTTCGATCTCCGCGCTGATATTCGGCTGCGCCTCGATGCGGCTCAGTTCATAAACCGATTGCGCGTTGTCCGTCACGGGCCCGAAGCTGTCCACCGCGATCGTCACCGGCGCCATCGCCAGAAAGCCAAACGCGACCAGCCCGAACGCGAAGATCGGCGCGCCGAACGCGTATTGCGCCGGGATGAGCGCCACGAAATCGTGGTTCAACGAAAACAGATACGAGATGAACATCAGCAACAGGATCACCATGCCCATCCAGAACGCGGAAAAATTACCCGCGACCAGGCCCGAGAGGACGTTCAGCGACGCGCCCCCGTGGTCGGACGCCGTCGTGACCTCCTGCACGTGCCGCGACTTGGTGCTGACGAAAATTTTGGTGAACTCCATGATCAGCGCGCCCGCCAGCGTGCCGCAGCCGATGATCGCGGAGAGCACCCACCACAGGTCCGGCAGGGCCACGTCCTTCAGCACCCCGTCCACCATCTGCGGAATGGTGAAGTCGCCGAGCAACAACTTGCTCGCGCCGAAGCAGACGATGATCGAAACGATGGACGTGAGCCAGACGAGGTCGGTCAGGGGCGCCTCCCAGTTGAAATTCTTGTCCTGGCCATAGCGCAGGTTGGCCAGTGACATGTTCACATAGAACGACCCGAGCGAGGCGATGACCATCAACGATTGGATGGCGAACATCCAGATGATGAGCTTCGCGCACAGCAGCGGCGAGAGCGCCAGCGCCAGCGCGAGGAACGCGATGAGCGCCACGCCCGTGACGCCATACGTCTCAAAGCCGTCCGCCGTCGGCCCCACGGAATCGCCCGCGTTGTCGCCCGTGCAGTCGGCGATCACGCCGGGATTCTTCGGATCATCTTCCGGCAGGTTGAAGACGATCTTCATCAGGTCCGAGCCGATGTCCGCGATCTTGGTGAAGATGCCCCCGCCGATGCGCAGCACCGAGGCGCCCAGCGATTCCCCGATGGCGAAACCGATAAAACACGGTCCGGCCAATTCGCGCGGGATGAAGACCAGGATGCCGATCATGCACGCCAGCTCCACGCAGATCAGGAGCAGCCCGATGCTCATGCCCGCCTGCAGCGGGATGAACAGCGTCCGGAGCGGATCACCGCGCAACGCGGCAAACGACGTGCGCGAGTTGGCCGTGGTGTTGATGCGGATGCCGAACCACGCCACGCCATAGCTGCCCAGGATGCCGAGGATCGAACTGGCCAGGATGATCGCGACCGACTTCAGCGGTTTGTCCTGCAGCCACTTGAAATAATAAATCATGCACACCGCGATGAGGATCCACAGGGCCGCGAGAAATTTCCCCTGCTGCCACAGGTAGGTTTTGCACGTCTCCCAGATGATGTTGGAAACCTCCTGCATACAGCGGTGCACGGGCAGGGCGCGGGTGCGGACGTACTCCAGGATGCCGAAAATGGCCCCGATCAGGCAGACCACCAGGCCGAAGAGCAAAATCTCCTGGCTGGTGACGTTGCCGTGGAAAAATTTCACCTGGTCCAGCGCGGGGAGCTGGATATCCGCGTCCCCGGCAAAGGTGTTGACCCCGCCAAATACCACGGTCAAAGCGATTAGAAGTCGATAATACGTGTTATTCCTTGTCATAATGGGTATCGCAGCTTGGCCGGGCCAATTTTGATTTTCCAGCACTATTTATTGAAAAAAGTGGCGACGCCGGGTGGGTACAGTTTGGCCTCGGCCCTTCGCCCCCTTGGGGGAGAAGGTGCCCGCAGGGCGGATGAGGGGGTGCCCCCGTACATCGGCTCGCGTCCTTGCTCGCCATCCCGAATCCAGCATCGCCCATCGGTTTGCATATTTTTTAAAAATTCTATGGTCGGATTTCGGCGGATTTCGCCGGATAAACTGGTCCCCGCCCTTCCCCGGAGCGCAGGTCTGGTGACCGTACGCAAGTACCCTGCAGGAACGGTGCCCACCCGAAGCCGTTCGGACCATCCGCCATCCTCGCCCGCACCGGGCGCTCGTCAATCGTCAATCGCTTCATGGTTTCATTCACCCTAAGGATGTTGGATGTTTTGGAAGTTGAGCGTTGAATGTTGAATGTTGGATGTTTTCCCCTGCCCCCTGTCCCCCTGTGGCCGTACGCCAGCACTTTAACTTGGTTTAATTTGGTTTAATTTTTGCGTTTTCATTGGCTTTTCCTTAAATTTTCCATCACCCAAAACGGCCTCATTTCCACCGTTCGCACTGCGAACGCGCCAGCGTGTTTTGGACTGCGGTGGCAGAGCGGCAGCGGCGACACCG
>JARLJW010000023.1 GCA_031290985.1 Verrucomicrobiia bacterium | reverse complement strand
GGTTGAGAAACGGCGCTGTTTGGTGTTCGCGAAAGGAGGTTGGGAGTGCTTTTGAAGAAGCAAGCCCCACCTCTCCCCAGCCCTCTCCCCCGTTGCACGGCGGAGAGGGGGCCAGAGGCGTCAGGTTTAATAAAGGTTTCTACAGAGCAGCAGGGATGCCTGCCACTACACTGCGCTATTTCGGGGCTTTGGGTTTGGGTTTGCGGGCGTCGGCGGTGAAGGCGCCGAGCAGGTAGCTCTTTTCGGTGTCGGGGGTGCAGAGATAGATTTTTCCCGGGAGACGGTTGTTGGTCAGGGCGCCAAATTCCAGGCGCATGGCGTAGCCATTGGTGAAGTCAACGCGGCGGTTCTTGCCCTCGGCATCTTTCCAGCGCAACTGCACGCGCGCGGCACGGTCAGCATCCGGCATGACGTTGATGGTCTGGCCGGAGAGGGATTCCGCCTGGGCGCCGGCAAAATTGATGGTGACCGCGAAGTCAGCCGCGCCGCGGGTGCCGTAGCGGATGGTCAGAAGGCCGTTGGTGTTGATATTGGCGCGCTCCTCAATGAAATCCTGTCCGTGAATCCGGCCGGCGACGACGGAATCAGGAATCGGGTTGGTGCCCAAGTCGAGCGACCAGTTGGCATCGTTTGCGGGCGGCGCGACGACGGCAGGTTTCTCCGGCTTGGGCGGTTTGGGGGCGTTGGAGCCGCCAGCCGTCGTCACTGGGGCGTTGGTGTTGCCATCGCTGCCGGCGAATTTTAAAAGTTTGCCGCGAAAGGCGATGCCCGCGCCAACCGCGGCGCAGGCGAGGACCAGGGCGATGACGAGCGCGACGGGGAAGGATTTTTTGGCTTCGGGAGCCGGCTGATAACCCAGGCCGTTGGTGGGGGGCTTCTTTTCCGAGAGCTTGGTGCCGGTGAGGATGAACTTGGAATCCGGCGCGGGCGCCTGCGGGGCGATGATCTTCTGAAAACAGGTGGGGCAGTCCATGACGGTGCCCGCGTGCGACTCATCGCACATCATGTGCTGGCCGCAAACCGGACAGGCGTATTTAAATTCGCTCATGGCTGCGGGGCCAAGATTCCATATTTACGTGACGGCGGCAACGCGCTTTTTGCATGGATGGGTGACAAAATTCACAAGGGCGGGAAGTGGTGCCTCATGCAAGGGGCGCGGAGGGTGCAAAGGGGGAGAAAGTAAAAGCTCCAAATTCCAACATCCAAGCACCAAGGGGTGTATTCAAAATACGGAGTGCGGCCGTCCCGGCCGCAGCAATTTCCAAAGTGCGGAGAGCTTCCGTACATTTCACGCGGCCCGGTGGACGAGAGTTGCTGCGCCCGGGGAGTGCGAGCCGCACGGGCAGGCGCACTCCGGGAATGTGAAGACAAGACATGTGTTGTGGAAAATAGAACTTTTTGGTTGGCAGGCGGCGGCGCGCGCGGAGGTCCGAGCCGGACTGGCACGCGCCCTACCGCGTCGGTTGCAGGTCCAGCGCAGGGTGAGCTAGTAAATTTGCAGACTTCGTTTAGAGCCTCCTGACGTCGGCTGCTACGAATGAAGGGGTGGTTTGCGGCGGTGAGAACATTTCGATGTAAAAATCTGTGTGCATCGGCGGCGTTCTGTGGTTTTAATTAGTGAGAATTTATGAGCAAGAAATCTCCAGTCTCCCGCAGTGGACGGTTTGCCGGCGGCCCGGCGGCCGAGGTCGCGCAGTTCACCGAGTCCATCTCATTCGACTGGCGGTTGTGGAAGCATGACATCCTCGGCTCGCTGGCCCATGCGGCGATGCTTAAAAAGATCGGCGTGCTGACGCGGCAGGAACTGGCCGCGATCACCCGCGGGCTGGATGCCATTGGCAAGGAGATCAAGGCGGGGAAGTTCAAGTGGAAGGCGGAACTCGAGGACGTGCACATGAACATCGAGGCCGAGCTGACGAAGCGCGTGCCGGCCGGGGCGAAGCTGCACACGGCGCGCTCGCGCAACGACCAGGTGGCGCTGGACGTGCGGCTGTGGCTGCGCGAGGAAATCACGGGGCTGCTCGGCGAAATCGCCGATCTGCAACGGGCGCTGGTTTTGCTGGGCGAGAAGAATGCGGACGTGATCATCCCGGGCTACACGCACATGCAACGGGCGCAGCCGGTGTATCTGGCGCATCATCTGCTGGCCTACGTGGAGATGCTGGAGCGGGATTGCGAGCGGTTGTGGGATTGTCATTCGCGCGTGAACGTGTGTCCGCTGGGCAGCGGGGCGATCGCGGGCTCGACGCTGCCGTTGAAGCGGGAGATGGTGGCGAAGCTGCTGGGTTTTGTGAACGACGGCGGCGCGGTGCAGGTGACGCAGAATTCCATGGACGGCGTGAGCGACCGGGATTTCATGATCGAGTTCGCGGCGGCGGCGGCGCTGCTGGCGGTGCATTTCTCGCGGCTCGCGGAGGACGTCATTTTGTGGGCGGGCACGGAATTTAATTTCATCAAGATTGCGGATGCGTATACGACGGGGTCGTCATTGATGCCGCAGAAGAAGAACCCGGACATCGCGGAGCTGGCGCGGGGCAAGACGGGCCGCGTGGTGGGCAACCTGATGGCGTTGCTGACGCTGTTGAAGGGGCTGCCGATGACGTACAACCGCGATTTGCAGGAGGACAAGGAACGGCTGTTCGACACGGCGGACACGGTGCGGGCGACGACGCGGCTGCTGGCGGCGATGTTGCGGAACACGAAGGTGAACAAAGCGGCGTGCGCGGCGGCAGCGTGCGACCCGGCGTTGCTGGCGACGGACCTGGCGGATTACCTGGTGCGGAAGGGGATGCCTTTCCGGCAGGCGCATCATGTGGTGGGCGCGGTGGTGGCGCTGGCGGAAAAGGCAGGGAAGCCGCTCAATAAGCTGACGCTGGCGGAATTGCAGTCGGTGGAGCCGGTGACCGGCACCAAATATTTCGGGCGCGATGCGCTGGGGGTGTTCAATTTGAAGACGGCGATGGCGAAGCGGAACATCACAGGGGCGCCGGGGACGAAGGAGGTGGCGAAGCAACTGGCAAGGTGGCGGGGGAGGTTGTCGTGAGGGTGGCATAACCGTTTTGCGGCTAAACGAATTTTCTGGCACAGACGTTGTGGTTTTCTCGCAGCGTTCGTTGAAGTGAGATTTTTGGTTTGCCACCATGTCTCGTCTTGGTTGGCCATGTCTTTAGGAAAGCGGTAGGAGGCTACCGCAATCCAAGACGCTGGCGCGTTCGCGAGGGCGGTTGATGTGCGCGGTAGCGTCTTGGAATGCGCCAGTCCTCTGGCGCTTTGACCGAGGCTTTCTATTTTACCAATCCGCATTCGCATCAAATTCGTCGGGGATGGCAACACGGTCAGTCTTGAAGCAGTAGATGGATTTTACCTTGGCCACGGAGGCGGTGCGTTCGAACCACGCGGCGGAGCACCAGGGATATTGGTTCGCCACCAGCACCAAGCCGTGTTTTACGGCGTTTTGATGGACGTAGTTTAGCCGTGCCAGATAGGATCGTTGGTGCGTCAGCTTGGTTTCACGGAAGTTATGCCACACCTGTCGGCCCCGCGATTTATCGAGTTTATTGATCCATTCAGCAGTTTTGACATGCAGGATGCTCAGCATGTCGCTCAAGGTGGAGGCGTTATCGGCTTCTATTGGTGAGTGGGCGATGAAATGGTAGTGGTTTGGGAAGACGGCCCAGGCTTCCAATTGCCAGCCGTACTCTTTGGCCACCGTGAGCAAGCCGCGCTGCAAAACCCGGAGCCGGGCGGCGCCGCGAAAGTGGTGAGCTTTTTGATAGGTTGAAGCGGTGACGAAATAGGTTCCTCGACCAGAGAGTTGGTGCGTGGGTGCGTGCGGCCAAGGGGTTCTTGGTTCGGGCATGGGGCGAAGGTGGTTTGAACGCGCTGGGAAGGAAAGTCAAATTTTGTTGCAGGTGTGTAAAAAGCGGTAGAGGGCTACCGCAATCCAAGACGCTGGCGCGTTCGCGGGGGGCTGGTGTGTGCGGCAGCGTTTTGGAGCGCGCCAGTTCTCTGGCGATTCGTGGTCGGGGATTATTTGATGTGCGTAGTTGCCTGATACGCAGTTCGACTACTTTTGTTTTGTTTTATGAGAAGTGGGGCTTTACGCCATTTTGCCGTATTTACGGATTTCGGGCCAAAGGGCGGCGACGGCGGCGACCACGATGATGGTGCCGATGCCGCCGCTGACGACGGAGATGATGGCGCCGGTGGAGATGGCGTTGTGCATGGCGGGGCCGAAGATGTGCGCGACAAAGCCAGATTCGAAGCCGCCCAGCTCGTTCGAGGTGCCGATGAACAGGCTGTTCACGGCGGAGACGCGTCCGCGCTTGTCATCGGGCGTCAGCAATTGCACGGAGGTGTGCCGGACGACGACGCTGACGTTGTCCGCCGCGCCGCAGACGAAGAGGGTGCCGAACGCGAGCCAGAACCAGACGGGCGCGGGCAGCATGTAACCGAGCCAGCGGCCGAGGGCGTAGTCGTTCACGAGCCCGAACGCGACGGTGGCGAGCCCGAACACGGCGACGCACCAGAGCAGGGCGCGTCCGGCTTTCTGCATGGGGGGATGGTGCGCGAGGTACAGGGCGCAGGCGACGGAGCCGAGCGGCAACGCGGCCTGCAACAGGCCCAGACCGTCCGCGCCGGAGTGCAGGATGTCCTTGGCAAAGACCGGCAGCAGGGAGGTGGCGCCGCCGAGGAAGACGGCAAACATGTCCAACGTGATCATGCCGAGGATGAGCCGCTGGGCGAAGATGAACTTGAACCCGGTCGCGAGGCTTTTGACGGACATGGGCTCGGGATTCTTCACGACGTGATGCGCGCGGACGAGCTTCACGGACAGGAAACAGATGGCCGCGGTGCAAAAATTGATGAAGTAGATGAAGGCGGCCGGGTGGTCCGAGTAGTGTTTCAACCAGGCGATGAGCAGGCCGCCGATGGCCGGGCCGGTGACGGAGGAAAGCTGGAAGACGCCGCTGTTCCAGGTGACGGCGCGCGGAAAGAGTTCGCGCGGCACGAGGCTGGTGAGAAACGCGGAGCTGGCCGGCCACAGAAAGGACCGCGCGGCCGCCGAGGTGAACAGGCACGCGTAGATCCAGCCGACGGGTGCGTGCTGCCACGAGATCAGCGCCAGCCCGAGGCTGGCGCAGGCGCTGACGATGAGCGCGGTGAGGATGATGATTTTGCGGTTGAGATTATCGGCCAGATGACCGGCGGGCAGCGTGCAGCAGAGCATCGCGGTCATCTCCGCGAGGCCCACCAAACCGAGCGCGAGGGGCGAATGGGTGCGTTCGTACAGCTCCCAGCCGACGGCCACGGTGAGCATTTGCGTACCCATCACGGCGAACAGGCGGCCGATGAGGTAGAGCCGGAAATCCCGCAGCCGGAACACGGCATAGTGGTCGGTCGGCGGGGGGGTGTCGTTGTCGGCGTCGCGGCTCATCCGGTTGGGCCGATAATTTAGGGGAAAACGATTTTTTTACAAACCGCTAATGGCCAAAGATGCAACCGCTGGCCGGAGCATTTTACGGTTCAAAACTTTGCTTCAGCGAAACGCTGTGCGAGACTGGCGTTGCATGAACGAGCCGGAAAATACGTCGCCGCCCCGCAAATACCGCTGGCCGTGGTTTTTTTGGGGGGCGGTGGTGCTGTTCATCGCCCTGGCGGTCTTGTGGGTGGGCTTTGCCGCGAACCGGATCGCCACGGAGCGGGACCCCAACACGCCGCTGCCGGGCACGGCGCCGATGAGGTAGATGATTATTTAAATGCAGAGCTGGCGGCAATGTTAGTTTCGACGACTGCTCTCACGTGTTTCCTAAACTTCCGCTAAAGGTATGGCTGTTCTTGGCAAGATCGGCACAGGCGGCGCGGGTCACTTCCGCGTGGCGTCGCGGTGAACCAGCGCGCGTTCGTTAGCAATCGCGGCGCGCGCGGAGCGACGCGCCCTACCCGCCGCTATGCCAATATTAAGTTTAACGGCTATTTGGCGCGACAGCGCGGAATGCGTTTGAATGGTTCGCTTAAGGATTGAACCAAAACCGCCGATGACTTGTCCAAAGGCTGTGGTCACCATTTTCCCCGCCGCCAAAAGTTTCAATTGTGAAACATTTGCGCCGGGGCGACAAATTTCATTGACACCGGGGGCTTGTGGGAAAACCATTTCCCCCAGTTGCCGGTATTATTTTTGATGTTTCACAACTGCCAAGTGAAGTCGCCGCCGCTCCCGCGGCCAGTCTCCCCTGCACCTGAATTCGCCCCTGAATATTTAACGTGAAAAACTACATACTCGACACGAACGTCCTTCTCCACGATCCGAACTCAATCCTCAATTTTGAGGAGAACGCGGTCTTCATCCCCATCGAGGTGCTGGAGGAGATCGACCGGTTCAAGCGCGAATCCACGGAGTTGGGGCGCAATGCCCGCACGGTGTCGCGGATGCTCGACGGTTTTCGCGGCGACGGCAGCCTGAGCGAGGGCGTGAAGCTCCCGAACGGCGGCAAGCTCAAGATCGGCTTCCTGAAGAACGGCGCGGGCGAGACGATTTTTTCCAACGACTCGGTGGACAACCGCATCCTGTCCTTCGCCGCGAGCATCCACAAGGCGCAGCCAAAGAACGGCGCGATCCTGGTGTCCAAGGACATCAACCTGCGCATCAAGGCGGACGCGATCGGCCTGGCGGCGGAAGATTACGAGACGGACCGGGTGTTCATCACGGACCTGTACACGGGGATGATCGACATTGCCGCGAGCCCGGAAAAGCTGGCGAAGTTCCGCGCCGACGGCGAACTGGAGCTGAACGGCGGCAAGCAATATTTCCCAAACGAATACTGCACGCTGATGGATGAGGCGAACCCCAAGAAGGCGGCGCTGACGAAGGTGGATGCCACGGGGAAGAAGCTGATCCCGATCATGGATTCGCGCGAGAGCATCTGGGGCATCAAGCCGCGCAACCGGGAGCAGCATTATGCGTTCGACGCGCTGCTGGACGACCGGATCAAGCTGGTGACGCTGATGGGCAAGGCGGGCACGGGCAAGACGTTGCTGGCGATGGCGGCGGGGCTGAAGCGGACGGTGCTGGACCGGGAATTCCGCCGGCTGGTGGTGGCGCGCCCGACGATCTCGATGGGCAAGGAACTGGGCTTCCTGCCCGGTTCGCTGGATGAAAAGCTGGCACCATGGATGCAGCCGATCCATGACGCGCTGGAGATGTTGAGCGACTTGAACATGGGCCAGGATCATCGCCGGAGCGGCGACCTGATGCGCAGCGGGGCGATCGTGGTGGAGGCGTTGAGCTACATCCGCGGCCGGAGCATCGCGAACCAGTTCATGATCATAGACGAGGCGCAGAACCTGACGCCGCTGGAGGCGAAGACGATCATCACGCGGGTGGGCCACGGCACGAAAATTATTTTCACCGGCGACCCGTACCAGATCGACAACCCGTATGTGGATTCATCGTCGAACGGGTTCAACTATGTCATCAGCCGGTTCCGTGACCAACCCATTGCCGCACATATAGAACTGCAGAAGGGTGAGCGTTCCGAGCTGGCCGAGCTGGCGGCGAACATCCTTTAAAATTGCCGCACCGCACCGCACAAAGATGCCATGGCCCGTTTGACAAAGCTGTTGTAAGTTGACAAATCGCTTAAGTAGACCGACTTTTAGGCGAGTAGTTAAGTTACAAAAGTTACAGGAAAATAAACGGGTTATGATATCAAACGAACGTCCATCGCCTTACGGCAGGAGACCATACCAGGGCGGCAACTATCAAGGTGGCAACCAAGGCAACTACCAAGGTGGCTATCAAGGTGGCTACCAGCAGGGTTATGGTGCGCCCAAATACAACCAGCAACCACGGCCACCGGTCCAGGAAGACACGCTGAAGAGCGCCGACCTGCAGGTGGAGCGCAAATTTTTTGTGTTTTCGCTCAAGGAAAATCCGCGCGGCCGCTTTTTGCGCATCACCGAGGATGTCGGCGGGCGCCGCGACACCATCATCATTCCCTCGACCGGACTGGCCGAGTTCAAGAAGGTGCTGGATGAAATGGTGAAGGCCTCCGAGAGCATTCCAGAAAAGCAGCCGCAGCAGCCAGACCCGATGGCCTGAAGGTTTCTGTCGAAGGGCGGAGATCCGCGGAGATCAATTATTTCGCCGGGGATTTCTTCCGGCGTGGCTTGGGCGGGTTCACCGGCTTGGCATCGCCCCACAATCCTTCGAGGTCATACCGTGCCCGAGTTTCGTGGTGCATGACGTGTACGATCACGTCAAAATAATCCAGCACCACCCAGGTGGAACCGCCGCCCTCCGTTCGTGACGGGCGCAGGTCATGGTCATCCCGTAGTTTGGAATGGATCTCCTCCTCGATGGCACGCAGATGCGGCTGGCTGGTCCCGGAGACGATGACGAAAAAATCGGTCACGGACGACAGCTTGCGCACATCGAGCACGACGAGGTCTTCCGCCTTTTTATTGTCCGCCAGATCGCGGCACAGCAGCGCCAGTTTTTTGGAATCCATATTTACGCCGGATAGTTAAGCACAGAACCGGACCGCTTGCCATGCTGAAGTTTTGGCCCGGCAACACGCTTGAGGCCAGGCGGTAAATTTGCGGCAGGTTTTATTTCCTTAATCGGCCGGCGGCAGAATCAAAGCCAGGATTACTCCCAGTATTCCCCCCACGCCCACCGCCACCAGGTCGGGCAGGCGACGAATGCCAAGCTGCTTGCGGAAGGCGAACCACCCGCTGACGAGGATCAGCCAGACGACGTTCAACAGCAACGCCCCGCGGCTGCCGAATTCAAGAGCGCAGCCGTAAAAGTTGGAGGCGTCGCTTTCGAAGGACAATGTAAACGGAAAAATCACCGCCCGGACTTTGCCGGCGGGGCTTTCCCGGAAATCAGGCAATGACTCGTGAAACCGCCGCACCACTTCATAATTCCGGTTCAACGCCACCGCTTCGACACCCTCATCCGACGTGACCGTGACCAAGCGGTTGAGCAGGTCGCCGCGCAGCGCCAGGCTCGCGTGTTTTGGCTCATAATGGTCCAGCGGCAATGGCACCAACCGGTAATCTTTGCCAACGGCCAGATATGCCCGGTCATCGGCGCCGATCAGAAAGGCGCGGAGCTCGTGCGTTTCCCCTTCCTGCACCATTATGAATTTGGGTTTAAGCGTTTCCCATTGGGCCTTGGCGTCCGGGGCAACCATGGCGGAAATTCTTTTTAGTTCCGGTTCCCCGCGCACCTGCCGCAACTGAAACGTCGCGCCTGATTTGTCCACGAGGAAATAGCCTTCGTCATACGGCTTCAAGGTTGTCGCGTTACCGGCGATGATTTGCGCGGGAAAGAGAAAGCCGGCGGCGGCAAACGCCCGGGTGAAACGATCGCTCTTGGCCGTATCCACCACGTTGCTGGCGGCGATGACAAATTCCACCCGGTCGCTCAGGCGCATGAAATCATCCGGCATCGCCAGCCGTACCCGGCCGCTTTCGGCTTCGAGCAGCGGGTAGAGCGGAATGACCGGACTGTCCATCAGGTCGGGGCGCACCCGCAGGCTCAGCCGCTCGCGCTTGAGTTTGTCCACCGTCAGGTCAACGCCGTCGATGCTCGCGGGCAGCGTGCCGTTCTTCAGCAATTGCAGGTAGTTGTCCAAAGGCAGCAGCTGCTCGAAATCCTCGCGGACATAATTCGTGCCCCGCTCATCCACCATGGCCAGCCCGTGGTCGCTGTAGCGGTAAAAGAAGAACTCTTTTTGCAGACAACTGTAAAAGACAATGGGGGGACGCGGCCTTTTCTTGGCCACCAGCAGCCGGTAACCTTCCGGCAGATAGTGCGCCAACAGGAAGATGCCAACCGTCAAAAAGAGGATGCGGGCGATTGTTTTCATGAGCCATAACCCTTTCCGAAACGATGCGCCGAAAGCAGCGGCAGGATCGTCAGGGCGGCGGTGAGCAGGCCGAGGCCCGGCAGCACCCGGCCGTAACTGTCATAATAGGGTGTGAAAAAGTACAGGCGCACCAGCGCCGCGCTGAACAGGAAGAAAAACACCCGCAGCCGCCACGTCGGCTCCAGCAGCGTGAAAGCGGCCAGGATGTATGCCGCGTATCCTCCCAGCAGCCAGGGGGCATATACATAGGCAAGGTTCACGGCAAATTCTCGGGGGAACCATATGCCCGCATATCCCGCCAGCAGGCCGGCGGCCGGCAGAAAGATCAAGGTCAGCAGGCCCAACCCCACCAGCAAATGCGCGCCCACCGCGCGCGCCTCGCCCAGCGGCAGGTGCAACACCAGCCGCAGGCGCTTGTTGATGATTTCAGGGAAAAATTGCAGGCTGCCAAAAATGACCCCCAGCAACAGCGGTCCGTATTCGCAGGCGCGAAAAAACAGGTAATCCTTGAACAGCCAGTTGCTCCAGACCGCGAGCAGCTCGTTCGTCTTGCATACCCGCCGCAATTGCAGGCATAAAAACACGGTGAACGCCAGGTTCGCCAAAAAGATCAGGGCCCAGTACAGCCGCAGCTTGATCCATTCCTTGTAAGCGAGTGATTTCAACATAAAATTAATATTTCCCCGTCAGGGCGATGAAGATGTCCTCCAGGGAGAGCGCGTCCTGGCGGAAGCCGGCGTCCGCCGCGATGCCCAGCGCCTTCAATTTGTCCTGCGCCCCGCCGGCGTCGAGAAAGCCGTAGATCGCGGAAACCTTCTCCCCGCGCTCCACGCGGAGGTTGTTCGCCTCGTCGTGGAAATCTTTAAAATCACTGCGCGTGTCGAAAATAAATTTATGGAACGTGGCGAGCAGGCGGGATAATTCCAAGTTCAGCAGCACCCGGCCGCGCTGGTAGATGATGACATCATCAATCAACCCTTCCAGGTCTTGGATGATGTGAGAGGTCAGCAGGATGCTGCGCTTGCGGTCCGCGGCATAATCCCGGATCACCTCGATGAACAGCCGCCGGTAGCCGGGATCCAGCCCCATGGAATAATCATCAAAAATGATCAGGTCGGGATTTTGCGCGAGGATGAGCCCCAAGGCCACCTGGGACCGCTGGCCGCAGGACATCGTGGCGATTTTTTGTTTCGGGGCGATGTCCAGCTTGCTGATGAGGTGATAGTAAATGTCCGGGCTCCATTTTGGATAGAACGGCGCATGAAATTTTTCCACCTGGCCCACATTGAAAAAGCCGTACTGCACATGCCCCTCGATCAGATAGCCGATGCGGGCCTTGGTGGCGGGCGTGAGCCGGTGCGAATCCTCGCCGAACAACAGGCAGCGTCCGGCCGCCGGCTCCAGAAAGGAGTTGAGGATGTTGATGGTCGTGGTCTTGCCCGCGCCATTGCGGCCGAGCAGGCCGCAAATCCGGCCGGGTTCGACCTGCCAGGAAACATCCCGCAGCGCCGGCTTGGCGCCGAAGTAATGGGTCAGGTTGCGGCATTCAATGACGGGTGGCATAAAATAATTTCAGGCTTCCAAAGGATGACAAAGTTTCGGGTGGCGGGAGGTTTCCGGCCGGGGCTGGTTCATAGGCAGTGCAACACGATGAAGGTTGGTATCAGGATGCCAATCAGCACCAGCACCCCGCCGCGCCGCGTGATGCCTTGATACCCCTTCAGCATAAAGAGCCCGGTGATCGCCATGACCAGCAGCGCGATGCAGAAACCATCCGCAAACCAGGTCCACCAGCGGCCCGGGTTGTAGTGCAGGCGGTTGAACGTGTTGAGCAGCGGCCGCTTTTTCATCGTCTCCACCACGGCCTTGCCGGTGCTCTGGGCGATCACGACGCTGCCGCCTTGAAAAAAGATCTTCAGCTCGCCGTCAACCGGCCGGTAGTGGCTTTGATAAGCCCCGTCAACCTGGATGTCAGCCAGCAGCTTTTTTGCGTCGTCCTTGGTGAAGGGCGCGTCGGCCCCCGCCGGCGGCAATTGGATTTCGCGCCGGGAAATGCTGTAATTGGGATTCCAATCACGCAAATGATCCAACGCCAGGCCCGACGACCCGTAGGCGATGGCCAGGCCGAAGAACAGGTAACCCAGATCACGATGGATGATGCGAAACCATTTGCGCCAGTTGACGGCGCTCATGGTTTGTCCGCCTTGGGTTCCCAACTGGTTACCGTCAGCGAGACGGATGTGAGATAGCCCTTTTCTGAATTGGCCACCCGCTCGCGCAGGGCGGCGATCTGCTTTAAGTTGGCAGCGGCGGCGTTGTCGACGGCGGCCGTTTTTTCCGCGTCCTTGTCCGCTTTCGCCGGAGCCTTGTCGGCCTCCGCTTTTGCGGTTTTAATGCGGGCCTCCCACTTGTCCAGATAGTTGGTGTCGATCTTGGTGCTTTGAACTTTGCCTTTGACCAAAATGGTCTGGCCTTGCAGTTCCGGCAGGAACGGCTTGAAGGTGGGGCCTTCTTCGTCCTGTTTGACCCGCACCTGCCCTTTGGCATCCGGATCAAGGTCATGCAAAATCGCCCAGCAGCCCTTGCGCTTGCAATAGTCAGTCACGAATCCTTGTAAAACGATCTCCTGGCCCGCATAGGCTTCGCCGTGCTTCTGAAAATCCTGCACGCCGATGACCGGCGGAGGTTCCGGTTGGCTGGCGGCGGGAGCATTGGTGGGCACTAGGCTGTCCGCAGCCGTGACGTCCATGACGGCCGCCATGAGCACTAGGCCGGCCGCCGCCGCCAAGATGTTTTGGTTGAGTATAATTGTTGGTTTCATTTTGTTGTCAGTTAAAAATCCATCATTGCAAGGTGGGCCCCAGTTTCAATTCCACATGCCCGTCCAAGTACAGCCAATTCACTTTGCGATGGCCTGAATGGGGATATCGCCAGGCCATTTGATTGGCGACGGTCTGGCCCGAACTGCCCAACCCGCCTTCGGACTGGTCAAATACTGAGGGCGTCATGTAACAATAGTTGTCGTTCACCACGATGGTGATGGCCATCAGGTTAAAGGAGGTGAATACCTGGTTCGCCCCATTCGTCGCAGTCAGATTTTGGGATTGTGACCACGAGTAATTCACCCCGTTGGTCAAGAGGATGTACCGTCCGTCCGGGCACCACCAAACCCGGTTGGTGGTGCAGTAATCATTGAGGAACGAGGGCATGCCCATCGGGTCCGTCACCACGCGGTAGCAGGATCTCCCCAGCATGGCGGCCGTCGGCAGATGGTTGTTGTAGTCGCCGACATACAGATGATACCCCAGGGCGATCTGGCGCATGTTGGAAAGGCATGCCGTGGTCCGGGCCTTGTCCTTGGCCCTGGCCAAGGCCGGCAGCAGCAGGGCGGCCAGGATCGCGATGATGGCAATCACCACCAGGAGCTCAATCAAGGTGAACGCCTGTTTTGAACGTGATAATTTAACACTCATAGCGCTCCGTTTTCGGACGGTGACTTACTGGGCCTGGCCGCGGATGCGGTAGAAGGTGCTGTCGCCGGCGGCCGGCAGGGTGACGGTCCAATTGGTCGTGTTCGTATCCGAGTTGAGGTTGCTCACCACGGCCCCCCAGTTGGTTGTCGGCACGGAAACGTCGCTATTCGTAAGCACATCAAAGGGCGGGTAACCGCCCGTCCAGGACAAGTTGAAGTTCGTTGCGTTATTGGTTGGAACGATCGTTAATTGGATGGGCGGCGGCGGCAGCGAAACCCGGATGATGGTTCCCAAGCCGGTGCCGGAAAGATTCAGGTTGGCGCCACCGCTGGTCAGCGGATAGTAAATATAGAACCGGTTGGTTTCCTGCACGATGGTGCCCGTGCCAAAGAATCCGCTGGGGCTCCCCAGATCGGTCTCCGGAACCGGGCCGCCCAGGTCGGCCAGCTTGATGACGGTGTTGGCCGCAATGTTATATTTCGCAACCGTGCCGCCCCCGGAATTTGCCACGGTGGTGTTGGTGCCGCCGTTGCGGTTGATGAAATACAATTCGCCCTGCCATTCAACCAGCCCGCTGTAGCCGGGGCGCGTCCCGTAAAGCGCCGCCGGGACCGGGTTCGTGGAAAAACTGAACAGATTCGTGAAATAGCCCGTGTCCAAGTCATAGCGTGAGATGGCCCCCGGCAAACTGTTCGGCCCCGTCGAAGTGAAATACAGCGAGTTCGTGCCCACCAAAGTCGGCTCCTCGTAAAGAAACTGCGTGAACCCGCCCGGAACGCTCAATACTTTTGAGATCACCGGGTTGCCGTTGCCATCAAATGTCAGCCGGTCCAAGGTGCCGCCCCCCAGAACAAGTTTGTTGGTGATGATTATCGTCGAGCCATCCGGCAGGACTGAAACTGGATAATTGGTTGTGTTAAACGTGTCGCCGCCGGTGGCGGCGGTAAAATACCAGGCATTTCCCACCGGGACGAGCATCGTGGTGGATTGGCCGCCCAACAGCGGCCCGTCCAAGTTCGTTACCAAGGAAGCCGTGCCTCTCGTCAGATTATACTTCACCACCACGCCGCGGCCGGTAGAGCCACCCAGTGACGTCGTGGTCCAAAGATCATTCCCGATCAAGGTCAGCCCGGCGCGGGGCGTGGCCCCGGTGGGCAGGCCATTGTTGGGGAACGCAAAGAGCGGTGTTATGTTCCCGCTGTTAAGATCGATTTTCGAGATCGTGCCCTTGTTGCTCATGCCCTTGCTGACGGTGGTGAAATACGCCTCTTGATCGATCACGGTCAGCGGGCTTTCTGGATTTGATCCGGTGTTGTTATCCAAGGTGGCCACCTGGACCACCTGGTGGGTACCCAAATCAAACCGGCTGATGGTCCCAAGATCCAGCGTGCCGCCGGACTTGGTCGTAAACCAGAGATTGGTGCCCACCTGGACAAAACGGTCCAACGGAGCATAGCCACCATGACCAGCGCCATCCGTGTCAGTGAAAAAACTCAAGTCGGCCACCTTCTCCACCAGGTTCGTCGTTAAAACGGCGGCCCGGACAGGAACGGCCAGCCATCCGGCCACGACGGCTCCAAACAGACAAAGAGGCAGGACCATCCGGCGGCGGCCAATGCCTTGGCCGGGCGAGGAGGAATGCCCGGTTACAAACCGGGCGGAATTGCGTACTGCGTTCAACCAAATGCCGGCCACACCGTAATTATTTTTCATAGACTTCTTTCAGGTTTGGATACGAGCGCGCTCAGGCACGGAGCGTATCGGCGTTGATAATAGCGTTGGTGAATCATTCCGCCTTCTGATGCTTGTGAATGATTGTCGGTAGCTTGCGAATTCGTACCGCTGAAGATGCTTAGGCATCCATCAGCCATAAGAAAACGCCGGCAACGCGGCCAACACATCGACCTCCAGTTGTCCGGTGGGAAGACTTAGTTTCTGCTCCTTCTATTTGCAGCAACTGAAGCAATAATATAACTAAAGACGACTAAGTCAATAGTATTTCAAAACAAGTACGTTAATTTATATATATAAATGATGTTTATAAAAATTATGAATAACTATCAGTCGAATTGCTATTCATGGCTGTTGAAGAGCAATTTTTGCAAATGTGGGTAAATTTCCGGCGGTGCCCCAGCTCCGTCATGTCCACGCTTTAAATATAAAGCCCGGCGGCGTGGATCGCCCCGGCGACGGCCGCCGGGACGAGGTGGTCGATGGGCAAACCCTGCTGCACGCGGGCGCGGATTTGCGAGGAGGAGACGCCGAACGGAAAGCCTTTCAGCGCGCGGCCACGGAAGGGCGCGGGGAAATGGGCGGTTGCGCCGCCGGGGCGCGGCACCACCACGAATTGCGCCAGCCGGGCGAGTTCATGGGCGTCGCGCCACTCATTGAGCTTGGCGGCGTTGTCCGCGCCGATGAGGTAGAAGAGTTCCGCGCCGGGAAAACGTTTGGCGTAATCGCGCAAGGTGTCGATGGTGTAGGAGGTGCCGCCGCGCCGGATCTCCTGGTCATCCACTTCGCAATGCCGCTGGCCGGCCAGCGCGAGGCGCAGCAGTTGCAGGCGGATGGCATCAGGCGCGGGCCGGCTGTGCGGCTTGAACGGCGACTGCGCCACGGGCACGAAGCACAGCCGGTCGAGGCCGAGTTCCTCCACCGCCGCCTGCGCGACGAGCAGGTGGCCGGTGTGGACCGGGTCGAATGAACCGCCGTAAATTCCAAGTTTCATTTTGCTCGTTGCAAGTTGCAGGTTAAGCCGTCGAATGGCGCAAGTCCAACCTGCAACGTTCAACAACAACGCCGGATGCCGTTGAACTTTGCCTCCGTGACTTGCACGTAAATTTTCTGGTCGCTGTGGGATTCGCAGGCGCAGGCACAGGCGGTCTCCTTCGCCCGCTCAAAATGGGTTTCGCCGGACAACTCTTTTGCCAGGCCGATGGCGATGGCCGCCGCGCCCGCCACGCTGCGGAGGTTCGGGCCGGATTCCTTGAGCGCATAGTCCGGCAGCCAGACCGGCGCGGTCTCATGCACCACCGCCACCTTGCGCCGGGAGAGCAGCAGGAGCCATTCGCGAATGCTGAAACAGACAATGATTGCGACCAGAGTTAGAAAAGTTCCGGCCACGGCGGCATCGATGAGGTTGTTAATGCGTTGTGCACGATTAGCAGCAACCGCCTTCCCGGTCGATTTTACAGCTTGTTCTCCGGTCTTTTGTTGCGCCTCCAATTCCAGGATTTTTTCCGGAGCGTTGCCGCCGTTAAACTCGTATGAATGCAATGCTGTATCGGCTTTTAATCTCGCTGCACTTGCAGCCAGCAGGTCATCTTCCAGTTTGGCCCGGTTGGACTTAAGAACTTCCGCCTGCGCCAAAAAACCAATCCTTGGATCGGCGCTCCAAATTTTCTCCGCGCCGGCCGTGAAGGTGACCGCCAGCAGCCAGATGAGCGGGATCAAGGTCACGAGCGCAAACACCGGCCGGCCGGCCTTGAATCCCGGCAGCAGTTGCTTTTTCAGGATGATCGTCGTCCCCAGGCACAACGCGATGGCCGCGAGCATCTGGTTCGCGATGCCGAAGAGCGGCCAGAGCGAGTTGATGCCACCCAGCGGATCGCGCACGCCCTGGATCAGAAAATAGCCCCAGCCTCCGACCATCAGCACGGCGGCGACCGGTGCGGCCAGATGGTTCTTAGGATTCCCCAGCGGCCGCCACACCCGGCCCAGCACGCCTTGCAGCAGGTAGCGCCCGACGCGCGTGCCGGCATCCAGGGTCGTCAGGATGAACAACGCCTCGAACATCACCGCGAAGTGATACCAGAGATCGAGCCAGCGCCCGTTGACGGCCTTGGCGAAGATGTGGGCCATGCCCACCGCCAGCGTGGCCGCGCCGCCAGTGCGGCCGAACAACGTTTTTTCACCGAGGTCATGCGCCAGCGAGGTCATCTGGTCCACCGTCACCGGAAAATTCAGCGCATTGATTTTTGCCACCGTCGCGGCGGGGTCGCCCTTTATGTTCATGCTCAGATACACGCCCGGGTCGAGCGTGCAGGCCGCGATGAGCGCCATGATGGCCACAAAGGATTCAAAACACATCGCCCCGTAGCCGATGGGGCGCACATAATTTTCGCGCGTGATGAGCTTGGGCGTGGTGCCGCTGGCGATCAATGAGTGAAAGCCGGAGATGGACCCGCACGCAATCGTGATGAAGCAGAAGGGGAACAGTTTGCCCGCGACAACGAGGCCGGAGCCGTCGATGAACTGCGTGAGCGCGGGCATCTGCAAATGCGGCAGCGTGCAGAGGATGCCCAGGGCGAGCGCGAGGATGGTGCCGAGCTTCATGAAGGTGCTCAGGTAATCGCGCGGCGCAAGCATCAGCCACACGGGCAGGCTGCTGGAGATGACCCCGTAGCCGATGATGATCCACGCGAGCGAAATATCGCGCAGACCGAACACCTGTGACCAGTGCGGGTCTTGATAAACCAGCTTGCCGCCCCAGACGGCCAGCAGCAGCAGGGTGACGCCCAGCGCCGTCGCTTCCAAAACCTTGCCCGTGCGGAGAAACCGCATGTAGCCGCCCATGAAGAGGGCGATGGGAATGGTCGCGCCGACCGTGAACACGCCCCACGGACTTTCCGCCAGCGCCTTGACGACGACCAGCGCGAGCACGGCGAGCAGGATGACCAGGATGGCGAGGATCGCCAGCACGGCGATGGCCCCGGCGGGGGTGTTCAATTCCTCCTTCACCATCTCGCCCAGCGATTTGCCGTTCCGCCGCACGGAGGCGAACAGGATCACGATATCCTGCACCGCACCCCCGAGCACCACGCCGATCAAGATCCACAGCGCGCCGGGCAGGTAGCCGAACTGCGCGGCCAGCACCGGGCCGACCAGCGGACCGGGGCCGGCAATCGCGGCAAAGTGATGTCCGAACAGGATGTATTTGTTCGTCCGGCAGAAATCCTTGCCGTCATCGTGGACCTCGCACGGTGTGGCGCGGCGGTTGTCGATCATCAATACGCGCAACGCAATCCACTTGGAATAAAACCGGTAACCGATGGCGTAGGTGCAGACTGCGGCGATGATGAGGTAGGCGGAGTTCACCGGTTCGCCGCGCTTGAAGGCGATGATGGCGTAGGCCCAGGCGCCCGCGAGGGCGAGCAGCAGCCAGAGAATGGAGGCCAGGGTTTTCTTCATGCAGGATTTTGTCAATGAAAACGGGCGGCGGCGAGATACGCAATCCAATTCTCGTCGTCGGCAGACACGAATTGAAGAAGAAGCTTGCGTACCCTTACCTATGGCGGCACGACACCGCTTCCCCTCGACGCGACCACCGCGCTGGCGGGTCAGGCAGGCGAACCGTTCGGAATGATCCTTGAAAGAAATTCGTCCGTCCGCTTTGATGGACTTCAGTTTTTGAACACATGCCTCCCTTTCAATACATGGAACTGAGAAATCTGCCGGAGGTGCTGGGCGGGTTCGCCATGTGCTGGTTGATCTTCGGCATTCCCACCTTGTTGGCGGTTTTGGTGTCCGGGATTTTGATCAAACGATTTCAAATTCACCGGCTTGGCATTTTGAAGCGGGTACGGTTTTCGGCGGTGGTGTGGTCGGTGCCGCTGGCGGGGCTGATTTTTGGCGCCAGCACGGGGTATCTGGCGGCGTGGGCTGAGCGTTATGACTTCCAACACGGCCTGGACCAAAGCGGGAGCTGGCTGGATGTCGTGGCTTTTCCGGGCGCGCCGGGTGACGCCATGGCCAACAGTTACGGCGGCGACTGGCAGGATGACGAGGCGTGGGATTACCGCGGCGGCATCACCATCCTGAACGCGATGTTCTGGACCAGCGTGGCCGGGGTCGGGGTATTGGTGATCTGGTTTGTCTTTCGACGGGGCAGCGTGCGCAAGACGGGGGTGAGACGTGAAGTTGGTTTAGTTGACCGCCCCCATCCTGGCCTTCTACCTCTTGAGAAGGTCAGGAGGGGTGCCGATCAACCGCGGCGCATATATTGCCATGAGCTAACCGGAAGCGGCCGAGCCATGTAGCGCAGGTATCCTCGCCTGCGGGTTCCCGGAGCATCCGGCTCCATGGACCAACGCCAAAAGGTCTCAAGATCCCAACAAACATCCGGGTTGCCCTCTGTTCTCCCCACCGGCAATCTTCACGTATGAAATCATTTCCCCGTCCCTCGTGGATCGCGGTCCTGTTTTTTGTGGTCGCCGGCTTTTCCTTGTCCGCGCAGCCGGTCGAACCATCCATCACCCCAACCAGCAAGACCGAATTGTTCGACGGCAAAAGTTTCACGGGCTGGACATTCGTTTCCAAAGAAACGAATGCACCAGCGGCATCCATCTGGTCCGTGACCAACGGCGTCATCGCCTGCTTGGGCAAGCCAAACGGTTACGCGCGCACGCTCCAATCCTATCATGATTACCAACTGCACGCCGAATGGCGCTTCCCCGCCGGCCCCGGCAACAGCGGCGTGTTCCTGCACATCAGCGGCGCGGACAAGGTCTGGCCGACCTGCCTCGAGGCGCAACTGCTCTCCGGCAGCGCGGGTGAAATCCGGCTCAATGGCGGTTCCCATGCGGACCATCTGGCCCCGCCCGATGCCAAAAGTTTTCCGCGTCGTCAGCCCAGTTCTGAAAAACCCGTCGGCGAATGGAACTCCTACGACATCCTCTGCCGCAGCAACACCGTGACCGTCCGCGTCAACGGCGTCCTGCAAAACGAGATCACCGGCGCCTCCGTCAGTTCCGGCGCGATCGGCCTGCAGGCCGAGGGCAAGCTGGTGGAGTTTCGTAACCTTACGATTGAGCCATTGCCTTAATGGGGTGACACTCTATTTCTCCAGCGCCTTCTTCACCACGTCATCATATTTATCTGACACGAAGGGTCGCCGCATCTTTTCCTGCGCCACAATCGCCTGGTAACCGACCAATTGGATGCCCCGGGCTTGCAATGCCGCCTTGTAGGCCGGGCTGCACAGAACATCCGCCTCCGCCTGGCGGTGCTGGGCCATGTTTTTCGGACCGAACTTGTTCAGGTCGGTCATCGCCTGCATCTCCGCCTCGTCCGTGCCCACGTGACATACCAGCAGATACAGCCCGGCGTTCGTGATCGTATCCAGATTCTTCAGGGCTTGGGACAGCTTTTGTTCGGGTGGCACGTCATACACGATCGGCACTTCCTTTTCGCCGAAATAGCGTGAGATGCCGATGTGATATTCCTTCGCGATCTTCTCCATCTCCTCCTGAAACTCCAGCGTGGCGATGGCCGCGCCCATGTGATTGTCGATGCATGAAATCTTCAGCCCCTTCCGCAGCGCGAGGTCGATCTGCGCGCGGAGTTCCTTCGCCACCTCGCTCATTTTTGGCCGGTGGGAAAACAGTTCCTTGCGGCTGCCGTAAAATTTGCCATACGGATCCACCAAGCTCGGCACCTGATCCCAAGGCGTCACCGGGCCCCATTTGAATTCCTTCCACTCCGAGTTCAGCACCAGATGAACGCCCACGCTGATCTCCGGATGCTGCTTCAAGATTCCCACCGCCTCATCCAGCCATGGTGTGGTGACCATGACCGAGGCCGACGACACCACGCCCTGCTCCGCAACCCGTTTGAATGCCTGGTTCACACCATGACAAAAACCGATGTCATCCGTCCGGATGATGAGCCGGGGCGCATTCGTCGTCGCAGGTTGGCCCTGGCCGGCGGCGATCCAGCCGAGCAGCAGCATGAAACAAGCGGCAATCCTTCTCATGCTTCTGTTTATACAAGCCCAGGCGGAAAAAGTCCACGCCGGCGGGGCCTTCCCGCCCTGGCCCGGGCGAAACCTTCATTCCCGCGTTGACGCCGCGCCCCGTAATCGCTTCCATTCAGAGATGCCGCACATTCCGACCGCCGCCGCCCCGCGCAATTATGGCCGCTGAAACGCCTGCCGCCCTCAATCCGGCGTTTGCGGGCCTGACCAAGCTCGGCTGGAATGCGGAGCGCGACGCGCAGTTCGCGCCGTATCTCGCCCAAGGTCTCGTCCCGGCCCGCATCGCGGTGGAGGACAAGCATTTCTACCGCGTCTGGACCGCCGAGGCGGAACTTTCCGCGCAGATCACCGGCAAATCCATGCACGAGGCGCGCAGCGATCACACCAAGCTCCCCAAGGTCGGCGATTGGGTTGCCGTAAAGCTCGTCCCCAACGAAGCCAAAGCCACCATCCATGCCATCCTGCCGCGTCGTACCCTGATCACCCGCAAGACGACCGGCCGCGAAATCACCGCGCAAATCCTCGCCACCAACATCGAAACGGTGTTCCTCGTGACCGCCGCCGACTCCACTTTTAATGCCGCCCGGCTGGAACGGATGCTCGTCATGGCGCACGAGAGCGGCGCGCGTCCGGTGGTCATCCTTAATAAAATTGATCTGGCGGAAAACCTTGAGGTAAAACTGGCCGAAGCCGCCAAGGCGGCGGGCGAGGCGCTGGTGCTCGCCGTCTGCGCGCTCACCGGGCGCGGCGTGAAGAAACTGGCGGCCCTCATCAAACCCGGCGACACCGTGGTGTTCATCGGCACCTCGGGCGTCGGCAAATCCAGCCTCATCAACCGGCTCTACGGCGAAGACCTGCAGGCCACCGTCGAAGTGCGCGAGCAGGACGCCAAGGGCCGGCACACAACCTCGTGGCGCGAGATGATTTTCCTGCCCCAGGGCGGCGTGGTCATCGATACGCCCGGCATGAGGGAATTTCACATCTGGGCGGCGGGTGAGGGCTCCAAGGAAACGTTTCCCGAAATCGAAGCGCTCTCGTTGCAATGCCATTTCCGCGATTGCACCCACACGCAGGAAAAGGACTGCGCCGTGCTCGCCGCCCTCGCCGCCGGCACGCTCCCGCGCGACCGGCACGAAAGCTTCCTCAAACTCCAGCTTGAGATCAGCTACCTCCGCGAAGCCGAAAAACAGGCCGGCTGGCAGACCCGCAAGAAGGGCAACCGCGTGGCCCACCGCGTCTTCAACAAGCGGGCTTGATTTCCGGGGCGCGACTCTGCGAGTCGCCGGAGCTTGGCGAGCGAGGAAGGCTCATGAATAAATTCCTCGTTGCTTACGAACCAAGATCTTATCGGTCACGGCCCCGTGGTCGTTTCAATGCAGCAGGAAGGCAAAGCCGCCGGTGATGCCCACCAGATGCAGCCAGATCACGATGACCTGCACCTTGTTCAAACCCAACGATCCCTCGTTTTCACTGGGAATGGAAGGATCCGGTCCCAGCAAACGGTCATAATTCTTGAACAGAAAATATCCGCCAGCCAGCGTTGCGATGAACAACACGCTAAAAACAATCCGCAGAACCAGCTCTAAATGCATACGGATAAAATACGGCCTGTTGCCCAATTGTAAAACGGCAATTTGGACTGCGGGCCGTGCGTCTTCGCTTGTGGCACGCCAAGTCAATGGGCCGGCTCACCCAAATGGAACGGTCTTCCTGCAGCATAGTCATTTAGCTGCATCTGGATGGTGGCGGCCAGTTGCGGATTATTGTGTTGGGTCGCCAACCGCAGGGCTTTTTGGGCAACTGACACTGCATCCGTAAACCGGCCGTTTTCCGCATCAGCTGCCGCCAGCGTTCGTAGAATCATGGGATCGTCGCCACCGGAAGCTTGATTTGCCAGTTGTGCATATTGGACCGCCTTGGGCCCGTCGCGAATGGATGCCTGGGAACTCGTTGCCAGCAACCAGGCCAGATTGGCCCGGGCCGACAAATATTGGGGGTTGATCTCCAAGGCTCTTTGCAGATGTGCCACGGCTTCTTCCTGATTGCCTTTTTGGAAAAAAGCGCTGCCCAGATTGTTATGAGCTTCCGCAATATCAGGGTTGATTTGCAAGGCCTGCTGATAGTTGGTGATAGCTTCGTTTACCTGCCCTTGCTGAAAATACAGGTTGCCCAGGTTGACGTAGGCATCGGTATCGGCCGGATTTAATGCCAACGCCTTTTGCAAATGTACGGCGGCATCCGCGTAACGGGCCTGTTGTAAAAAGGCGCTGCCCAGGTTGTTGTGGGCATCCGCATCCTGTGGATTGATTCGCACCGCCCAATCGTATTGCTCAATTGCTTCTTTGATTTGTCCTCGCTCCAACAAATCATTGCCGAGATTGTAATGCGCCACACTGTTGTCGGTAGTGACCGCGAGCGTGTGCGCCCAAAGGGATTCGCTGTTTCTCCAATACGCGGTCTGCATCCGGGCATCAACCGTCAGAACCGCAACCGCCATGAAGGCCGGCACGCCGAGAACCCAGCGGCGACCGGGCCAACCGGCGCCCGTTTTAAAAACCGCCCAGGTGAGCAGCAAATACAAACCGATCTCCGGGAGGTAAGTATAACGGTCGGCCCGCGCCTGTGCCCCCACTTGAACCAGCCCGATCACCGGAACCAGCATGCCCAGATACCACAGCCAGCCAACCAGGAGATAAGGTTGCTTCGTTCTTGCTCGATAAATGAACAACGAAATAAAGCTTAATACCAGCAACGCCATCCAAAATTCCGATGCCTTCACCCCGTGGTCTGGATAAGGATAAAACACCGTCAGTTTGACCGGTACTAACATTTGCATGGGGTAGCTGACATAGGATGTTACGGCATTGGCCAGCCGCCCGGAAAGTGGCAGATGCACACTGGATTTGATGACATCATGCTGCGCCATGACCGTTACCACGCAGGCGGCAAGGGCGAGCATAAACAAGGGAAGTTTCTCCAAAAACAGACGGCCCCTGCCACCTTGACTTGGCCCGGTACCGGCGTTTGTGAATCGCCCAAGTGGCCAGTAATCCAGCAGCAACAGGATAAATGGCAGCGTTACCAGCATTGGCTTGGACATCAGACCACACGCAAACAATAACAATACCACCAGATACCGAAGGACCGATGCCGGGCGGCGGACGAACCAGACATAAGCCCGGAGCGTCAGCATAAAGAACAGTCCGCTTAACACATCTTTGCGTTCTGCCACCCAGGCCACCGATTCCACATGTTGCGGGTGGATGGCAAACAAGGTCGCCACGAATCCGCTGGGCCAGATTTCACCGGTCAACTGCCGCAATACCAGAAATAAAACGACCGCCGACACGGCATGGAGTAAAAGATTCGTCAGATGGTGCCAGCCGGGTTGCAAGCCAAAGAACTGGCAGTCCAACATGTGGGAGAGCGTTGTAAGCGGAACCCAGTTGTCCAGAGGACCAAAGTTAAAAGCCCCGGCTAAGCCCTTCAAAGTTAAACCTCCGGCTACAATGGTATTTTTATAAACATACACATCGTCATCAGAGTTGATGAAATCGTGCCGCCAAGTCTGCCCGAAGACCACGTCCGTGATCACCACCAGGAAAACACAGGCCCCGATGATTGTCCAATGGTTGCCTGAATCTGTCTGGCCTGCTTTGTCAGATATAAAATGCTTCGCTGCCGGATGCTCGACCCTGGCTTTAGACCGTAAAGTTTGATTCTTACGATTTCGGGTCATGAAGGTTTTAGCCGACTATTGTTTCCATCTTCGCCAGGCAGCTTTTTTCGCCGCATGAATGCTGCAGGTCAATTGATGATGCATGGTGGAGGGTTGAAAGACGCTCAAGCACGGGTCAATGCATTTTGGCTGATGAACAGATTTCGAGAACGGAAGGCGGCGGGGCTTTCCAAAAGTAAAACCGTCCGTAAAGCCGCCAGCGGTGAAGCAAACCATGGGTGATGCAGCTTTCGGGCTTCGGCATCAACCCAGGTTGGCAGGGGAAGCTGGCTGACCCTGGCGAGTTCTTCGGCGGTGGCCGCCAGGTACGCATCCTGCACGCGTCCGAGGTCGCTAAAACCTGGCGCGAGCAGCGGCGGCGCATCCGCCAGCGCCCCGGCTTTTGGCGCGGCGTAGAACTCATCGAGGAAGTTTGCGAGGCAGCGGTCAAAGGAATCGCCGTTGATCGTCAGTTGCGCAACTTCAGCCAATGTTTTGGGTCTCATACTTTGTCTTCTTCAAACAGCCCCTCGACAAGATACTGCGTTTTCACAGGAATGCGACTGGCCGGATAGTATTGCCCCACCAGATCTAAAACCACCTTCGAGGACTTCAATTGCAGATGGCGGATGAGAAAAATGATGTCGGCCACGTCGGATGACTCGCCCGCCGTTCCGCCGATGCGCGCGGCCATGCACTTCATCGCCAGCAGATATTCCGGCACGGGCATCGTCAAGCGCAGGTGCGGAAATTGCGGCAGGTTTCCTGCGGTTGTTTCATGGCGCACGGAAACGAAACCCTTCACGCCATCGTTCAGCCAGTCCGCGGGCAGACGTTGTTGGCCGGCGACCTGTCGTGCAAGTTCGCGAATGGTTTGGGTCGGCTGAAAAAGCGCGTCTACATCTTTCGTTGCCAGGCGTGCCGTGAAGGCCAATACCATGACTGTGCCGCCGAACAGACAAATTTCCCCGGTGATGCCCTGCTTGCCAAGCTCGTCAGACAAGGCCTGCAAACCGCGAAGGATAATTTCACGGGTCAGCGCTGAACCGGCGGCTTTTTCATTCGCGCTCATGGCTCCGGGAGATTACCGGGAATCAAGCAACTTTTCCATCTTCGCCTTCACCGCCGCATCCATCTTGATGAGCGGCGGCCACGCCCGCTTAAATCCTTCACCCGGCAGTTTCTTCGTCGCATCGATGCCCAGCTTGCTACCGATGGCGATTTCGCTCGTCGCATGGTCGAGCACGTCGGACGGGCCCTTGGTGAAAATGCTGTCGCGTTGCGGGTCCGTGTTCGCGGTGAGATGGAACAGCACCTCGCTGGTGTTGTGCACGTTCACCTCCGCATCCACCACTACAATGTATTTGCTGAACATCATCTGCCCCATGCCCCACAGACCGTGCATGATCTTGTACGCCTGCATCGGGTAGGTCTTCTTGATGCTCACGAACACGAGGTTGTGAAACACGCCTTCCGCCGGCAACGCGATGTCCACGATCTCCGGGAAATTCATCTTGAAGATCGGCAGGAACAATTTCACGCTCGCGCCGCCGATGTAAAAATCTTCCATCGGCGGGATGCCCACGATGGTCGCCGGATACACCGCATCTTTGCGATGCGTGATGGCCGTGATGTGAAACACGGGGTACGGCTCCGGCAATGTGTAATAGCCCGTATGATCCCCAAACGGCCCCTCGTCGCGCAACGGCTCGGTTGGGTCGATGTAGCCTTCAATGACGAAATCCGCGTTCGCGGGAACTTCGAGATCATTCGTCTCGCACTTCACCATCTCCACAGATTTTTTGCGCAGATAACCGGCAAGCAAAAATTCATCCAAGCCATCCGGCATTGGCGCGGTGGCCGCAAACGGAAACATCGGGTCGCCGCCGATGAAAATGGCCACCGGCATCCGCTCGCCCTTTTCGTAATAGCGTCGCCCATGCCGCGCGGCGACCTTCTGCAACTGCCAGTGCATCCCGGTCGTCTTGTCGTCGTAGATCTGGATGCGATACATGCCCAAGTTGCGCTCGCCTGTATCCGGATCACGCGTCACTACGCACGGCAGCGTGATGAACCGCCCGCCATCCAGCGGCCAGCAACGCAAGATCGGCAGATTCAGCAGCGTTGGAGGTTGAGTGTTGAATGTTGAATGTTGATTCACGTCCGGCGCCTTCGGCCAGCTATCAACTCTCAACTTCGGACTATCAACTAAATGGATCACATCCTTGCATGCCCCCGTCTTCACAGTCTTCGGCTTGGCATGGCGCAGGTCCAGCGCGAGCGAGAGCAGCTTCATCGCCTCCTTGAAACTCGTCGGCGGCTTGGCCTTCATCAGCGCGCCGAGTTCATTCGCCACGGCATCCACGGACTCCGCGTTCATGCTCATGGCCATGCGCTTGTGCGAGCCCAGCGTGTTGATGGCCACCGGAAACGGCGAGACCACGCCATTGACCGTGGGCTTCTCAAAGAGCAGCGCCTTGCCGCCACCCGGCAGCTTCATCTCGCGATCCGCGATCTCGGTGATCTCCAGCTCGGTCGCGACCGGCTGCGAAAAACGTTTCAGCTCGCCCGCCTTGTCCAAGGCGTTGACGAAATCGCGGAAGGAATCAAAAGCCATACGCCTGCGAGACTAACAAAAGCGGGCGGGAAGAAAATGAAATTGCCACGGAGTCACAGAGCAGTTCAAAGCAGATGTATTCGGATTTCCCCATTTATACTCAACCCCCCTTCGCCTTCACCCGCTTCGTAAAACTTTCCGTCCGGATGACCGCGCGTTTATGCAAACCCCGCACGATCACTTCCTGCGCATCGCGCGCTTCGATCTGGAATTGCACCTTGCTGCCCTCGACGCCAATCACCCGCGCGGTGCAGTGGATGGTCTGGCCGACCGGCGTCGGCGCGAGGTGGCGGATGTCGATCTCCAAGCCCACGGAACGTTCGTCCGCCTCGAGATGCGGCGTGAGCGTGTGGCGCGCAGTGCGTTCCAGGAACTGGATGATGTTCGGCGTGGACACCATGGCGGGCATGCCGTCGCCGTGAAACTCCACGGCATGGCTCATGTCCGTCGGGATGGCCAGCTCGCCGACTTCACCGATTCTGGGGCGCGATTTCATTTCATTTACACAAAAAAGGCGGCAACCCTGCCGTGCAGGATTGCCGCCGTATTTCGAAACCTTATTTCGGCAGCAAGTCCTTGACGAGCGCCTTCTCTTCCTTCAATTCATTTTCCGTCGCGGTGATCTTGGCCTTGCTGAAGTCATTCAGCGGCACGCCTTGGACGATCTCCAGGCCCCGGCCGTCGCTGCGGATCGGGTAACTGAAGATAAGGCCCTTTTCAATGCCGTAGCTGCCGTCAGAATGAACCGCCACGCTGAACCAGTCGCCCGGCGCCGTGGGGGAAACGATCCGGCGGACGGTGTCCACCGCGGCGTTCGCCGCGCTGGCGGCGCTGCTCAGGCCGCGCGCCTTGATGATGGCCGCGCCGCGCTGCTGCACGGTGGCGATGAAATCCTTCTCCAGCCATTCGCGGTGGCTGATGACATCCGGCACCGGGCGGCCCTGAATTTTGGTGTTGTAGAAATCCGGATACATCGTGGCGCTGTGATTGCCCCAGATGGCGAGGTTGGTCACGGCCGTGATATCCACGCTGGCCTTCTTGGCGAGCTGCGACTTGGCGCGGTTTTCATCCAGCGCGGTCATGGCGAAGAAGCGATCCTTCGGCACGCCCGGCGCGTTGTTCGCGCAGATGAGCGCGTTCGTGTTGCACGGATTGCCGACCACCAGCACGCGCACATCCGCCGCGCCATTCTTGGCGATGGCGTTGCCCTGGCCGGTGAAGATCTTGCCGTTGATGCCCAGCAGGTCCTTGCGTTCCATGCCCTGCTTGCGCGGCACCGCGCCCACGAGCAGCGCCCAGTTCACGCCCTTGAAACCTTCATTCAAGTCCGACGTCGGCACGATGCCCTTGAGCAACGGAAACGCGCAGTCGTCGAGTTCCATGCACACGCCCTGCAGCGCGGCCATGGCCTTTTCGTCGGGGATTTCGATGAGGTGCAGGATCACCGGCTGATCCGGGCCGAACGCCGCACCCGAGGCGATGCGGAACAGGAGTGAATATCCGATTTGACCGGCGGCGCCGGTGACAGCAACACGAATGGGGGTCTTATTCATAAAAAATTGAAGTGTCAGTATAGTTGTTGCGTTTACGCCCGCGCAAGCCCGGAACGGCCGGGATGAGTCTGTGCGCTTATGCAATAGATTCTGCCGTCAAATCCAGCCGCTCGAAAAACCGGCCCAGCAGCAGCACGCCGAAGGCCGCCTCCACCGCCACGATGACCGCCGCCGCCAGCGCGGCGAACGGCAGCGGCGCGATGGGGCCGAGGGCCAGCTTGAGCGGGAAATAAACGGCCGCAAACGCCAGCGCGGCCGGCACCAGGGTCAGCACCAGCACCAGCATCTGGCCGACAGCCATGACCAGGCGCTGGCCCGTGGCCTCGATGCCGCGCGGCCCGTCCTTGCCGGTCTGGATCCACGAGGGGAAGAGCAGCACGGCGGCGTTCGGGATGAGCAGCAGCAGAAAATCCAGCACCGGCAGCAGGCACGCCGCGCTGATGCCGATGGCCACGACCAGCGGTTCGTGCCCGGTCGGCATGAAGATGATGACGCCAAAACCCGCCAGCACCAGCAGCCATTGAATCCCTGCGAGCACCGCCACGGGCGCGAGAATCTCGCCCAGCGCGATCTGCCAGCCGCGCAGCGGATACGTCTTCAACACATCCGCCAGCGGCAGGTCGCCGCGAAAATCGGCGCGCAAAAATTGCGGGCCGAGCAATAGTGAATAAGCCAGTACGAAGCCGATCAACATCACCACGACAGTGGACAGATTGTGCGCGCGGGCGGAGCCGCCAAAAGCCGCGATGAAGACGATCAGGATGACCGCGACAAAAACCCACAGCCGCGCCGTGAAAATCCGGCCCACGCCGATGAGGTTTTTCCAGAGCAGCGCCACCGCCGCCGGACCGGTGGGCGCGAGTTTGAACCATGCGCGCTTGGGCTTCTGATTTTTCCCGGCCGCCTGCCAGTTGCCGGCGCGGATGGCGGCAATGCGCGTGGCGAGCTTTTGCGACGCTTCCAGCGAGGCCTCTTCAAACGCGACGTCCGAACCGGCCACCCAGATGTAATGCAGCAGAAAAAGCAGCAGCGCCGGCGTGAGTGCTGCAAAAAACGCCGGCGCGTCCGGGGCCAGGAAGGGCCGCGCCAGCAGGTGAAAGGGATACAGCAAAAAGAGCGCGGGCCCGGTGTTCAGCACCTGCTGCGCGTAATGGGCCACGGCCGCAAAATCAGCGGTGTCGGCCGCCGTCAAGGCCGGCAGCGTCCGGCGCGCCCACAGCCAGACAAAGCCCGTCAGGCCGGCGGCCAGCGCGAACACCATCAGCCGCCGCCACCGGTTGGAAAGGCCGCGATCCAGCAGCAGCGTCCGCGCAAAGGAGGCGCCGAGAAAATGCAGACTCAGGGTCGAAAGAATCAGCCACCAGCCGAGCGCGTGGATCCAGGCGTTGCCGCCAAAGCGCCGGGTGAAAAAAGTGAGCAGCAGCGCGCTGAACAAGATTCGCAACTGCGAGCGGATCAGCTTGAAGTGAACCAGGTTCCGCCGGCTGACCGGCGCCGGAAACAGAAACGCGACCTCGGCCTCCGTGAACGTCAGCGCCGCGCGGTCGCCGGGGATGAGCCAGGCGCACAGCACGATGACCAAGAGCAGCAGCGCGCCCGCCGATTCGGCCAGCGGCAGATATTCCGGCGGAATCATCCCGCTCAGGTTTCGCCCGCCGCCGCCAACGCCGCGGAACAGATAGCGAAAAAAGTAAAAGTAAAAATAGAGCCCGCCGGCCACCGCCCCGATGAGATATTTCGGCTGCTTAAGCCGCTTGAACCGCGAAACGATGCGGTTGCGCGCGGATTGCATCTGCAGATATAAAAGCGCGGCGATCATGGGCTGGCGGCGGGCAGCACGGGCGGCGGCAACGGCGGCGGCACCGGATCAGTGGTGGCGCGGAAGAAAATTTCCTCCAGGCTCGCATCCCCGGTCTGCCCGGAAAATTGCCGCGTCACGTCCGCCAGCGTCCCATCGGCGATCTTGCGCCCATTTTTCAGGATCAACAGCCGCGAGCAGATCTCCTGGACCAGATGCAGCAGGTGCGAGCTGATGATGATGGCCGCGCCGTCGCGGGCGCGTTTCAAGATGGTGTCCTTCATCTTCCGGATGCCATACGGGTCGAGACCCGTCAGCGGCTCGTCAAAATAAATGACCCCGGGCGAATGCAGCAGGCCGCAGGCGATGACGAGTTTTTGCTTCATGCCGCGCGACAGTTCGCCGGGCAGCGCGTCGCGCTTGCCGGCGAGCTCAAGTTCCTCAAGCAGGGTCGCGCCGATTCTTTCGTAATCAGCCACCTGGTAAATGCGCGCGACGAAATTCAAATGCTGCCAGACCGTGAGGTAATCGAACAGGCGCGGCTCATCCGTCAGAAAAGCGAGCTGCCGTTTGGCCGCGATGGCATCGGTCTTGAGATCGTGGCCGGCCACGCGCACCGTGCCGCGGGAAGGCGGAATGATGCCGGCCAGACAGCGCAACGTGGTCGTCTTGCCCGCGCCATTCGGGCCGACCAGTCCGACCACTTCGCCGGGCTGGATGGAAAACGAGAGATCATTCACGGCGGTGAACTCGCCGTAAAGCTTGGTAAGACCTTCAACTTGAACCATGAATCCTCGGGGTTGACCGTGCTTTGACTCGCGCAGGCTACCATTCTGCGGACGACGGCGTAAAGCGCGGAGATGGGTCAGGGATGCCAACCCCCAATCTTCCTGATCGTCTTCCTCGATTTTCAGTTTCATATTTTTAAAAATTTCTAGGGTCCAACAAAGCCTAACAGAGCCTAACCAACCTTGATGCTTAAGACCTTGCACGGACACCTTCCTGCCACGGAGCGCAGGCCTGGTGGCCGTACGCCAGTACTTTAACTTGGTTTAATTTGGTTTAATTTTTTCGTTTTCATTGGTCTTTTTGCAAATTTCAGGACCATCATTTTTGCGTATTTCGCATTTGCTCGGTCCGTTCCGGCCATCCGCGATATAGTGGCCGTACGCCAGCACCCCGTGCGGCTGGTGGCCCTACGCAAGTAGTTTTGAAAATTCTAGGGTCTGACAAAGCCTGACAAAGCCTGACGGACATTGATTCCCAACGCTTTGCATGGTGGCCGACTGCAAAGTCCCCGTGCGGCATCGCACTTTTTAACCAGGGTGAACGCGCTGTGCGGACATCCCATCGCCCACGGACATCCCGTACGCATCTCGGGATATTGGAGCTTGGAGCTTCTCTGGAGCTTGGATGTTGGTCCTTGGAGCTTTTCTTCATTTTGCATTCTGCGGTGCCGATCATCGGCTTTTTAATTCAGATTTGCCCTCATTCTACGCTCAACCCGATCAACCTTCATTCCGAATAGATTCCGACTTCATTCCGACTTCATTCCGACCGTTCCCAATCCTCCTCGTCCTCGTCCTCGAACTGCCCGCCCCGCCCTTAATTCACTGACTCACTGATTCATTAACTCACAATTGCCAAAAAACCGCCATGTAGCCGCTACATCTGTTTTTTAAAAAAGCCCGCCCCCTCCATCATCGCCCAGTTCAGCATTCGTCATTCGGATTTCGGATTTCGGATTTCGCCATTCGTTCCCTCTATCAACCATCAACTCTCAACTACCCACTGCCCACTGCCCGGCCTTGGAACCCCGCAAACCAAGGCCATGCCGTCCCTGACACCCTTGCCCAACCGTCCGCCGGTCGGAATCTCGCCAGCGTTCCAGCCAAGCTGGACTGCCCCTTAAAGGCAGCTTTTAGGGTGTGAATAGACGAGGCGCGAAACGCGCGTTGTAAAAGTTAGACGGAGCATCTGTCGCTCTCAGCCGCCGCGGCGGGCGGCAATAGCTGAAAAATGCCCCGCTAATAAGAAATCGCCTTATTTTCGTTTTTAGCCATTTGCGATAATAAGGAATCGTGCTATTTTCGGCATCGAAAATAGGAACCGATGGCAAAAACGACCAACATTCCCGGCAAAAAGGTGCCACAAGGCAAGTATTCTGCCTTTGTGCCAGACCCGCTGCCGCCTGCCGTAGATTGGACGCCACGGCTTATTCGCTTGCTGTCCGACGCGGACAGACTGATTGGCAAGCTGGCGGGTGAGGGAGGACGATTGCCCAACCCGCACGTCCTCATGCGTCCGTTTACCCGGCGCGAGGCCGTGCTATCTAGCAAAATTGAAGGCACACAGGCGACCCTTGGCGAATTGCTGGCTGCCGAAGCCGGTATTGCCGTGGAACGCAGCCCCGACGATCTGCGCGAAGTCGGCAACTATGTAGTCGCCTTGGAACACGGTATATCCCGACTGGGCAAATTGCCGATTTGTGTCCGCCTCATCAAAGAGTTACACGAAAAGCTCATGACCGACGTGAGGGGACATCATGCCACGCGGGGCGAGTTCCGAAAGATTCAAAACTGGATTGGCAAACCGGGATCAACAGTCGAAACGGCTTCGTTTATTCCGCCGCCGCCCGATGCGGTGGAGCCGTGCCTTGCCGCATGGGAAAAGTTTTTGCATGAGTCAGATTTGCCACCACTTGCCACTATCGCCTTGGCGCATTACCAATTTGAGGCCATCCACCCGTTTCTCGATGGAAACGGACGGGTTGGCCGATTGCTCATCACGCTGTTTCTGATTGAGCGGAAGATTTTGCCGACGCCATTGCTTTATCTATCCGCATTTTTTGAGGCGTCTCGCCGTGACTACTACGACGGATTGCGCGGCGTCAGCGAACGCGGCGCATGGCAGGACTGGATTGAGTATTTTTTGTTGGGCGTGGCACGCATGTCGGAAGATGCGGTAAATCGTGCAGGCAAGATTAACGCGAAGTTGGCGGAGTGGCAAAAAAGCGTAGCGGGCGAATCCACCAAGACACCGTTGCGCGTTGTCGAATTACTGGCAGCGAATCCATTTATCACTGCCAAAGGTTGTGTTGAAAAGCTCGGCGTTGCTTTCACAACAGCACAACGAGCCATTGAACGCTTGGAACGTCTCGGCATCGTGCAGCAAGTGGGAACGGCAAAACGCGACCGGGTTTATTGCGCGAAGGCGTTGCTCGATATTCTGGAAGAACCGGCGCAGTTGGTGCCGGGTGATTGACTGGCAAGTGTCAGTCCTCACTTTTGACACAGGCAAGTGTCAGTCCTCACTTTTGACACAAAACCTGCAGGTGCGAAAATCCTGACAAGCGACAGAAATATGCGCAGCCTCCCCGCCTTTCCCGCCCCTCAAAAATAATTTTGCTTGGCAAAAAATTAATTCAGCGTAGAACTGTTCCTGTTCTTTGAAACGGCGGAAGTGATTCCGCCGATATCGCAGTCAAATGTCTGGGAACCCGGTGAGAATCCGGGACGGTTGCGCCACTGTAACGGCTACAATTCCCAATGCCACTGAACTGGTTGATAGCGAATAGTTTATAGTTGATGGGAGCAAGGCGGGTCGCCACTCCATCAACCATCCACTAATAACTATCAACTAATTTGGGAAGGCGGGAAAAGGTTTGAAGCCCAAGTCAGGATACCGGTTTGATTGCGCTCGTCGTGGGGCGAGCTGATGGTTTCTAGTTGCTGGTTGATGGCCGAAAGCGTGATTGCTTGGCTGTCAGCTAAAGACTCTCAACCATCAACATCCCCGCAACTTCTCCGCAAAGAGAAGGATGGAGCCAGCCCGCCGATCTGTTTTCGGCGGGACTCGTTGAATGCCTTCATTCCCCGTTTTGCCGGAGATGAAGGCTTTTTTGCTTTTCGTCCTCGTCCTCGTCCTCGTCCTCGAATTATTTCGAACGAGCACGAGGACGGGGACGGGAACGCTGAGGCATTCATTTCCGCGCTGGTCTTCCCAATAAAAACCGTTCCGTGGATTTTTTCCACGGGGCCATGTTGAAAGATCAGTGCCCATGAAAATCCGTACGCTGGCGTTTGCCGGCCTGTTCGTCGTCTCCGTCGCCCACGCAACCTTGGTGGCCGAAAAATTCACCACCGACCCGGCGCTGGCAGGCTGGCAGGCGTTTGGCGACACCAACCTGTTCACGTGGGATGCCACCAACCAAAATCTCGCGGTCACCTGGGATTCCCTCCAGCCCAACAGCTATTTTTATCATCCGCTCGGCGCGGTCCTGACCCGGGCCGATGAATTTCTCATCACGTTCGACCTCCGGATGACCGATGCCACCGCCGTTGGATTTTTTGAACTGGGGATCGGCCTGTGCCATTTTTCGGACGCCACCAGCCCGGGTTTTGCGCGCGGCACCGGCACCGATTCGCCCAACCTCGCGGAGTTCAATTATTTCCCGGACTCCGGCGAGGGCTTCGGGTCCACCATTTCCAGCACGATCAGTGATATGAACGCCTCGCTGGGCTTCTACGAAGACCTGGTGGGGCTGGCTCCGGGGGTGACGTATCATGTCCTGCTGATCCATCGGGCCGGCGAGGAGTTCATGGGCGGGACGGTGTTCACCAACGGCGGGGTTTATTCCACCTTGCCCGCGCGCTTGTCGTTCGTGCCCTTGACGGATTTCCAGCTCGATACGGTCACCATCAGCAGCTACACCTCCACCAACGATCCCTATGGGGATTCCCTGCTCGCGCACGGCACGGTGGATAATTTCGCCGTTGCCTCGCCGCTCCCGCTTCACCAGCTCAACACCGTTGCCGCCGGGACCATCCAGTTCGCCAGCGACACCAACTGGCTCTACACGCTGGAACAGTCCCCCGACTTCACGCATTGGACGCCGGCCGCCCCGGCCAGTTTGGGGAACGGGACGAACCTGGTGTTGCAGGCCACGAACGCGCCCGCCAACCAGTCGTTTTACCGCGTCCGCGCGGACCTGCCATGAGCCTCAATCCCAGCCTGTGCCCCTTGTGCGGCGGTCTGAACGACTGCCAGTTGAGCAGTTTTGCCGCCTACAAGGGGCCGTGCTGGTGCGCGAAGGTGAAGATTCCCGAGGAGTTGATCGCACAAATACCCGCCGAATACCGGAACCGCGCCTGCCTCTGCCGCGCCTGCGTGATGAAATTTCATCGCGCCAAGACGAATGGCGCGCCGGCATTGAAAGTCCTCCCCGGCGATTTTTATTTCGACGGCGGGCTGATGGTGTTCACCGCGGCGCATCACCTGCGGCGCGGTTACTGTTGCGACAGCGGCTGCCGCCACTGCCCGTTCGAAGCCGCGTCCAATCCGTTTGCCGCCAAATGAACCGCCACCCTCAACGCATCGTCTGTCTTTCCGCCGAGGCGGCGGACTGGCTCTGGCGCATCGGCGCATGGGAGCGCGTGGCGGGGATCTCGGCGTTTTTCAACCCGCCGCTGGAAGCATCGCCCAAACCGCGCGTCAGCGGTTTCAGTTCCGCCAATCTGGAGCAGATCGTGCAACTGCGGCCTGACCTCGTCATCACGTTTTCCGACGTGCAGGCGAAGCTCGCGGTGGAACTGATGCGGCGCGGCTTGCCCGTGCTGGCCACTAACCAGCGCACGTTGGCGGAGATCGAAAACACCCTCGCGTTGCTGGCACGGGTCGTCGGCTGTGAAGCGGCGGGGGAAAAGCTGCTGGCTGAATTTCGCGAACGGCTGGCCCCGGTCACGCGCGCGGTCCGGCCCCGGGTTTATTTTGAGGAATGGAACAACCCGCTCATCTCCGGCATTGGCTGGGTGGGTGAATTGATCGAGCGCGCCGGCGGCGAGGATGTGTTTCCGGAATTGCGCCACCGCCGGGCGGCGATGGAGCGCGTGGTGTTGCCCGCCCAGGTCTGCGCCACCCGCCCGGAAATCATCTTCGCCTCGTGGTGCGGCAAACCGTTCCACGCGGCGGAAATCAGTGCGCGCCCCGGCTGGGAACAACTGGCCGCCGTCCGCTCCGGCCGCATCCATGAGCTTCCCGGCGAAGACATCCTGCAGCCCGGCTTCCGGCTCATCCACGGTTTCCGGCAGATCAAACAACATTTGGAGGCCGCGGCATGAGACGGCGCGCTTTTACCTTGATCGAACTGCTGGTGGTCATCGCCATCATCGCCATCCTGGCGGCGATGCTGCTGCCCGCACTCGTGCGGGCAAAGGCCACCGCGCAACGCGCCGATTGCACCAGCAACCTCCGGCAGCTTGGGCTGGCCACGCAATTATATTGGGATGAAAACGCCGGGAATTCATTCCGCTACCGGCCGCTCAATCCCGCCACGCCAAGCAGCGGCACCTTGTACTGGTTTGGCTGGATCGACAACACCCAGCCCGAGGGCCAGCGGCCGTTCGACCTGACTCCGGGCGTTTTGCATCCGTACCTCAACGGCAGCGCGGTGCGGCTGTGCGCCTCGCCGGTCTGGAATTCGCCGCAATTCAAACTCAAGGGAACCAGCGCGATCTTCAGCTACGGTTGCAACTCGTACATTTTTGGCGGACCCGGGAGCCTGCCGGTCAACGCGAACCAGCTCACGCGCCCGGCGGACACCGCCGTGTTCGCCGACACGGCGCAGGTCAACACCTTCCAGTTCCCGGCCTCCGCCAGCAACCCGATGTTTGAGGAATGGTATTATTTCGACATCAGCCCGCTGGCAAATGTCCATTTCCGTCACGCGCAAAAGGCCAACGTCACTTTCGCCGACGGGCATGTGGATTTGGAGAAACCGGCGGACGGTTCGATCGACCCGCATCTGCCCGCACAATATATTGGCCGGCTGCGGACGGAAATCGTGAAATTGCCGTAGTTAAACTGCCGTAGTTCGAAATTGCCGGAAAAACGCAGAGACGCCGAGGACGCAAAGTAACGCCGAGAAAAATTAATGGCCATGCCCCTTCCCCCTCTGCGCCTCTCCGCGTCCTCGGCGTCTCTGCGTTTATTGGCGGGCGGACCAGCCGTTCACTTCACCGGCGCCAGGTCCTTGCCAATGGCGCGCTCGAAGCTGGCGCGGGCGGCGGCGTAATCGTGTTCAGCCGTGATCTGCGTGGTGCGCGATTGCGTGAGCGACGTCTCGGCATCCAGCACATCCAGTTGGGTGCCGGTGCCGGCCTCGGCGCGGGCATTCGCCTCGCGCAAGGCTTCTTCCGCCTCTTCCTGCACTTTTTCCTGCGATTCGAGGGTTTCGCGGGCCTGCACCAGGTCGGAATACGCAGTGCGCACGCCGAGTTCGATCTGGCGCTGCTGGTCGGTCAGGTCGGTCTTGGCTTTTTCCAACTGCGCCTTCGCCGTCTTGGTCCGGCCGTAGGTGGTGCCACCATCAAAAATGGCCCAGTCCAGTTTCGCACCCGCCACCCAGCCTCTAAAGTGATCGCCCAGATCGCTGGCAAATTGCGAACTATTCCAGTCATACCCGGCAAAAACGGAGACGGCCGGCTGATAGCCGGAGCGCGCGCTGACGACGTTTAACTTTTGCAGGTCAACGGTGCGGCGCAGTGTCTCGAGTTCCGTCCGCTTTTGCAACGCCTCCTGGATGGCATCCGGCAGGTTCACCTGCATGGGCGCGGTGTCGAAGCCGTCGGTCAGGTTAAACGGGATGTCCTCCCAGATTTCGCGCGGCAAATTATAACCGAGCAGGTTCGCCAGGTTGTTTTTGGCGATGCGATAGCTGTTGCGCGCCTGGATCAGGGCCGGCCGCTGATTCGCCACCGCCACCTCGGCGCGCAGGACGTTGAATTTCGGCACCGTGCCGGCATCCAGGCGATGCTGCTGGTCCTCAAGTTCCTTTTGCAACAATTTCACGGACGCTTCGTTCACGACAATCTGCTGTTCGGCCAGCAGCACGCTGTAGTAGGCCAGCCGCACCTGCAACAAGGTGTCCGCCACGGCCGTCTGGTAAATGGCAACAGCTTGTTTTTTTGTCACGCTGGCCGACCGCAGGGCGGCAATGGATTTGCCGCCGTCATAGATCGTCTGGGAAATCTGGATGTCTGTGCTCCAGGTTTGATGTGGCTGGGGCGAGGTATTGCCCGGGAAATTTTGCACAAGCGTCTTTTGTTCATCCTCATACTGGCCACCCGCCGTCACCTGTGGCAGGGCCACCGCGCGCGTCGAGATGACCAGCCCCTGCGAGGCCTCGAAGTCGTTCTTCGCCTTGAGAATCGTGGCGTTTTGGATGAGCGCGGTGTTCAGCGCATCCGCCAGCGAAAGCGGGCGGGACAGCCACGCCGGCACAACTGTATTGGTGTCGGCGGCCGCGCACAGGCTTGCCGCCAGCAACACGAACAACCCCGGAAAAATCAGCTTCATTTTATTCATAATCCAAAAATTCAACGCTTCTTTTCAACAAAACTTTTCAACGCCGCCAGCGAAAACTTGGTGACGTGGTCGGCAATGTGCCCGATGGCGACCGGGTCCATGTCGGGCTGCTTCGGAAACAGCCGCTCCATCACAGGGCTGCAATGCTTGTAAAAGGTGCACTGGCTCACCACGCTAAACGCGCACATCCGCACGCCTTCGTCCGTGGGCGGCCGGTTGAGGATTTCACCGACAATCTGCCCGAGCTGGATGGACATCGGCCGGATGCGTTCTTCCACCAGCGAGTCCAGCGCCGCCGTTGGCTCGATCATCTCCCGCGCCATCAGGCGACCGTGCCACGAGGTCGGCCCCGTGTCAAAAATCCGGAGCAGCAGCGACAGGACGAACGCATGCAGCTTCTTTTCCGGCGGCGCCTCCGCGGGCAGGCCCAGCAGCGCCGGGTATTTTTCCAGCATCTTGCCGTGCGAATAGCGCAGCACTTCGGAATAAAGCTGCTCCTTGTCGCCGAAATGATAATTGACCGCGGCGATGTTCGCGCCGGCGCGCCGGCAGATCTCGCGGACGGTGGCGTTGCGGAAGCCCGCCTCGGCGAACACTTCGCCCGCCGCTTCCAATAGCAGTTGCCGCGTCTCATCATGGCTGGGCGCGACCGCCTCGATTTCTGATTTGCTTCTCACGTTTCAAACACAAGATTCAAACATTTGTTTGACACGTCAATAAAAATTTCGTTCTTTGTTCCCGCCAACCGATATTTCCATGAAAATGAGCCGATTTTTAGCGTTTTTTAGCGTCACCCTGCTCGCGGCGGCGCTGGCCGGTTGCTCCGGCAAACCGCCCGGCACCTTCCAGGGCTACGTCGAGGGTGAATACGTTTATGTCGCGTCGCCGCTCGGCGGGGCGCTCGCCCGGCTGGCCGTCGCGCGCGGTGACACGGTGAAAGCCGGGCAGTTGTTGTTTGAACTGGAGCGCCAGTCCGAGGCCGCCATGCTGGATCAGGCGGAGAAAAATCTCGCGCAGGCCAAGTCGAGCCAGGACATGGCCGAGTCAACCTATCAGCGGCGCAAAGAGCTGCGCGAAAGCCCGTCCGCCGTCGTCTCCGCCGAGGAACTCGACAAGGCCCGGACCGACCGTGACGCCGCCGCGGCCCAAGTCGCGGCGCAGGCGGCCGCGCTCGACAAGGCCAGATGGTCGTTCGACCAGAAACAGCAGGCCGCGCCGACCAACGCTTTTGTGCAGGACACCCTGTATCGCCAGGGCGAATGGGTCGCGGCGGGAAATCCCGTGATCGCCCTGCTGCCGCCGGAAAATCTGAAGGTGCGCTTCTTCGTGCCGCAGGCCTCCCTGCCCCTGGTCAAGATCGGCGCGACCGCCAACGTGACCTTTGATGGCACCGGCAAAACGTATGCCGCGACGATCAATTACATCTCCACGCAGTCGGAATACACGCCGCCGGTGATCTTCAGCCGCGAAACGCGCGCCAACCTGGTCTTCATGATCGAGGCGAAATTTTCCGCCGCGGACGCGCCGGAACTGCGGCCCGGCCAGCCGGTGGATGTGCAACTGCCGTAACCATGAGCGCAAGCGATTTTGCCATCGATGTGCGCGGCGTGACGAAGCGTTTCGGCACGCGCACCGTGGTCAATAACATCGACATGCAGGTGCGGCCGGGCGAAATCTACGGGTTTCTGGGCCCGAACGGCAGCGGCAAGACCACTTTTTTGCGGATGCTCTGCGGCCTGCTCACGCCGGATGGCGGCAGCGGCCAGTGTCTCGGCCTGGATTTCCGCAAGGACTCCGCCACGATCAAAAAGCGCGTTGGTTACATGACCCAAAAATTCTCCTTCTACGAGGATCTGAGCATCCAGGAGAACCTCGACTTCATCGCGCGGCTTTATGAGATTCCGGGGCGCAAGGCGGCGGTGGAAAAAAGCCTGGAACGGCTGGGCATGGTCGAGCGGCGCAGTCAACTGGCCGGCTCGCTTTCCGGCGGCTGGAAGCAGCGGCTGGCGCTGGCGGCCTGCCTCATCCACGAGCCGCAACTGCTCCTGCTGGACGAGCCGACGGCGGGCGTGGATCCGAAGGCCCGCCGCGATTTCTGGGATGAACTTCACCGGCTCGCGGCCGGCGGCCTGACGGTGCTCATCACGACGCATTACATGGACGAGGCCTCGCGCTGCCACCGCCTCGCGTACATCGCTTACGGCAACCTGCTCGCGCGCGGCACGGTGGACGAGGTCGTCAAGGCCGGCGGGCTCACCACATGGGAAGTTTTCGGCGAAAACCTCCCGGCGCTGGAGGATAAAATCCGCGGCCTGCCGGGCGTGGAACAAGTGGTGGCCTTTGGCACGACGATCCACGTGAGCGGGCGGGATGCGGAAAAACTGCGCGCCAGCATCGCCCCGTTCATGACCAATGCGCATCACTGGACCAAAATTGAAGCCGGCCTCGAAGACGTGTTCATCAGCCTGATGGACACGGCGAAGGATAATTTTGCGCAATGACTAAAGAATTCCAAATGACGAACGGCGAATGGCATGTGTCCATTCGTCATTCGTCATTCGTCATTTCTTCGCGAAGGGCGTCCGCATGAAAAGATACGCCTTCAACGTGCGCCGTTTCTGGGCGGTCGTCATCAAGGAGTTCATCCAGATGCGGCGCGACCGGATGACGTTTGCGATGATGATCGGCATCCCGCTGATCCAGTTGACGCTGTTCGGCTACGCCATCAACTCGAACCCGAAGCATCTGCCGACGGCGGTTTACGCGGCGGACAACAGCCAGTTCTCGCGCACCATCGTGTGGGCGTTGCGCAACAGCAGCTATTTCGACATCACGCGCGAGGCCCGCAGCGAAGACGAGATCAAAACCATGCTCGCCGAGGGCAAGGTTCAGTTCGCCGTGACCGTGCCGGTGGATTTTTCGCGGAAGCTGTTGCGCGGGGAGAAGCCGGACCTGCTGCTCGAGGCGGATGCGACCGACCCGGCCGCCGTGGGTTTTGCGATGTCGGCCATCAACCAGCTTGCCCTGACGGTGGTGAACCGCGACCTCACCGGGCCGCTGGCGAAATTGCGCGCCGGGCCCGCGCCCTTCACCATCACCACGCACCAGCATTACAACCCGGAGAACATCAGCCAGTACAACATCGTCCCCGGCCTGATGGCGGTGATCCTGACCATGACCATGGTGATGTTCACCGGCCTGGCCATCACGCGCGAGCGCGAGAGCGGCACAATGGAAAACCTCCTGTCCACGCCGGTGCACCCCGGCGAAGTCATCATGGGCAAGATCGTTCCCTACATCATGGTCGGCTACATCCAGGTGCTCCTGATCCTGGTGGCGGCGAAATTCTTGTTCAGCGTGCCCATCGTGGGCAGCGTGCCGTTGCTGCTGGTGCTGGCGCTGCTGTTCATCGTGGCGCACCTCGCGGTGGGCATCACGTTTTCCACGCTGGCGCAAAACCAGCGCCAGGCGATGCAGATGGGCATGTTTTTCTTCCTGCCCAACATCCTGTTGTCGGGCTACATGTTTCCCTTCCGCGGGATGCCCGGCTGGGCGCAGGACATCGGCGAATGCCTGCCGCTCACGCATTTTCTCCGCATCGTGCGCGGCATCCTGTTGAAAGGCAATGGCCTCACCGAATGTGCGCCGGACCTGTGGCCGATCGCGCTATTTCTCGTGGTGATGCTGACCATCGGCATCAAGCGCTACCGGCAGACGCTCGATTGAAATTTTACGGGGTTTTTCGCGGGGGAACCTCGCAGGCACCATCGGGACACGCCGGGCCGCCGAAGAGTCTGCCCATGGCCACGCGATTGCGGGCGAATCGTTCATAGCCCCAATTGAAAAGACCGCGCAACAGCGGCCAATCTGTGGGTGCCAGCAGCCAGCCCAAGCCGACGCATTGGTAAGCCTGCCGGAAGGCCGCCACTTTGGTGATGATGCGGCCGCCGGGATAAACGCCATGCATCACGCTCAGTACCTCTTCCTGTGTCAGGCCGTAACGCACGGCTTCAAAGCCCGGTAGCGAGATGTCCTCAAAGGCCAGCCGTTCTTCGTGGTTGCGGCGGCGCAACCATTCCACTTCGCGCCGGCACATGGGACATTGCCCGTCGTAGAGCAGCTTGAATTCCCATGGCTTGGTTACCGGCACGCAGATAGGATAGCTCATTTATCAAAGCCCGGCAAACGGTACGGAACAGGGGGGCACGCATTCTGGTGCGCCTCAACTCGCATCAGCGACGAACTTTGTGGAAAGCGATTCGGAGGCTTCCGCAGTCCAAAGAAACGCTGCCTGCTCTCGCGGCTTCGACGGACTTTCTATCGGGTGCGTAACGTGGTGCCAAGGTCTGCGCGCAAGTTGTTGCAAAGAGTTGCACTGGATTGCAAGGGTTCGATTCCCTTCACCCGCTCCAATAAACACAGGGTGTTTATGAGTTTAATAACTTTTAGCGCCGCTTTAGCGCCAGATAAAAGAGATCATGGCAGCCAGCGTGGTTCCCTACTGGCATTTCACCATTTTTCCCCGCTGAAGCCTGCGAGTAATCTAGTGGTGGGAAATGTTTGAGCTGGTCAAAGCTAAGCGTGGCGGGACATCAAGGCTTGGCTTGTCTCCGAGCGATAACCACCAGCGACCACGGTGGAAGAATAAATCTCCTGCTCGTCACCATAATGTGCGTTCGGGATGCGCATTATCACCATTAAATTAAAATTTTTGGGTGAAAGCTTGAACAAAAGTAATCGTTTGTCCGCCATTCTATTGCGTGGCCGCTTGCAGCAGCCCTGCCAATGCACCAAAAGGGATCACCTCCAAGTTGTGTCGCTGCTTCAAAAATTCGGGGCTGTTGTAGCTCAACCAAACCTTGCCATCCGCCGATTCCCAAGCCAGCGCCTTGAGCGGCAAATCCATGGCGAGACTCGGATTACGGTTCATCAGCGGAGTGCCTGTCTTGGGGTCGCCAAAAATCACCAGCACCATCGACCGCATGGTCAAGCCGACGGCCATTGCCTCCGCAGCCTGATCAATGCGCGCGAAGATTTTCATGCCCTTGTATTTCAGCAGCGCTTCGAGCCGGTCAGCGGTTTCGGCTACCGGATGTTTGCAGGGCAGGTCAATGATGCCGGTGGGGTTCATAATTCAGTTGGATTTGGAAACTGGCGGCACGTTGGAAAAAAGCGTGACGAGGCCTTCGTTCATGGTTGGATGAGTGAAGATGGCGTCGCGCAAAACCGTGTAAGGCAGCCCCGCGGCCATCGTGACTTGAACTGCGGCCAGTAGTTCACCGGCTTCGATCCCAAATGCGGTAAACCCGAGAATCCGATCGCTGTCGGTCGCCAACAGCGCCTTCATGAAACCGCGCGTTTCGGACAACGTGCGTGTCCGGAGAACTGCGGCCATCGGAATTTTTGCCGGCCGATAGGGAATGCCACGGGCCTTGGCTTCGGATTCACTCAGGCCAATCCGGGCTAGTTCCGGATCGGTGAAGAGGCAGAATGGAACCTGTCGACCGGTGGTCACGCGATTGCCGCCGGCGAGGTTGTCGCGGACAATGCGAAAATCATCAAACGCGATGTGCGTGAACTGTGGGCTGCCGGCACAATCGCCCACCGCCCAAACATCGGACGCGGTCGTTTCCAGACGCTCGTTGACCTTGATGTGGCCGCGGTCGGTGGTTTCGATCCCGGCCAGTTCCAAACCGATGTCTTTCGTGTTCGGTGTCCGGCCAGCGGCAACCAGGATATGCGTGCCTTCCAGCACGGTTTCCGAGCCGGCTTGAGACGCGTAAATTTTCACCGCTTGTCCGGACTTTCCCTCGACGCGGGTGACTCTGGCGCGGGTGACAATTTCAATTCCTTCATCTTGGCAAAGCGTGTGGAGTGCTTCGGAGACATCCTCATCCTCCCGGTGCAGCAGGCGTGCGTTCCGGTCAATGACGGTTACCCGGCTGCCAAACCGCCGCATCGCTTGGGCAAATTCGAGTCCGATGTATCCACCGCCAATAATTATGAGATGCTCCGGAATATGGTCTAATTCCAGCGCCTCAACATGGGTGAGCGGATTGGCTTCGAGCAGGCCGGGGATTGGATCAATGGTTGCCCGCGAGCCGGTGCTGATGATGATCTTCGCACCACGAAGCAGGCGCTTGCCCCCATCGGGCAGCGTAAGTTCAATGGTCTTGGGCGCGGTAAAACGACCCGAGCCCAGGAGCAATTCCGCCCCACTTGCCTTGTAGTTGGCGAGGTGCACTTCCACAAGGCCATCCACCATCTTGCGCTTGCGGTCGCGCACAGCCGTCATGTCAATTTTACAGTTGTCCTTGGTGATCCCGAATTCCTGGCTGCGGAAAAAATAAGAAGCCACCTTGGCGCTATGGATGATGTTCTTGCTTGGAAGGCAGGCGATGTTGGGACAGGAGCCGCCGACGTACTTCCGCTCAATCACGGCCACGCGTTTGCCTTGTTTCGCCACAGTCCAGGCCAGATATTTTCCAGCCTCGCCGCTGCCGAGCACCAGAAAATCGTATTCGTCGGGTTTTGCAGTTTTATTCATGTTCGTGAGATGCGGGTGTGGTTTATTTTGCAAAGTCGGCACCTGATTGTATGGATTAACTACCGGCTGGCTGAATGGTAAACAACGCTGAGAAACCTGAGTATCTCTTCGCCAATTTCTGCCGCGTGTGTCTCCAACGCAAAATGTCCCGTATCAAAGAAAACCACCTTCGCATCGGGATTGTCCCGGCGATAGGCTTCCGCCCCCGCGGGCAAAAAGAAGGGGTCATGCTTACCCCAGACCGCGAGCGTGGGTGGTTGATGCTTGCGGAAGAATTCCTGGAACTTGGGATAGAGCTCAACGTTGGTTTTGTAGTCGCCGATGAGATCAAGCTGTGCCTCCGCGCTTTGCGGACGGTCTAAAAGGGTCTGGTCGAGCAGAATCGTCTCCGGAGCAATGCGTTCCTCGGGGTTGGTCACGCCGTGATAGTATTGCCAGCGGGTTGTTTCCAAGGTTTGAAGTTTACGCAGGGCATCACGGTTCTCTGGCGTGGGTTTTTCCCAATAGGTTTGGACGGGAGCCCAATCCTTGCTCAGGCCTTCGACATAGGCATTGCCATTTTGGGTAATGATCGCCGAGATGCGTTCCGGAAAGCGAAGGGCGATGCGAAGCCCCGTGGGAGCCCCGTAATCAAAAATGTAAACCGCAAACTTCTTCAAGCCCATCCGGTCGACGAAATCGCCCATGACCTTGGCAACATTTTCGAAAGTATATTCAAAGAGATCATGACTGGGTGCATCAGAAAAGCCGAAACCGGGAAGATCCGGCGCTATGACATGATAATTGTCCGCCAGTTGCGGGATCAGATTACGGAACATGTGGCTCGAAGTGGGAAAGCCATGGAGCAAAAGAACCACGGGGTTTTTGGGGTTGCCCGCCTCCCGATAAAAAATCTTGAATCCACTAACGGGCAGGGTTTTGAAGGAGACTTTGCTTGTATTCATAATTGGGTAGTTAGTTTGAGGACATATGAAGACTGCAACTCAGGTTTGCTACGAACTTGTTTTTTTGCGCGAACGGACTGGCCACAGAGCCATGCGGTTCAGTAACCGGTCACGAATTATCAGTGTATGAAACAGCACCGTGCTGAGGTGAAAGAGAAACGTCACGAACAGGAGATACGCGAGAATTGTGTGCGCTTTTCGCAGTATCGCGTAGAGCGTCGGGTTGGCCGGAAGAATCGGTGGCAGATGCACGGGACCGAACATCACGATGGGATAATGTCCCGCCGACAACATGCCCCAACCCACCAGCGGCAGGGCGAACATCAACGTGTAAAGCAACCTTTCCGAGGCTGAGGCAAGAAATCTTTCCCTTTGCGACATGGTCGGCGGAAACGGCGGCAAGGTGGTGAACATCCGGTTGACCAGCCGGACGGCGGCCAGAATCAGAATCATGATGCCCAGCGGACGATGAATGGCGACGAGCCGGTGATAATTGCCCAAGGAAGCGACCATGGCCGCGCCAATAAACAGCATGGCCAGCAGCATGGCCGCCATCAACCAGTGAAGGATGCGTGACAAGAGCGCAAATTGACTGGGATTATTAGTCATATTACCTTCCGGTTTGGGCCGTCGAAACTGCGCTAGGATTTTTGGATTCGCCCTCCCGCCGGGTGAAGGATTCCGCATAAGCCGCCGAACGGGCGCTCAACAGCGGATCATCCGAACCCGCAATTCCATTTGGCAAGACGAGCGGATCGAAATTAATGTCGCGCGCCGGACTGGCGTCTTCGCTTTCGACGTGGTCAATCGTCAAAGTTCCCACGTCCACCTGCCGCCGGTCCGGTGGCCAGGGAAGCGTCGCCTCCGCCGTTGGATCGCCCGGTTGACCGACGGTGATGATCAGATGCCACTGCAAGGCGTGGCTGTGGATGTCTGCAATCAACGCATCGAAAAGCTGGTTTGTATCGGACGCGCGCGACAGGGCTGCGTTGAAGGGCTCGAACGGTTGGCAGGGCACCATTGACCAACGAACCGGGAGGGCAGAGCCTTGGGCATCAATGAAGCGGAAGGCGTCCAGACTGTTATAGGAGCTGTCTCCAAATCCAGACGAAACGGTGCTGGCGCGAATCAGTTGAATGGCCTTGGCTGATTCAGGATGTCTGGCCAGAAAGTCGCTCATCTTTGACGGGTCGGGTTTGCCCGTCGCCGGATCGGCGGCGGATGCCAACAGGAGTTCATAAAATCCTTGGGCCGAGTTTACCGCGAAAACGGGGATATTGTTCATTCCGGTGCGCCATTCCTCCCCATTCGGCAGCTTGAACAAGAGTGCCATGCTGCGCACCGCGTGCGCCGAATCCGCGGCATACGGCTGTCCCACCGCAAGCGCGAAGCGCCCGATAATCGGCACGCGACCCGGGAGAAAAACAACCGCCTTTGATAACCCAACGCCCTGCCCATTGCTCTCAAAGTAGCCGCTGATGCAGACACCTTTTGCGTGGTTGCGGCGAAAGCCGGGATGCTCTCCGTTCACCTGCTCGAACCTGTCAATTATTCGGGTGGGTGTCAGAACGTTCGGTGTCAGCCATCCGGCCGTATAGGCAAACAAACCGGTAATTCCCAGGATCACCAGGCTGATGGCAATAAGGCGTATCATCAGACTCCCTCTCCTCAATTTTGCACAGGCCGGTTCCAGCCCGGAATTATGATCACTTGAATTCATATCACCTCAAAATCCATCGAGTACAACCTTGCCCATGGTCTTGCCGCTTTCGACCAACGCGTGTGCCTGCCTCAGGTTCGCGGCGTTGATGGCGCCGAGATTGGTCTGCATCGTGCTGACGATTCGGCCGGCGTCCACCTGCGCGGCGACTTCGCTCAACAAACGACCCTGATCGCCCATGTCCGGCGTTTCATATCGTGAACGCGTGAACATGAATTCCCAGTGGAGCGATATGCTCTTGGGTTTGAGCTTGGCAATGTCGAGCGGACGCGCCGGATTTTCAATCAAGACCATCGCACTTTGCGGTGCCATGCCCTCGATGAGCTGGTCGAAATGATCTTCGACCTTGGTCAAGGCGAGGACATGGTTCACTCCGCCGGGCATAATTTCTTTGATCTGGTCTGCCAGTGGGAGGCGGTGGTCAATGACGTGCTGCGCTCCCATGCGTTCGCACCATTGCACGGATTCCGGCCGGGACGCGGTGGCGATGATTTTAAGGCGGGTAAGCTGTCTTGCCAATTGCGTGGCGATGGAGCCGACACCGCCCGCGCCGCCCAAAATCAGCAGGGCGCCTTGCGTGGAATTATCCACGCGCAGGCGGTCAAACAACATTTCCCAGGCGGTAATGGTGGTTAAGGGCAGCGCGGCAGTTTCGGCGAAACCGATGGTGCGGGGTTTGCGTCCGACAATTCTTTCGTCAACACATTGCAGCTCGGCGTAGGACCCTGCGCGATCCACCGAGCCGGCATAGTAAACCTCATCGCCCGGCTGAAAGAGGGTCACCGCGTTTCCAACTTCCTTCACGATGCCGGCGGCATCCCAACCAAGGATTTGCAACTGGCCATCCGGCCGGCCTGGTCCGCCACCCGCACGAATCTTCGTGTCCACCGGATTGACTGAAATGGCGCGCACCTCGACGAGTAGGTCATGTGGCCGCGGCTTGGGCGCGTCCACCGAAACATCCACAAAACTTTCCGGGTCGTCAATCGGCAGCGGTTTGTAAAAACTGACGGCTTTCATCATGCCTCCTTGTTCGATAAATCGAAATTTGGAATGAACCAGCACGGAAGATTATGCCTTCTCCCCAACTTTTGCAAGGGGGGCACGCATTCTGGTGCGGAACAGGATTGGCTTCCACCCGGCTTTCCGCGAAGCTGGCGTGTGCCTGTCATCGATTATCTTTTTTCTGTTGCTCCGGTTCGGAAGGCCATCTGGCGGCTCTGGTATCCTTTTCTCACCCGGCGGCTGCGTGGGGACGGGGTCTTGTTTTTGAACTACGCGTTCGAGGAAGTGCCGCCCATGAACCTCCCGTTGACATCCGGCGACGAACCGAACCGCGCCTGCATCCAGCTCTACCACCACGTCGCCACGCAGGCGCCGTTGGCCGGGAAAAATATCCTGGAAGTGAGCTGCGGCCACGGCGGCGGCGCTTCGTATCTGACCCGCACGTTGCAACCGAAAAGCTATACCGGGCTGGACTTGAATCCCACCGGTATCAGCTTTTGTCGCGAGCGGCACAAGCTGAGCGGGTTGGAATTCGTCCACGGCGATGCGGGAAACCTGCCCTTTGGGCCGGAAAGGTTTGATGCGGTCATCAATGTCGAGGCCTCGCATTGTTACCCGGATTTTCCGCGCTTTTTGGGGGAAGTTGCGCGGGTGCTGCGCCCGGGCGGGCATTTTCTCTATGCCGATTTCCGGTTCCGGGAACGCTGGGACGAATGGGATGCCGCCCTGGCCGCCGCGCCGCTCAAATTGCAGCACACCCGAAACATCAATGCCGAAGTCCGGCGCGGGATGGAACAGAATTCCGCACGTTCGGAGGCCTTGATCGCACGGCATCTGCCCAAATTTCTGCATGGATTGGGCCGCGACTTCGCCGGCACACGGGGTTCGCGGATCTACAATGCGCTGGCCGATGGCGAACTTTCCTACCGCTCGTATTGCTTCGTGAAACCGGGCGTCAATGCGGCGGCTGGAGCACCTTGACCACGCGGTTGGTATCGTAACCCTGGGCGGCGGCGCGTTGCAGAATGCCGGCATAAGTGGCATCCGGGAGGCTTGTGTCGCGGGCAAGAATCCAGAAAAGGTTGCGCGACGGGTGACCGATGACCGCCCATTGATAATCGGGGTCCAAGTCGATGATGAGATAGACGGCGGTGAAGGGCCAGATGAACCGGACGCGCCACTCGGCATTGCTTTTCGGATCCACCACCCAGCCCACGCCATGCCAGGTGACTTCCGGCGCGGTCAGCGAGCCGCGGCGGAAGGTGAAATTGTTCTGCATGCGCCCATCCAGGCGGGGGGCGTAGGTGTCGTAACTGGCGACTTTCCCGCGTTCCAGGGAGTAAGGGATGTTGGCAATCACGTTCCAACGGCCCATATAACGGTCGAGATCCACCCTGGCCACCGTGTGCAAGGGTGGTTTTGGGGTGGCACAACTGGCCAGCAGACAAATTGCCAGCAGCGCCAGGCTGGCGGAAATAGTTGCTGGGTTTGGCCTTGGGACAGGGAGGAAAGCCTTTTGTTTCATAATATTACGCTAAGCCACTCCCGGAGCTTTCGCCAATAAAGACCGCATAAATTCTCGTTTCGCCGGAGCGGCGGGAAACTTTGAATTGACATTTTGCCGGCAGGCATCCGGTGAGTGGCCGCGATGAACTTGCAAATTGGGTCGGTTTGGTTTCTCTTTAGGCGAATGTGGCGAGCCTTCGGCCTGTTGCTGATCATCGGAAGTGTGCTGCGGACGTCGGTGGGCTTTGGCGCGGAAACCGCCGAGGTCAACCTTGACTACGTGGCTCAGCGCGCCCTTGACCGGGCCAAGGCGCCATTTCACTCGCCCCACGTTGATCTCCCGTACGTCCTGCGCCCGGAAAACCTCGATTACGACAAGTACCGGCAGATCGAATTCAACCACGACCGCGCCCTCTGGGCGGCCGCCGGGTTGCCGTTCCGCGCCGAGTTTTTCCATCCGGGCTACATCTACCACGAGCCGGTGCATATCAATGAATTCACCGCCTCGCACACCCAGCCCATCCGGTTCGTCCAGGATTTTTTCAATTATCACACCCTGAACATCGGCCGGCAGATCCCGACGGATACCGGCTATGCGGGCTTTCGCATCCTCAACCAGCTCAACGCCACGAACCGCTGGGATGAACTGGGGTCGTTTCTGGGCGCGAGTTATTTCCGTCTGCTCGGCCGGAACCTGCGCTACGGCGAATCGGCGCGCGGGCTGGCGCTGGACTGCGGTGAAAGCGACCGCCCGGAGGAGTTCCCCATCTTCACGGACTGGTGGCTGGGCAAGCCCGGCAGCCCCGGCGATGACGCCCTGCACATCTTTGCGATCCTCGACAGCGTGAGTTGCGCGGGCGCGTATGAATTTTTCATCCACCCCGGCGAAAGCACCACCGCCGACATCCGGGCCGTGGTCTATTTCCGCGAGCCGGGCAAGATCGCGGCCGTGGACAAGAACCGCAAGCCAACCAAGACCTTCGGCCTCGCGCCGTTGACCAGCATGTTCTGGTTCGGCAAGAACACGGAACGCAAGTTCGACGACTACCGTACGGAGGTCCACGACAGCGATGGATTGCTGGTCCACATGGGCAACGGCGAGCTCTTTTTCCGTCCGCTCGACAACCCTGCCATGATGCGCCACCAGGTCTTTTCCGCGCCGGGCATCAAAGGCTTCGGCCTGCTGCAGCGGGAACGGAATTTTGCCGCCTACCAGGACTCGTTCAACCTGTACCACCAGGTGCCGAGCGTCTGGGTGGAACCGGACGGCGACTGGCACGAGGGCGACCTGCATCTGCTGGAATTAAGCACCGGTTACGAGGGCTTGGACAACATCGTCGCGTTCTGGGACCCGAAGAAAAAGCCCGCGCCGCTCGAACCGTTCCGTTTTGGCTATACTCTGCACTGGGAAGGCGGCGAGGCGGATGTGAAACGCTCGCCGGACCGCGTGGTCTCCACGCGCGTGGGGCTGGATGCGCAGTTCAAGGGCGCCCGGCAGTTCGTGATCGATTTTGACGGGCCGAAGTTTGACAAGATTCCGGAGGACAAGCCGCCGGTGGCCATCGCCAGCTGCAGCGGCGGGGCGAGGATCGTGGACAATTTCGTCATGCGGAACAATTTTCTCGGCACGTGGCGCGCCATCGTGAAGATGCTGCCCAATCCGGACAGCCACGAGGCGGTGGACCTGCGCTGCACCATGCAGCAGGGCACGAATGTCATCGGCGAAACCTGGGTCTATCAATGGAGCCCGCCTTAAAAATTCTGCCCGACGTGTCCGGCGAGATCGCCGGGCGGTCGCTGGAAGAGTGGAACGCGGCGTACGTGAAGGTGGAGAACTACTTTCACGCCCTCCGCATCCGCAACAAACCCCTGTTGGGCCAGCTCGTGCTGCGCGTGCTCGAACGCGCCCAGCACCGCGCGCCAAACGAGCCCAAACGCTCCGCCACGGAGCTCGCCGCCGAGGAGATGGACCGCATCGTGACGGATTGGTTCGCGCAGGTGCTGCAGACCTCGCCCGTGGGCAGCGAACAGACGCTCTCCACGCGCGGCCGGCTGGCCTTGCTGCTGGCGGACATGCCCGGCAAATGGCAGGACCAGTTTCTCCGTCCCGGCCCGTGGCCGCAGGAGTTCGTGGATTCCATGCGGGAAAGCTTCTTCCGCGCCGGCCCGGATTTCCAGCTCTCCCAGATGACCCCGCGCCCGCTGGACCTCGGCCCCATCAGCACGCTCACCAATTTCGGCCGGCTGCCGTACGTCCGCATGGTCGTGGTGTGGACGGGTTTTGCGCTGCTGCTGGTGGCGCTGTTCTGGTTCACGCACGGCGGCTTTGAAACGGTGCAGGACCAGTTCAAGGGGATCCTCGACTGGTTCAAGCAAAATGGCTGACGCACCGACCATCGAGTCCGTCCCGCTTCCGCGTCTCCGGCGCGGCTGGCGGCTGTTTTTATTTTTCACGTCGGCGCTCGTCCTGACCGGGTTCGTCTCGCTGCTGTTCGCCGACCTGCTCTGGCGCAGCGGTTGGAGCGCCTCCCGCACGGTGCTGCTGGGGCTGTTCATCATCCTGTTTTTGCTCACGGCCGTCGGCTGCATGCACGGCGTGTACGGTTTTTTCATCCGCATTTTTGGCACCCGCCGCCGCATCACCGGGCTGAAACCCTACCAGGACCAGAGCATCGAAGGCATCAGCACCGCCATCATCTTTCCCATCTACAACGAGGATTCCGTCCGCGTGCTCGAGGGGTTGCGCGCCACTTATGAATCCATCGAGCGAACCGGGCAGATCGGCAAGTTCGACTTCTTCATCCTGAGCGACTCGACCAACCCCGACCGCTGGGTCGAGGAGGAGGCCAACTGGTGCGAGCTGGTGCGCGACCTCGACGCGCTCGGCAAAATCTATTACCGCCGCCGCCTCTTCAATGAGGAGCGCAAAAGCGGCAACGTGCGCGATTTCCTCAACACCTGGGGCAAGCGCTACCGCTACTTCGTCTGCTGCGACGCCGACAGCGTGATGAGCGGCGAGACGCTGGTGGACCTGGTCAAGCTGATGGAGGTGAATCCCACCACCGGCCTCATCCAGACCGTGCCCTCTTTGGTGAACGCCGAGTCGCTGTTCGGACGCATCCAGCAGTTTGCCAACCGCCTGTATGCACCGGTGTTCATCTCGGGATTGAATTACTGGGCGCTGGACTTCGGCAATTACTGGGGCCACAACGCCATCATCCGCACGGAGCCGTTCATGCAGTTCTGCGACCTGCCGCAACTGCCGGGCCGCAAGCCGTTCGGCGGGCAGATCCTCTCGCACGATTTCGTGGAGGCCGCGCTCATGCTGCGGGAAAACTGGCAGGTCTGGCTGGCCTATGATCTGCCGGGCAGCTACGAGGAGGCCCCGCAGGCGCTCATTGAGAACGCCCAGCGCGAACGCCGCTGGTGCCAGGGCAACCTGCAGCACGGCCTGGTCATCTTCGGCAAGGGCCTGCGCGGCGTGAGCCGGCTGCACCTGTTTTTCGGCATTTTTGGCTATGTGGCCAGCCCGCTGTGGCTCGCGTTCCTCATCACGTTCGACTGGATTTATTGCGTGCAGAAATACACCGGGCTGTCCGACATCCCGGTGAAGGCGTTCAACCCTTATCTCGCCGGCTTGAGCCCGACCGAACACGCCCTCCTGATCTTCATCATCTGCATGGTGGTCATCATGCTGCCAAAATTTCTCTCGCTCATTGATCTCTCGCTCGACTGGCCGCGCCGCAAACAATTTGGCGGCCTGCTTAACGCCACCGGCGGGGTCATCGGCGAAACCATTTTTTCGACGCTGCACGCGCCCCTGCTCATGCTGTGGCACACGCGTTTTGTGCTGACGAACATCGCGGGCGTCAGCGTGGGCTGGACCACGCAACGGCGCACGGCCGACGGCACGGACTGGTTGTACGCCGCCCAACGGCACTGGGGCCATACGCTCATCGGCCTCCTCTGGGGCTGGTTCACGTGGCAACTGGATCCGGGGCTGTTTTGGTGGTTCACTCCCGTGCTCGCGGGCATGGTTTTCTCCATCCCGCTCAGCGTGCTGACCAGCCGCCGCGTCCTGGGCACCCGGGCAAAAAGCATGGGCCTGTTTCTGACGCCGGAAGAAACCAGGCCACCGATGGAGTTGGTCTCGCTCCGCTCCCGGATGAAGATCCATGAACTCACGGGGGACGAGACAGAATCAAAGCGTTGCCTTCCACATGCGGGACTGGCGAATGCCGTGCTGGATCCGTATGTCAACGCCATCCATGTGATGTTGCTGCGCGAAAAAGAGCTGAACCCCGTCTATGCCGGGCATCTCACGCGCATCGGCGCGGGCACCGAGGCCGTGCGTGAGCTGGGTGAAAAACTGCTCGCCGCCGGGCCGGATAAATTGAAGGCGTCTGAACGCATGGCCGTGATGGCCGACCAGCGCGTCATGGTCTGGCTGCATCAACAAGCCTGGGTGCGCCCCGAGGAAAAGCTCGCCCCCTGGTGGAAGGCGATGATCCGCGAGTTCAGCAAAAGGGAGAATTGAAAGCCGCAAAGCGGCCTGGGGCCATTCGTTAACCTGCATGTTTTAAACGATCCGAAAGCTTTCACCAGGTTCTTCGCCGTTTTCGGTGGTGGGAATGATGTTGTTCATCGAACGTTTTGCGTGATGTGTGGCTGCACTGGCTGCCTGCGCTCCGAAGCATGCTTCCGAATGACGTCGCTCTTTGGCTGGACAAAACGGGTGGAAGATTTAAAATCATCTACCGCATTGCGCGGCAACAATGCGGTAGGTGCTGTTTTCTCCTCTAATTTATCTCAGCCGATCCACTATTTGGGCTGGGGCAGGAACGTTGGGCAAGCCAATCCTTTGGCCCCTTCGCCCTGCCATTGAAAACAGCGGGGAACCTTTCACCACGGTGCTCGCACAATTGAAAGCAGGCGCGTGTTTGCAGGGGTGATTTCCATTCCCGTCTTGACCGGCCTGCCGGTTTACGTCACAAGCTCAGTCATGCAGCCAAACGGACATCGACATCTGGGCGTCGTCATCTTGGGCGCGGGGGCGTCGTCGCGCATGGGGCGGCCCAAGCTGTTGCTGCCGTGGGCTGGTACGACGGTCATTGGCCGGTTGCTGGCGCAATGGCGTGAGCTGGGCGCGGGCCAGATTGCCGTGGTGCGGCGGCCGGAAGATGTGGCCTTGGTCGCGGAACTGGACCGGCTGGGCTTTCCGGCGGCGGACCAGATTATCAATCCGCAGCCGGAGCGCGGGATGTTCAGTTCCATCATTTGCGCGGCGGGTTGGGGTGGCTGGCGCGGGGAAATCTCGAACTGGGCCATCGTTTTGGGCGACCAGCCGCATTTGACGGGCGGGACCTTGCAGGCGCTGCTGGCATTTTCGATGCAAAATCGGAACGCAATTTGCCAACCCACATCTGGCGGGCGCAAGGCGCACCCGGTAATCTTGCCGCGACCAGCCTTCGACCTTTTGAAAAGTACCCAGGCGGCCACGTTGAAAGATTTTTTGAACCTTGCGGAGTGCCCGAACGTCCAATGTGTCATAAATGATCCCAGTCTGACGCTTGACTTGGATACCCCGGAAGATTACAAACGGCTGCTAGCCAAGATTTGATTTGAAAGTCGCATGAACAATCCTGAGCCGGAAAATTTTGGGGCGCACTCGCGGCGCACGTTCTTCAAAAGCCTCGGCACGGTCGCCGCCACGGCGGCCACGGCGCAGGTGCGGTCCGTCGCGGCGGAGCTGGAAAAGGCCAACGCCGAATCGGTCATCGGCCCGGGCGCCGTGCCCGTCACCCTCAAGGTCAATGGCGAGAAGCTGAAGCTCACGCTGGAACCCCGTGTGACGCTGCTGGATGCGCTGCGGAATTATTCCAGCCTCACAGGGGCCAAGGAGGGTTGCGACCGCGCAACCTGCGGCGCCTGCACCGTCCTGCTGGGCGACACCCCGGTTTATGCCTGCCAGAAGCTGGCCATCGAGGCCCAAGGCTACGAGATCACCACCGTCGAGGGCCTGGCCAAGAAAGGTAATCTTACCAAGGTGCAGCAGGCGTTTTTGCAAAAGGACGCGCTGATGTGCGGCTATTGCACGCCCGGTTTCTTGATGAGCGTCACGGCGTTGCTGCGGAAAAATCCGAAGCCGACGGCGGATGACGTGAAGCACGCCTGCGCCGGGAACATCTGCCGCTGCGGCACCCACCCGAGGATATTGCAAGCGGCGCTGTCGGCGGCCGGGGTCGCCACGGCAAGCAAAACGGAGGTCGTTAATTATGTCTAGCTGGCCCGCAGAACCCAAATACATCAGCCACTCAACGGCGCGCGTCGATGCCCCGGCCAAGCTGACCGGCAGCGCGCGTTATTCCTCGGACATCCAGGAAAAAGGCTGGCTGTACGGGATGATTCTCCGTTCGAAATGGCCGTCCGCCAAGGTCACCGCGGTCAATCTGGACAAGGCGCGGGCAATCCCCGGCATCAAGGCCGTCGTGGTGGCGCGCGAAGCCGAATTTAACGTCCGTTATTATGGCGAGGAAATCGCCGCCGTGGCGGGCACGTCCAAGCAGGCGTGTCTGGACGCGTTGCGCGCCATCGAGGTGAAGGCCGAAGTGCGCCATGAATTCGTGGTGAACGAAACCGAGGCGCTGAAGGCCGATTCTCCCCGGGTCTGGGACAATGCACCGAACGCACCCACGCCGCATGTCCATGAAAACGGCAACGTGGACACGGCGTTCCCCGGCTGTGCGGCGGTCATCGAAGGGTTTTATACGACGGCGGTGCAGGTCCATAATCCCATGGAGACGCATGGCAACACGGTTTCCTGGACGGATGAAGGCGTGACGGCGTGGGCTTCGACCCAGGGCATCACCAGCGTGCGCGACGGCCTGGCCGGCGCGCTGCAACTGGATCACAGCAAGGTCCGGGTGATCACCGATTTCATGGGCGGCGGTTTTGGCGCGAAATTTGGTCCCGGCGTGGAAGGGGTGCTGGCGGCGAAACTTTCCAAGGCGGCCGGTGCGCCGGTGCGCCTGATGCTCACGCGCTTTGATGAGGCGCTGGCGGTGGGCAACCGGCCTTCGAGTTTTCAGAAAATTAAGATTGGCGCGAGCGCGGACGGCCTGTTGCAGGCGTTTGACGCGGAAAATTACGGCACGGCGGGCATCGGCGGCGGCGCGGATGCCGGCGGCGGCGGTGGCGGCGCGGACATCCCCATGCCTTACATTTACAAGGTGCCGAACACCCGCGTGAAACAGTCGGCGGTGGCGATCAACGCCGGCTCGGCGCGCGCCTTCCGCGCCCCCGGACATCCGCCCGCTTCTTACGGCATGGAAAGCGCCATGGACGATCTGGCCGCGAAGCTGGCCATGGATCCGCTGGAGCTGCGCCTGAAAAACGACCCCAGCGAGATCCGCCAGCGCGAATACAAGCTGGGCGCGGAAAAATTTGGCTGGAAACAAAAATATCAAAAGCCCGGCAGTTCGCCCGGCGTGGTGAAGACCGGCATCGGCTGCGCCGGCGCGGCCTGGGGCGGCAGCCGGGGCGACCGCAATACGCAGGGCGATGCAACGATCAATCCGGATGGCAGCATTGAATTTCGCCTGGGCGTGCAGGACCTGGGCACCGGCACGAAGACGGTCATCGCGGTGGTTGCGGCGGAAATGCTGGGCCTCAAGCCGGAGCAGATCACGGTGCGGGTCGGCGACACAAACTTTCCTTACGGTCCCGGCAGCGGCGGCAGCACCACCTGCCCGTCGGTTTCCCCCACCGTTTTTGACATTTGCACAAAGGCGCTGGAGCAGTTGCAGACGCAGTCGGGCATGGCGGATGTGCGCGGGGAAAACTGGTTTGCCGCCTGTAAAAAGCTGGGCGTGAGCCCGCTGGTGGTCCACGGCAAATGGCAGCCGGGGCTTTCCACGGATCATGCCTGCGGCGTGCAGTTTGCCGAGGTGGAAGTGGACACGGAAACCGGCCTGGTCACGGTGAAAAAAATCCTCGGCGTCCATGACTGCGGCCTCATCATCAACCAGATCACGCTGGAGAGCCAGATCAACGGCGGCATCATTTCGGGCATGGGCTATGCGCTGTATGAGGAGCGCGTGATGGATGACCTGTCGGGCGTGGTGCTGAACCCCAATTTTGAAACTTACAAGTTGCCGGGCATCGCCGACGTGCCGGACATCGAGATCGTCCTGATCAACATGCCCGAACGCGGCGTGATCGGCATCGGCGAACCGGCGACGGTGGCCACGGCGGGTGCCATCGCGAATGCCGTCTTTAACGCCATCGGCGTCCGGGTGTCCAGCCTGCCGATAACCCCCGCCAAGATCCTCGCCGCCCTTGGCAAAGTTCCGCCCCCTGTCCACGCATGAAAGCTTTTCAATACGCCACCGCGCACTCGACCGACAGCGCCCGCGAACTGGTTGCCGGCAACGGCCTGTACCTCGCCGGCGGCAACGACCTCTTCGGCCTCTTGAAGGAATATCTGGTGGGTGCCGACCTGCTGGTGAACATCAAGTCGCTCCCCGGCCTGAACAAGGTCGAGCACGGCAAAACATTTTGGACGATCGGTTCCCTGGTCACCGTCGCCGAGATCGAGGACCATGCGGAGATCAAAAAAGTTTTCCCCGGCTTGCATGACGCGGCGGCGGAGATCGCCTCGCAACAGATCCGCAACGTCGCCACGGTCGGCGGGAACCTGGCGCAACATTCGCGCTGCTGGTATTTCCGCCACCGGGACACCCAGTGCCTGAAGAAGCATGGCGACCTGTGTTACGCGCGCGACGGCGAGAACCGCTATCACAGCCTGTTTACCGGCAACTCGTGCATCAGCCCGGTGGTGTCCAGCCTAGCGACGACGTTTGCGGCGCTCGACGCGACGGCCATCGTGCTGCGCGATGGCCAGGAAACGCGGATGAGCATGGCGGAACTTTACCATGGCGCATGGGAAAATCCGCTGGCGCACAACTCGCTGGACAAAGGCGACCTGATTTTGCGCGTGGAGATCCCCACGACGCGCACCCGCAGCGCGTACCTGCAGGTGAGCGACAAGCATGCGTTCGACTGGGCGCTGGTCAGTTGCGCGGCGGCGGCGGCGGTCGTGGACGGAAAATTAAAATCCCCGCGCGTCGCCCTCGGCAGCATCTCGCCGGTGCCGCACCAGGTCGAGGCGGCAAACAGTTTTCTGGACGGCAAGGTGTTGGATGATGCCACCGCCACGCAGGCGGCGGACCTGATCTTGAAGGACGCCAAACCGCTGGAACATAACGCCTACAAGGTGCCCATGGCGCACGCCATCATCCGGCGGACGCTGTTGAAATTGAAAGGAGACGCATGAGCCATCCATTCTGCAGACATCTCCGCACCAAAAAAATGTTCACCGGCTCGACGGCCGAGGAAGCCTTCGCCGACAAGCATGGGGAAAACGTCACGCCCTGCCATTTCTGGTGCAACCGCACCCAGACGGTCGTTGGCGTGGATGATCAGCGCGTCCACAAACAGGCGTGCCAGGCCGGGCGTTCGTGCTTCGAGGAATGACGCGCCGCCACCGGCTGGCCAGTGGGTGCGTTGCCGGCGGAAATTTCGCTGTTTGTCTTTGGCCGTTCCCCGTTATCATTGGCCGATGACACGTCATTGTCACAACTGCGGCGAGCCGTGGACCATTGCCGGCAACCCCGGACGCGGCGAGGTTTGCATGAAATGCCGGGCGGATCTGCGTGTGTGCCTGAACTGCCAGAGCTATGATCCGCACGTGGCCGAGCAATGCCGCGAACGCCGCGCCGACCTGGTGCTGGAGAAGGCCGTGGGGAATTTCTGCGAGTATTTTGAATTTGTCCGCCGGAAATGGGTGTCGAAGGAGGTCAAGAACGCCCGCGAAGACGCGGCGCGCGCGCATTTGAAAAAATTGTTCGGCGATTGAATGGCGCACCGCCCATGCCCATGCCAGACGAGATTACAAATTTCATTTATGTTTTATTCGGTGACGTTGAAAGATTTTATATCGAAGCGGCCTACAGCATCAGCACGCTGCGCCGGCGGCTAAATCCGCAAAACTCCCGGATCATTGTTTTCACGGATCATCCGGAGAAGATCCGTTCCTGGCCGGTCACGGGCGTGTCGATTGCCGGCCAGATCGGTGAAATGCAAGGGGTGTACGGATACAATCTCCGGGTGAAACTTGGTTGCCTCCTCCAAAGCCTGGAAACGTATCCGGGCAATACCGTGTTTGTGGACTCCGATACTTTCTTTAAAAAATCCCCGGATGCGTTGAAAGCCCGGTGGCAGGATGGTTGTGTGTTGATACACCGGCTGGATTCGCTGGCGCTCGAAAAGTCACCCTACAAAGGCTTGCAGCTCCGGCTGCCGGACGGTTTGGATTATAAATATGGGCCGGAATCTTGCATGTTCAACAGCGGTGTGATCGGCCTCCGTCCGGCGGATGTTGCAATCGTGAAGAACGCCCTGGTGATTTGTGACGCCCAACTCCAGCGGGCGGGGAAAAGTCACATCTGTGAACAGTTGGCGATCTCAGAAGCCATACGCATATCTGGCAGAAAAATCACGGAAACGGACGATGTGATCGCCCATTACTACCGGAGCAGCGCCAAAAAATACATGCAGCACCAGATTTCCCGGACCGCCGCCCGGCAGCGCCGGGAACCTTGGGCCTTGGAACAGCCCGTTCCCTATTCCTACCTCCGGGTGCAAGGATTGAAATTCTGGAGGTGGCTGCACAAATGAAACATTCGTTGCTGACCGATGAGGCCTGGGAATTAATACGAAACGAGGCGGGCCGGAACTGCCCGGCCCCGGCGGTCAGCGTGCTCATCACGCTTTACAATTACTCCGCCTACATCAAGGGCTGTCTCGACAGCGTCGCGGCCTCCAAAACCGAAGGCCTGCCCGGAGGTTTTGAGGTGATCGTGGTGGATGATGCCTCGACGGATTCCTCCGTCAAGGTGGTGGCGGACTATCTGGCGGCGAGTCCGCTGTCCATTTGCCTGGTTAAAAAAAAGGCGAACACCGGCGTGGCCGATTCACGCAACCTCGGCCTGCTGATCGCGCGCGCCCCGCTGGTGTTCTTCCTCGACGCCGATAATGAAATCCGCCCGGAGTGTTTGCTGGCACATTACCACGCGCTGGCGACGTCCGACCATGCGCTGGCTTACGGCATCATCAACCGTTTCGACAGCGTCACCCGCCAGAGTGTCGGCCAAATGTCCCACGCTGAATGGGACGTGCGGCGGCTGGTTTCAGGTTGCTACATTGACAACATGGCCATGATCCGCAAGGAGCCCGTCCTGCGCGTGGGCGGTTATTCCATCGAATACGGGATCCTGTTGAACCAGGGCTGGGAAGACTACGATCTTTGGCTCAAGCTGGCGCAAGCCGGATATTCGGGGATATTCATCCCGCAGGTTTTAACCGATTACCGTGTGCATTCAGGGTCCCTGAGCCACCGGGCCGTGGTCTGGCAACGCCTCGCCTCGGCGTATCAGTCCCGGAAATTTTTTGGCCTCGCGCAGGCCTACGGCGACACGCCGGACTTGTTTGGATTTTCCCGCCGCGAACTGGCGCTGGCCTACGGTCAGGGCACCGGCTTGCCGCCCCTGATCGACCGTCCGGTAAAACCCCGGTTGATTCAACGGCTCCTGGGCAAAAAGCTGCTCCGCAGCCTCAACAAACGGCTGATGTCGATCTACCTGTGGTTGAATGAATAAAACTGCCGTTCACCTCATGGCTCACGCTCCCAAACAATTGATCCTCGGCCTGCTGGCGGACCTCAGCCTTGAAAAGGCCCGGCCGTTCTTTTTATCGCTCGAAAAATCCGGCTATCAAGGCGACCTGTGCCTCTTCGTCAACGGGCTGGCGGCGGACCTGCGGGATTTTTTACGGGCGCGGCGGATCAATGTCGTACCCTTCCAGCCTGCCTATCTTAAACCCAAATGGGCGCGGCTCTCCGGATTGGCCCGGCCCTTTCTGACCCGCGAACGGTTCCAGAAGCTGGAGACCCAGCTTGGTTTGGCCTACATGCATCCGCATTGTGCGCGCCATGCTTATTATCTCGCGTACCTCGCTGAATGTGGGGCGGATTACGACCACGTCATGCTCACCGACATCCGCGACGTCCTTTTTCAGATGAATCCTTTTAGTTTTGCCCTGCCCGACGGCTTGGCTGTTTTCAGTGAAGACCCCAGCCTGACCATTGGCAATTCCAGTCATGCTTCCGTCTGGATTCGCCACGGTTACGGCCAGGCGGTACTGGATAAATTGCGTGATAAACCCATTTTCTGCGCCGGGACGATTTTTGGCACGCCCGCCGCCATCCGTGATTATTGCGCCCGGGCACTCCGGCTTTTCCAGGCCCGCAAGACCCGCTGGACGATTGACCAGGCCACGTTCAATTACATTTTGCACCTGCAACCGCCGCCCAACGTCCACCGTTTTGACAATGACGCCGGGCCGGTGCTGACGCTGGGCGGCGTGGATCCCGCGCGCTTGCGGTTCAATGCCGCCGGGCGGCTCGTCAACCCGGCGGGCTCGGTCTATAACACGCTGCACCAATACGATCGCCATCCCCAACTGGCGCAACAGCTCATCCAGCTTTTGACGTGACCAGCCTTTGGTTGAAAAATCGTTTGGCGAATCCGCCGGCGGACGCAACTATCAGCGCACTAAATGGAACCAAAACATAATGCCACCGGTCCGGCGGTGCTGGCCAAAAAAAACATCTACATCGCCCTGCGGTGCGGCCGGCTGGCCAACCGGATGGTCTTGTTCGCCAACCTGATGGCCTTTGCCGAGGAGCATGGCTGCCGGCTGGTTAATTTCACCTTCCACAGTTACGCGGATCTTTTTACGGCCACGCGCCGGGATTTTTACTGTCAGTTTCCACCCGCGAAAAAACGCAGCTTTTGGGACGTGATTCCGCCGCTGGGCCGGCTGCTGCGCCGGTTGCGGCTGCCCTACCAACTGATCCGCAATGCCAGCCGCCTGAACGAACGCTTTTCCCTGTTCGGCAAACGGGTCGTCACCGTGCGCGAATTTCCCGGGCAGGACGTCACCCGGCTCGATGATCCGCGGCTCCTATCGCAGCTCGCCGGGGCGCGGACCGTGTTTTTTTACGGCTGGAGTTTTCGTTCGCCGGAACTGGTGCAACGACACGCAGAAACGATTCGCGCGTATTTTCAACCGGTCGAGGCCATTGCCGCCGCCAGTCGCGAGGCCGTCGCGCGGATGCGGGCGCAGGCGGAGGTCCTCGTGGGCGTCCACATCCGCCACGGTGACTATCGCACGTGGAAGAATGGCCAGTATTTTTACCCGGTGGAACAATACGCCACATGGATGCGCACGCTGGCGGCCCAATTCCCCGGACGTCGCGTCGCTTTCCTGGTGGCGAGCGATGAGCCGCGTACTTTGGAAGAATTTCCCGGATTAACCGCCGGCTTCTGTCCCGGTTCACCCGTGGCGGACATTTATGCGCTCGCCGGCTGCGATTATATTTTCGGGCCGCCCAGCACCTATTCCCAATGGGCCTCGTTTTACGGCAACACGCCGCTGCTGCAGCTTCAAAGCCGGGCGGTGCCGATCGAACCCGGTTTGTTCGCCGTTTCGTTCCTCGGCGAAATCCCGTGAAGGCCGGACGCCCTCAACCATCGCGCACGCTGGCAGCTACCACCCGGGGCCATTGCATTGACAATGACATCGGGCGGTCTATAAATTCAGTGAAAATGTGCCACGCTCCACCAGTACCACCGCCACGCCAGACGCGTCCCCTGACTTTTGAAAACCGTGGCCTGACTGGCGCAAGCTTCGCCAAAAAGAATGGTTGCACCCTGGGTGTAATTTAATTTCGTAATTGTAGTATGGATGCAACCATCGTTATCCCCGTTTTCAACCAACTGCACTACACGCGCCAATGCTTGGAAAGCTTGAATGCAACCGGCTGCGATGATTCGATGATTGTGGTGGTTGATAATGCCTCGACGGATGGAACGGCGGAATATCTGGCCGGACGCCCCAAGCTTCACGTCATCACCAACCCGGAGAACCGCGCCTGTGCCGCGGCGTGGAACCAGGGTTATGCCGTCCGCCAAAGCCCCTGGACGGTTTTCCTCAACAACGACACCCTGTTGACGTCCGGCTGGCTGGAAAAACTGGCCCGGTTTGCCCGGCAATCGGCTGCGGCCATCGTCTGCCCGGCCCGGACTGACGGAGATCTGGATTACGACCTGGAAAGCCATGCCCGTGCCTTCACGGAAAAAATGAAAGCCGTCCAACGACGGGACATGGCTCACGGCGTGTGTTTCATGGTCGCGCGGGAAGTGATTGAGAAGATCGGCAATTTTGATGAAAATTTTCGCAAGGGCGGAAATGAAGACCTTGATTTTTTTTGGCGCGCCCAACGGGCCGGTTTCAAGCTCGCCATCAGCGGCTGCGCCTACATCCATCATTTTGGCAGCGTCACGCAACTGGCGCTCATAGCCGAGCGCGGGCGCACCCGCGATGAAACGGTCGGCTACTTCCGCCGCAAATGGCAGATCGGCTGGGTCCGGCGCAAGTGGCTCATGGTGAGCCGGCGGTCCCTCGCCGCCTGGCGGCGGACCGGCGAACGTCTCCGCTACGGACACTGCCTGGTTGAAAAACGGAAGGGCGGCAAAATTTATTACCGCTGACCCCGGATCGGCGTGCTCAACTCCGGAAACAAGCCGCAAAAAATGGCGGTGATGCGGCTGTCCGGCCGGGGGCGTCAAAAATATTTTTTCGCGCGGCGCTGCGGCCGGCTGGTCCCGTTCACCAATCCCATCGGGACGCCGGGCGGTTCATTTGATCAACCGGTAATTTTTGTGGACCCCCACGCTGATGCCGGTCAGGTTCTTGACGATCATCGCAATGTCCTCCCAAAAATAATTCCGCCGGTATTTGCGCGGCAGCCGGATCAGCGGGCTGCGCGAGGTGTAGGTCCAGTTGGCCGCCCCCACGATTTCCCGCATCACCGCCGGATGCGTGCCTTTGAACGGCTTCACCTTCTGGTCCTCGTCATAAAAAAGCTGCGGCCGGTTGCCGATCTCCTGCGCGACCGCCGTGTCGCTCTGGGAAAGCTTCAGGAAATTTTCCCGCTTGATGCGCGCCTGTTGCGGCGCCAGCGCGTGGCCATAATGGAAATATTTTCCACCCGATTTCTTCACGTGCAATTTTTCATTGCCGGCCACGGTCCGGAAGCCCTGGGCATCACCGACGGATTGGGTTCCGGCATTTCGCCGGATCACGCGCACCTCGCGTTGATACCAGCCAAAAGAATAGGCATAGGTCCAATAGCTGCCGTAAAAATGGGTGTAATCCACGAGCAAACCCTGTACGGCGGGATTATTTAGCTCACGCTCCATCGCCGTGCGCATGGCGGCGAGCGTATCCTCGTGCAAAACTTCATCCCCCTGGATGTAGACGCACCAGTCACCGGTGCATTCCCGCAGGGCGATATTCGTGTGGTGTGACATCGCCAGCCCGCGCGTGCGCAGGGATTCATCCCACTCGGACTCGATGATCCGGATTTTCGGGTCGCCGATGGCGCGTACGGCGGCCAGGGTGTCGTCCGTCGAACTTGGCACGTTCACGATGATTTCATCGCACAGCGGCAGGAGCGAACGGATGGCGGGGATAAAGGGGTAGCCAAGCGTCACACCATTGCGAATAAAAGTGAAGCCGCTGATTTTCATCTTTATTTACTTCGACGAATTTTGCCGAAAGCGCCGGGTTAAGCAACTGTTCCGTCTTATGATTTCAAGCATTTGGATGGGGCATGGCCGGCGTCCGCCTAAAAGGGCTTGAGCCAGCTCGAAAATTTTTGCGGGTGCGCAAGCACGAAGCGCGGAAAAGTTTCGTCCAAGGGCACAAACTCGAGCTGTTCATCCCGGTCGAACAGCGATTTGCCGCTCTCGATGCGTTTGGTCACGGCCGCCGGCTCCGTGAACTGGCGCTGGTTGAATTCCTGGTGCGCGTAAGCCACAATCTTCTCGCGAATACGGTCGGCCCCCCCCATGAAGGTGAAATGCCAGCCGGCGTCCTTCACGATCTTATAACCGCTGAACCGCAATTCATTGGCGGCGGAAAAATCGCGGAAGCGCAGCATCCGGGTGCCGTACCAAAAACGGGGCCGCACCGAAACGCAGTTCAAATAATGACGATGCAGGGTCTGCTCAAACTTCAGGACAAAAGGATGGTTTTTCCGCAGCCGCCGCCGGAAGCCTTTCCGGTGAAAGACCGCCTTGACCATTTTTGAATTCAGCGCGGCGTGGACGGCATTGGAAAATAAATTGTCATGGTAGGGGGTCTCCCGGCTGATTTTAGCAACCACTGCCGCCCGCGGGATTTCATCGACGTCGGAAACCAGCACCCAATCGTCCGGCCGGCAACCGCCCAGCCCGCGCGCGATGGCATCGCGTTGGAATCGTTCGATCACCCACGCGTCGGTCGTGTCCGGCACCTCCTCCACGACCACATGAATGATTTTGTCTTCAAATTGCGCGAAGCGGGCGCGATTTTCCTGAAAATGAAGAGGTTTGGGCTGGTTTGAATGCGTCCGCCGGGCTTCAACCACGACAAACTTGTCCACCACGCCCGCCAGTTCATGCAGCCGCAGCTCCAGTAATTCGAGCTCGTTAAAAAAGGTGAAACAGTCGAAAATCATCGAAACATTTCAGCCAAGTTAAAGAAGCCGGCGGCGGCGGGGCAAGGTGAAAGCATAACTTTCACGTTGCGGGGTCGTTAAACCCGGCTGGCACGGGGAACCACCCCGTCAAATTCGTAGCCAAACAATTCGATGTCCCGCCGGTAATGTTCGGCCACGAGCTGGCGCGTGGCCGGGGTGTAATACTTTACATAGCTGTCGTGCTTGGAGGTGTTGGTTTTGGTCAACGTGGCGCTAATGCCCAAGTGCTCACAGATGCGGGTAAACTCCTCCTCCAGCCGTTCAAAGTGGCCGATGAAGTCCACGATCAGGTTTCCCTTCGCGTCGCAGACATAAGTGTACTGATGGCTTTTGTTGCGCTGGATTTCCCACCGGACAAATTCTTCAAAGCCGGCCTCGGCCCGGCCCGAATGGCGGGCCGGTTCTTTCGGATTGCGAAGCAACTGGGCGTAGCGTGACACCAGCCGGTCCCAAGGATTGCGAACGAACGCGAACTTGAACAGCCGGCCATAGACCGCCGGCGGCAGGCAGCTTTTCACCACCTGGGCGGTCACATGCTCCGGAAACTCAACCAGCCGGTGCAGCCCCAGCCGGTTCGTTTTCCCCAGCCAGACCAGCCGTCGCCGGATGCGGCTGTTGACCACCGGATTGGCATGAGGCTGCAAGGCTCGTTGGATGCTCGTTCCGGCGGATTTATCGATATGGATGAAGACAAACTTCTCGGAAAACAACATATGACCAGCGAAGTCTGCGAACGGCACGCCGCCGGTTCAAGATAATTTTCCCGCAATATTTCCATTAGCCGGAGGCAAGGCTAAAAACAAAACTTTTGTTTTCCGTCGCATCAGCCAAGAATAAGGGACTGATGATCGCTTTTTTCCGCAAGCTTTGGCCGTTCGTCCATCCCTATCGTGCCCGGTTGTTGATTGGCCTGGTCTGCGGCGCCCTTTTCGGCGTCACCAACGGCATGTTGATTGGCGCCGTGCGCGCCGTGTTTGAACTGGTCTTCAATCACAAGCTGACCTTGCATGCAAAACTGGAAAATGCGCCCGCGTGGGCTCATCCCCTGTCCCACCGTCTCGCCGCGGTCGTGCCGGATATCACGGCTCCGGCGGATAATGACGTCCTCGGCTGGGTGCTCATCGTCTCCATTATTCCCGGCATCATGATTTTTCGAAACACGATGTCTTATTGCAGCGCCTACCTGACGAACTGGGCCGCGATGCATGCCGTCACCGATATCCGCATAAAGCTTTTTGGGCATCTCCAGAATCTTTCGCTTGGCTTTTTTAACAAGACCACCACCGGCGACATGATCGGGCGCATCACCAGCGACACCCAGGTGCTTTACATGATCGTCGGCAGTTCCCTCGCTGCCATGGTCACGGCCCCGTTGACGATTCTGGCCATCGTGGGCTACCAGTTTGCCGTGCAGCCCACGCTGACGCTCGTTTCCATCATTGTTTTCCCCGTCTGTGTCGTGCCCATCATCATCTACGGACGCAAGGTCCGTAAATCCGCCCGGGCGGTGCAGGGACACAACGCCGAGCTGACGAACCTCATGCAGGAATCGTTCACCGGCACCCGCGTCATCAAAGCCTATAACCTGGAAGCCACCGTCACCGAGCAGTTCCGGATCACCACCAAAAAAACCGTCGGCCAGATGATGCGCGTCATCCGTGCCAATGAGATCCCCAGCCAGTTCACGGAATTTTTCGCCGCCTTGGGCATCGCGCTGGTTTTCCTCTATATCCTGCACCTGCCGCCGGATCATCGTCCGGGCACGGATGATTGCATGGCCTTCATCCTGGGCATTGTGATCATTTACCCGGCGGTGAAACAGATCACCCGGTTGCACAACCAGATTTTGCAGGCCCGGGCCGCCAGCGAACGCGTTTTCGAGCTGCTGGCCATGAAAAATTCCGTGCCCGAACCGGTCGAGCCCAAAATGCTCCACGCCGACAAGGCGGATATCGTCATTGAAAAGCTCGATTTTGATTACGGCGACAAACCGGTGCTGCAGAACATCAACCTCACCATCAAGGCCGGCCAACTGGTCGCCCTCGTCGGCTCCACGGGTTCCGGCAAAACCACGCTGGCCAATCTGCTGCTGCGCTTCTACGACCCCACCCGCGGTTCCATCAAGATTGGGGGCGTGGATTTGCGTGAGGTCAGTTCGCGCGACCTGCGAAACCAGATTGCCGTGGTCGCCCAGGAAAATATTTTATTCAACGATACCATCCGTCGAAACATTGAACTTGGCCGGCTGGGGGCAACCGATGCGGAGATTGAGGCCGCCGCCAAGCACGCCCACGCCACTGAATTTATTGCGCGCAAACCCGGCGGCTTTGACTGTGTCATCGGTGAAAAGGGCGTCACTCTTTCCGGCGGGCAGAGACAGCGTCTCGCCATTGCCCGGGCGGTTTTGCGGAACGCACCCATCCTGGTTCTTGACGAAGCCACCAGCGCGCTGGATACGGAATCGGAACGGGCCGTGCAGACCGCCCTTGACGAACTGATGAAAGATCGCACGACCATCTGCATCGCCCACCGGCTCTCCACCATTCTCCACGCCGATGTCATTGTGGTCTTAAAAGAAGGCCGCATCGTTGAACAGGGCACCCACGCGGAGCTGTCCACGCGCGGCGGCGTGTATCAAAAACTATACGATCTGCAGTTCCATTCCAAAAGCTAGCCGCCGGTGAATATCCGCTTCTTGCTTCAGGACGGTGCGCGGGGGTAAATTGTCCTGATGTCGCACGCTGATTTTGTCCACCTGCACCTGCACACCGAGTATTCCCTGCTCGATGGCGCCTGCCGTCTGGACAAATTGATGGAGCGGGCGCACGAGCTGAAATTTCCCGCGCTGGCCATCACGGACCACGGCGCGATGCACGGGGTGATCGAGTTCTACCAGGCCGCCCGCGCCAAGGGCATCAAACCCATCATCGGCTGCGAGGTTTACGTCGCGCCCGGCTCGCGGCTGGAAAAAAAACAGGGCAGCGGCACCCGCGATGTTTATCATCACCTCGGTTTGCTCGCCCGGGACGAAACCGGCTACAAAAATCTCATCAAGCTCACGACGGCCGCGCACCTGGAGGGCTACTACTACAAGCCGCGCATCGACAAGGAACTTCTCGCGCAGCACAGCGCCGGTTTGATCGCCATGTCCGGCTGCCTCGCCAGCGAGATTCCCGATCTCATCATGAAAGACCAGGTCGCCAAGGCGCGCGACGTGGTGGATTGGTTCAAGCAGACGCTCGGCGCGGAAAACTTTTTCCTCGAGCTGCAGAATCACGGCATCCCCGAACAGGCCAAGGTGAACCGCCAGTTGCTCGCCTTTGCCAAGGATTTTGGCCTCAAATGCGTGGCGACCAATGACGTGCATTACGTCGAGAAGGGCCACTCGCACGCGCACGACTGCCTCGTCTGCATCGGCACGCAATCCATGCTGAGCGACCCCAAGCGCATGAGCGCGGGCTATGTGCCGGAACAGTTTTTCCTCCGCTCGGAGGCGGAAATGCAGGCGCGCTTCACCGAGGTGCCCGAGGCGGTCAAAAACACGTTGGAAGTGGCTGAAAAATGCAATCTGGAGATCAAGTTCGGCCAGTTGCATTACCCGGTTTTCAATCCGCCGGAACATTTCACGCGCGAAGGCTATCTGCGCCAGCAACTCGCGGAAGGCTTGTTTCGCCGCTATACCATCCACGCCAAGGCCGAGGGGAAAGAATTCATCATCACGGGAATCGATGAACCGAAACGGCTGCCCACGTTCAAGCCGGTGGAGGAAAAAACCTATACGATCAACGACCCGGAGGTGGCCGCCGCCCTCAAGGCGGTCATCGACCGGTTGCAACTGGAGATTGGCGTCATCGAGAAGACGGGCTTCATTTCCTACTTCCTCATCTGCGCGGATTTCATCCGGCACGGGCGGTTGCATGGCATTTCCTGCGTGGCGCGCGGTAGCGCCGCCGGCTCCATCGTCACCTATCTGCTCGAGATCGCCAACGTCGACCCCATCCGCTATGGCCTGCTGTTCGAGCGCTTCCTGAATCCCGAGCGCGTCAATCCGCCGGATATCGACATCGATTTCGCCGACGACCGCCGCGCGGACGTCATCGAATACGTCCGCGAAAAATACGGGCGCGATGCCGTGGCGCAGATCATCACCTTCGGCACCATGGGCGCCAAATCCGTCGTGCGCGATGTGGGCCGCGTGATGGGCCTGTCTTATGGCGACGGTGACCGGCTCGCAAAACTGATCCCCGCCGAGTTGAAGATGACGCTCGAAAAGGCGCTCAAACAGGTGCCCGAGCTCAAGGAGGCTTATGAGAATGAGGAGGTCACACGCGAGCTGATCGACACCGCCTTCATTCTCGAAGACCTCACGCGCAACGCCAGCGTTCACGCCGCCGGCGTCGTCATCGGGCCGGAACCGCTCGTCAATCTGCTCCCGCTCAAGCTGGACGAAAGCGGCACCCTCGTCACGCAATACGCCATGGGCCCGGTCGGCGATCTCGGCTTGCTGAAGATGGATTTTCTCGGGCTGAAGACCCTGACCGTCATCCGCAACACCTGCGAAATGGTCAAGCGCACGCAGGGCATCGACGTGCCGATCGACAACCTGCCGCTCGATGACAAGAAAACTTACGATCTCCTGAACCGGGCGGAAACCCTCGGCGTGTTCCAGTTGGAATCGGGCGGCATGCGCGATCTGTGCAAAAAATTCCAGATCACCTCGGTGGAGCACATCACCGCGCTGGTGGCGCTGTATCGCCCCGGTCCGATGGACCTCATTCCCGATTTCATCAAGCGCCGGCATGGTGAGATCAAGGTTGAATACGAGCATCCGCTGCTCGAATCCATCTCCAAGGAGACCTACGGCATCTTGATCTATCAGGAGCAGGTCATGCAGGCCACGCAGTTGCTGGCCGGTTACTCGCTGGGCGGCGCGGATTTGCTGCGGCGCGCGATGGGCAAGAAAAAGGTCGAGGAGATGCAGAAGCAGCGCGAGACGTTCGTCAAGGGCTGCCACGAGAAGAACAACATCCCCAAGACCAAGGCGAACCAGATCTTCGACTTGCTCGAAAAATTTGCCGGCTACGGTTTCAACAAGTCGCACGCCGCCGCGTACGCCATCGTCGCGTACCAGACCGCGTATCTGAAGGCGAATTATCCGGTCGAGTTTTACTGCGCCATGATGACGAACGACATGGCGAACACGGAAAAATTGAGCGAATACATCGCCGAGGCGCGCGAGGTCGGCATCGAGGTGCTGGGCCCGGACGTGAATGAGAGCAGCGTTCATTTCGCGCCCGCGCAAAACGGCAAAGCCATCCGCTTTGGCATGGTGGCGATCAAGGGCGTGGGCGAAGGCGCGGTGGAGGCGATCCTTAAAGCCCGCGCGGAACATGGCAATTTCAAAACCCTCGCCGAGCTTTGCGAGCGCGTGGACGGCCGGGCGGTGGGCCGGAAAACCCTGGAAGCGCTCATCAAAACCGGCGCCTGCGACACCTTCAAACAAACGCGGGCGACCCTGACGGCGCAGATTGAGCGCACCTTGGCACGCGCCGCGAGCATTTTATCCGACAAGCAAAAGGGCCAGAGCTCCCTTTTCGGCGCCTTGGAAGAAAAGGCGCCCCCGATGCCGGAAGCCATCAGCAATCTCGAGGAATGGCCGCAGCACGAATTGCTGGCGCACGAAAAGGAGCTGCTGGGCTTCTACGTCACCGGCCATCCGCTCACCCCGCTGGCGCCGTTGCTGCAACGCTTTTCGCTGGCGAACACCTCCCAGCTCGCCGCGCTGCCCAACCGCAGCCAGACGCGCATCGGCGGCATGATCTCCGCGGTCAGCCATGGCGTTTCCAAAAAATCCGGCAAGCCCTATTCCATGGTCACGCTGGAAGACCTGGACGGCTCCGTGCAATTGCTCGTGATGAACGACTACGACAAGTTCCGGCCGCTGCTGGAGCCGAACAAGGCGCTGCTCGTCATCGGCGAAATCAGCACCGGCGAAGACAAGCCCAAGATTTTCCCGCAGGACATCATGCCGCTGGAGGACGCGCCGAAGAAATACACCCGGCAGGTCCATCTCCGGCTGCCGATGGCACAGATGCAGCCGGACGATTTGACGAAGGTTGCCGAACTGGTGGCCGCCCATCCCGGCAAATGCCCGTTGTTTTTTTGCTTCATGCGCCCCGAGGGCGGGTCGATTTTTGTCCAGGCGCATGAACGCTTCAGCGTCACACCCTCGGTGGAGCTGGAACATGCCGCCAACCGCGAGTTTGGCGACAAGACCTTCTACGCCGTCGTGGACCGGACCCTGCCGGAAAAAGCCCGGCGCAGTTGGGAGAAGAAGGGTTCTTCGAATAACGGTGACGAATGAAAACCCGCCGTGATTTTTTCAAGTCCGCCGCCGTCATCGGTGCGCTCGGCGCCGCGGGTTTGCCTTTGCGCGCGGCGGAAAACAAGGTTGAACCCGTCCCGGTCGGCGATGACCGGGGGTATTGGATTTCCGTCCTGGAAAAAATCTCCCGGCCGGTCCTGGAAAACCTGGCGCGGCGCGAACTCAGATTGAAGATGCCGGTTGAGGAGCAGCCCGGGGCCAAGCGGGCAGGTTTTACGCATCTGGAAGCCTTCGGCCGGTTGCTCTGCGGCATCGGCCCCTGGCTCGCGCTGGAAAACCTTGCCGGTGGCGAGGCGAAGTTGCAGGCGGAATTCATCAAGCTCGCGCATACCTCCATGGATGCCGCCACCGACCCGCAATCGCCCGACTTCCTGAATTTTTCCAAGGGCGGACAGGCATTGGTGGACACCGCGTTTCTGGCCCAGGGCCTTTTACGCGCACCCAAAATCTTGTGGGAACCGCTGGAGCCACGCGTCAAGGCGCAGGTCATCGGCGCACTGAAATCGTCCCGCGAGGTCCCGACCCCGGACCGGAATAACTGGGTGATGTTCGCCGCCACCGTGGAGGCTGCGCTGCTGGAATGCGGCGAGCCAACGCGCGCAGACCGCCTGGAGGATTGCGTCCGCAAGATGCTGGGCTGGTATGCCGGTGATGGGGCTTATGGCGATGGCGAATTTTTCCATTTCGATTACTACAACAGCTTCGTCATCCACCCGATGTTGCTCGATGTGCTGGCGGTCTTGAAAAAACGGGATCCCGGTTTTGCAGCCACCCAGGCAGCCGAATTAAGCCGGGCGAAGCGGTTCGCCGAAATCCAGGAACGGCTGGTTGCGCCGGACGGGACCTTTCCATCCATCGGCCGCTCGACGACCTACCGGTTTGGCGCTTTTCAGACGCTGGCCCAGATTTCGCTGCTGCACGAGCTGCCGGAAAAGATCGGGCCGGCGCAGGTGCGCTGCGCGCTGACCGCCGTCATCCGCAAGATGATTGAAGCACCGGGAACTTTTGATGCGGCCGGCTGGTTGCAGATCGGTTTCTGCGGTCATCAGCCCGCGCTCGGGGAAAATTATATTTCCACCGGCAGCCTGTATTTGTGCACCGCCGGCCTGCTCCCGCTGGGGCTGCCCGCCGCTGATCCATTTTGGAGCGCAACCGCCGCGCGCTGGACGGCGCAAAAGCTTTGGTCCGGCGAAAACCTGCCCGCCGACCATGCGCTGGCAGATGCGGGCACGGTAACCGTGCCGGCATTGCCGCGCGGCTCGTTGTAAATTTTTCGTGACGAATCCCGAAAATTCACCATCCTTTGCCCGGAGATCAAACCCATACTATGAACAAACTGACTGCACTTATCACGCTGGCCGGCCTGACCCTGGCTGGTTCGGCCCTGGCGGCGGAAATCGATTGGAGCAAGCTTCCCCCGGCGGCTAAAACGGAAAACGTCACCTTTGAGAAGGACATCGCGCCGATCATGAAGGCATCTTGCGTCCGGTGCCATGGCGTCGAACGTCCCCGCGCACAGCTCCGGCTGGATTCGCTCGAAGGCGTGTTGAAGGGCACCAAGCTGGGTCCCGTGCTCAAATCCGGCGACAGCGCGAACAGCCTGCTGGTCAAATCCGTTTCCCAGCTCGACCCCGAAATTGCGATGCCGCCAAAACCGCGCAATCGCCGCGGACCCGGTGGACCGGGCGGGCCTCAGGGCACCAATTTACCGGCCATGCAGCCGCGCGATGGCGGACCGATGGCTGGCGGACCTGATGGCGGCGAACGTCCGCCGGGCGGCCCGCAGGGCACGAATGCCCCGGGACAACGTCCGCGTAATTTCGGCCCGCCGGCCAAGCCGCTGACCGCCGAACAAGTCGGCCTGATCCGCGCCTGGATTGACCAGGGCGCCAAGTAGCCGTTCCAAAAGCAAAACGCCGCGTTGGAAACAACGCGGCGTTTTTGTTTTTTAAATGCCTTATTTTACTGCCGCCCAGACGCGATGGACATCGTCGTGTTCGTCCAGTTCCTGAAGAAAATCGCCGACCTCGGTCTGTTGCGCCTCGGTGAGTTCGGGGAATTGCTTCGGCACGTAGCCGATTTCGCTCGTCACCACCGTCCAACCGTTGGCCGAGAGCCATTTTGACACCGCGGCCACGGCGGTGCGTTCGCAGATGAATTTCGCGCCGGCGGTTCCCTCCGGGATGTCGTCGTTTTGCTGGTGCGTGAGCGTCTCCACCTCATTCGCCCCGGCTTCAATCGCGGCCGCTTCCCGGTCGATGTTCGCATCCGGATGATGCGCTTCGACGAGTCCGACGTGGTCGAACATGAACTTGTTGCTGCCGCTCGTCGCAAGCTGGCCTTTTTTGAAAAGCACCCGGATTTCCGGTGCGGTGCGGTTCACGTTATCCGTATAAACTTCGACGATCAGGGGCACGTTGTGCGGCGCGCGGCCTTCATAAACGACATGCTCCATCACGAGCTTTTCGTCGCCGATGCCGGCGCCCTTGTGGATGGCCCGGGTGATGGCGTCCTTGGTCACGCTTTCTTTCTTGGCCTTTTCCACCGCGGTGAACAGCCGCGGGTTCATCCCGGGGTCGGCGCCGCCCATCTTGGCGGCCACGGAAATTTCGCGCACAAGTTTGCCGGTTGTCCGGCCTTTTTTGAGGCCGGCAACCAATCGTTTAGCATGAAGCCATTGGCGTCCCATATCGGCAATATATCAGATATCCGGGGTGAATTTCAATTTCGCTTTTCAGGCTGTTGCCAGCCTCACCAGTCCTTGACCGGGCGCGAATTGTCGCGCGGTTTCTCCGGCGGCTTCAGTTGCAACATCTGTTCATCACCCTTTTGCGTGTCCAGCAGGTGCTTCGCCTCTTCCGGGGTCATCTCCCCCGGTTTGACCGGCTGGCCTTCTTCTTTTTTGTCCGGTTGATCGGCTTTGTCTTTTTCGGCCTGCGCCTTTTTCTGTTGATCCTGCTGCTTTTGCTGGTCGTCTTTTTTCTGCTCCGATTGATCTTTCTTCTGTTCGTCCGGCTTTTGCTGATCCTGCGACTTTTGTTGATCCGGCTTTTTCTGCTGGGATTGCTGTTGCTGCTGGTTCTGTTGATTTTGTTGCTGCTGTTGCTGTTGCTGTTGCTGTTGCTGTTGTTGCTGCTTGAGCAAAGCTTCCAGTTTTTTCAGTTTTTCGTCGTCGGGATAAAGCTTGAGCCCCTGTTCCACCACTTCCTTCGCCTGCGGAACGCTGTTGGAAATATAGAGCTGCGCGCCGCTGTGAAAAAAGTCATCGGCGGGCGCAAGCTGTGCGCCGGCTCGCTGCCACATCAGAAGCAACAGGCAGTTAAGGCTGATGAGGAGTCGCAATCGCATCGATGTCCTTCAATTTTTTGGTGAAATCTTCAAATTGTTTGGCCGCGATCTGATTTTTCGTCAGTTGTTCCATGATTTCCACGGCCCGGTGGTAATTCCGCTGGCGCACCGCCGAGTCCGCGTCGCCCTTGGCCCGGCGGATCGCCTCTTTGAACAGCTTGATCTGTTCGGCCATATCTTTCGCAAATTTCAGGTTGAAGGCGGCATCGGCATCATTCTTGTCGAGCGCCACCGCGCGCTCATAGATTTTAGCCGCAACCTCAAACCCCTGCTCCAAACCGTCCAGGTCCTTTGCCTGTTCGGCCACGCGAAACTGCGTGTTGCCCAGGTTGTAAAACGCCCGCTGCTGCAATTTCAGGTCCGGCGAGAGCGTGACCAGTGTGAAAAACTTCTGCGCCAGGTCAAAATTTGTGGCGCGATAAGCCGCATCCCCGGCGTTGAAGGCGAGCCGCAGATCATTGGTCCGCACCGCGGCCAGTTGGGTGAATTCCTCCAGCGCATTTGTGTAATTTCCGGATTTATAATCGTGCAAGGCCCCGGCGGGCGAGGCGAAGCTGCCGGTGCTGGAGAGCAACAAAACCAGCCCCACCGCCGCCGCCGGGCGCAGAGAAGCCCGGCGGACCCGCTCGGGCAGGAAAAATTCCGCGAGCAACAACAGGATCGCCACCCCCAGCGGCCACTTGAACTGTTCGTGATAATGCCGGATCAGTTTTTCCGTGCCTTCGGATTTGGGCATGGGTGCCAGCCCGCGTTCGTAAAGCGTCGTGATCGTGTTTCCCCCGCGCAACGGCAGGTAAAATCCGCCCGTGGTCGTGGCGATTTGTTGCAGCAGCGGCTCGTTCAGCTTGGTTTTCAACACCTGGCCTTTTTCGTCACGGATGTAATCGCTGCTGCCGTCCGCCGTGGGGATCGTCACCAAGGTGCCTTCCGCCGAGCCGATGCCGATGGTGAAAATCTTCAACCCGGCCTTGGCCGCGTTATCCGCCGCCTCGGCCGCGCCCTCATCGTTGTCCTCGCCGTCGGTAAACAATACCAGCGCCTTGTAGCGGCTCTTTTCCTTGAAGGACTCAATGGCCGTGTTGATGGCCGCCGCCAGCGCCGTGCCGCCCTGCGGAATGGTGTTCACGTCCAGCGCCTGCACGCTTTGCTGAAAGGCCGCGTCATCAATGGTCAGCGGACAAGACAGAAACGCATCGCCGGCGAACGCCACCAATCCCAGCCGGTCAGCCTTGGCCGTCTGCATCAATTCCAGCGCGGCCAGTTTCGCCCGTTGCAACCGGTTCGGCGCGATGTCTGTCGCCAGCATGGACTTTGAAGTGTCCACCGCCACGATCACGTCCAAGCCGCGTTGCTCGACCTCTTCCAGATCGAATCCGCGCTGCGGTCGGGCAATGGCAACGATCAAAAGGGCGACGGCCGCGAGCACCAGACCATACCGCAGCTTCCGGCGCGACGGGGAAATGCCGACCGTCAACGACGCGAGCAGGCGCGCCTCGACAAATTGGGTCAGCAGCTTTTGCTTCACCCGCTCGCCCCACCAAAAAAACGCCGCCAGCACCGGTGGTACCACCAGCAGCAGCCAAAGTATCTGGGGATGTTCGAATCTCATGGCAACCTCCGGAACGCGGTCTGGGCCAGGACCAGTTCAATGAGCAGCAACGCCAGTCCGCCCGCCACAATCCACGGGAACAGCTCCTTGAACTGCGTGTATTTTTTGATGCTCGCCTCGGTTTTCTCCAGCTTGTCGATCTCCGCGTAGATTTGCTGGAAGCGCTCCGCATTGTCCGCGCGATAATATTTTCCGCCGGTCTTGTCCGCGATCTTTTGCAGGGTGTCTTCATCCACATCCACCGGCACCATCTGATACACTTTGCGCCCGAACATGTCGTGCGTCGGCATGGGTGCCTGGCCGCGCATGCCGATGCCAACGGTATAGACCTTCACCTTGAGCGCCGCCGCCGCGTCCGCCGCGAGCATCGGGTCGAGTTTGCCGGAATTATTCTGGCCGTCCGTCATCAGGATCACGATTTTGCTCTTGGCCTTGAGATCACGCAAGCGGTTCACCGCCGTGCCCAGGCCGTCGCCGATGGCTGTGGCATTCTGGTCGATCGCGCCGATCTCCAGCCGGTCCAGGTCGGCCTGCAAATATTCGTGGTCCAAGGTGAGCGGGGTGGCGGTGAAGGCCTGGGACGCGAACAGCACCAGTCCGATACGGTCGTTGGGGCGTTTGTCGATGAAGCCCTTCAAAACCGTGCGGGCCATGTTGAAACGGTTCACGCGTTCCCCGCGCACCTCAAAATCCTCCGAGATCATGCTGCCCGACATGTCGACCGCCACCACGATGTCCACGCCGCTGGCCTTCACCTCCGTGGTGCTTTTCGCCAGGCGCGGCTGCGCCATGGCCACGATGAACAACGCCAGCGCCAGCCAGCGCAGCGAGCCGAGAAACCCACCCGCGCGCGAACGGCTGATGTTCTGCATGGCCCGCACGAGCTGGACCGAGGAATAGACAAACGCCGGCGGCGCGCCGCGCCGGCCCTTCAGCCACGCCAGGACCGGCAGCAGCAGGAGCAACAGCAACAACCATGGATGCGCAAACGTCATGCTGGTGATTCCTCCGCGGGTTTGGCCTCCGGGCCCGGGATTTCGCGCGGCTCGGTTTCTTCAATCAAGCGCAGGGCGGAGGCGTGCAGCCCGCGCAATTCATTTTCGCCCGGCTCATATTTGGCGAACTTCACGAGGTCGCAACTGGCCAGGAAATTTCCCAGGCTTTCCTTCTGCTCGGGCAGCAGCAGCTTCGTGCCCTGCAACTCGCGCAAAAACTCCTCCGTCGTCCGCTCCGGCGCGCGGAAATTAAAGCGTTCCTCGAGATAAAACCGCGCCGTGTCCGAGACCAGCGTGCAAAAGGTTTTTGGCTCCGCGAGATAGGCCAGCGCGTCGGTCAATTTCCGCCGCGCGCGGATGTGGGCGGGGATCGGCGGCGGGAGCACCACGCGGGTCTTCCGTTTGGCCAGATGCCGCCAGAGCACGGCGGCCAGCACACAAACCGCCAGTGCCGCCCAGGTCCACCATAGCCACGCCAGTCCGTCCGGGATCTCCAGCGGCGGCTTGATGTCGCGGATGTCCGTGGGGACGGGCAAAGTTGTCTGGTTGGTGGCCATTTTAATTTAGTGCTTCACCTTTCCGATATGAGCGTTCATCCGCGCAGCCTCCGTTTTTCCCGCTTCTCAAAGAATTTCCCCAACGCCGCGCCATAAGGCTGGTCCGTGCGCAACTGCATGGCATCGATGCCCACCTTGCGGAACAGCCGCGCGAGCTGCTCCTGCGACTTCGCCTGCCGCTCCGCGAAGGCCGCTCGCTTGCGCGCATCCGCCGTGTTCACCTCCACGATCTCGCCCGTTTCCGCGTCCTGAAACACCAGCCGGCCCAGGGCGGGCAGTTCCAGCTCGCGCGGGTCGGTCACCTGCACCGCGACAACATCATGCTTGCGGCTGGCCTGCTTCAACATCGTGTAGGCGGCCTGGGCCAAGGATTCCAGCAACATCATTTGGGAACGGAGACCCTTGCCGCCCGCGCTCCGTTGCGCCGGCGAAGAACCCAGAAAATCCGAGATGACCACGCAGATCGCCTTGTGCGATTGCACCCGGAGCAGAAATTCCAAGGCCGTGTTCAAATCTGTGCCGCGCCGCTTGGGCTCGAAGTACAGGACTTCACGGATGACGCGCAGCACATGGCTGCGGCCCTTGCGCGGCGGAATGAATTTCTCCACCTCGTCGCTGAAGAGGATGAGGCCGACCTTGTCGTTGTTGCGGATGGCGGAAAAAGCGAGCACCGAGGCGATCTCGGCGGCCAGCTCACGCTTGGACTGGTCGCGCGAGCCGAACAAGCCCGACCCGCTCACATCCACCACGAGCATGAGCGTGAGTTCGCGTTCTTCGACGAACTTCTTGATGAACGGATGGTTCATCCGTGCGGTGACGTTCCAATCGATGGCGCGCACGTCGTCGCCGGGCTGGTATTCGCGGACCTCGTCGAAATTCATGCCCTGGCCCTTGAAGACGGAATGATACGCGCCCGCGAGCGTTTCCGTCACGATGCGGTTCGTGCGGATCTCGATCTGCCGGATTTTTTTGAGGATCTCGCGGGGAATCATGTGGTGGAAAATGACGAATGGCGAATGACGAATGGCTGCGCGGGCACGCTGAAAGCGTGCGAGAAATTAGCCGGGGGTTGAGGAGCGCGAAGCGCGACGACACCCCCGGTGGCGGCGGGTGAAATATGAGCACCCTGAAGGGGGGCAAGACCGGTTTGCGCCCATTTCGATAGGCAAGGCTGCGACCCTTTCAGGGTCGTGTCCGTTTTATCCGCATACCGGGGGTCTGCGCTGGCGCTCCGCCCCCCGGCCAATTTCTGGCAGCCCTCCGGGCTGACGCGTAATCCTGTTGGGATTTGTACACAGCCGCGCGTCAGGGCGGCGGGAGCGCGGCGGTCACGCCGCTTCAATTGATCGATGGAATTGAGCGCCAAATCTGATTTGGACGCGAGGGTGGTGCGGGCGGTGAAGCGGGCTAAAGCCCGCGCTCCGACCGCGAACTCGCCCATGATGCGGTTTGGGCGAATCTCGATCTGCCGGATTTTTTTGAGGATCTCGCGGGGAATCATTTGCGAACAGTTCGGCAAAATTGTTTATGCCAATTCCTCGAAGCCGGTTTCGTTTTGGTAAGGGCTATAGCCCATGAAATACCAATAGGCCAAGTCATCCAGTCGGGTAAAAGCTTTGTTGTAGTATTCGGTTGAGTAAACCTTTGGGAAATTTGGATGCGTTGCCCATGATCTGACGAACCATGAAACATTCCAAAATCCTTCTGCCACCCATCTTTCCAGCTTCGGCTCGTTGAATGTGCTCTCCGCACAATGTTTCATGGTGGAAGTCAGCCGATTAAAAGCAGCTTTGTCCCATTCCAGCCCTGGACGAAGCTTAATCAGGAAGCTGCCTTCGCCAGCTTCAAATTCATTTTTTAGGACGGCCATGAAATCTTCCATAGAAATTTCCAAATCACGGCACCGGCAGTTCATCAAAAATCTTCTGCACGATCGTTTCGCTGGTCTTTTCCTCGGCCTCGGCCTCGTAGGTGATGGCCACGCGGTGGCGCAACACGTCCATGCCGATGCTTTTCACGTCCTGCGGCGTCACATAGCCGCGGCCTTTCAGGAAGGCGTAGGCTTTGGATGCGAGCGTGAGCGCGATGGTCGCGCGCGGCGAGGCGCCGAGCTGGATGAAATCTTTCACCGCGATCTTGTAATGGTCGGGGTCGCGCGTGGCGCAGACGAGGTCCACGATGTAATCCTTCACCTTGTCGTCCACGTAAATGTCATTGATGATTTCGCGGGCCTTGAAGATCTGCTGCGGGGTGACGACCGCGCTGCAGGTCGGCGTGCCCGTCGTTTTCGCCATCACTTCCAGAATCTGCCGTTCCTCGGCGCGCGTCGGGTAACCGATCTTCAATTTCAACATGAAGCGGTCCACCTGCGCCTCGGGCAGGGGATAGGTGCCTTCCTGTTCGATGGGATTTTGCGTGGCGAGCACCAGGAAGGGTTCCTCCAGCTTATAGGTCTGGTCGCCGATGGTGACCTGTTTTTCCTGCATGGCTTCGAGCAGCGCGCTCTGCACCTTGGCGGGGGCGCGGTTGATTTCATCGGCCAGGACAAGGTTCGCGAAGACGGGCCCCTTGCGCGTGGTGAAGCCGCCGGACTGCGGGTTGTAAATCTGTGTGCCGACGACGTCGGCGGGCAGCATGTCCGGGGTGAATTGCAGGCGCGAGAACTTGACATGCATGCAGTTGGCCAGCGATTTCACCGCGAGCGTTTTGGCGAGGCCGGGCACGCCTTCGAGCAACACGTGCCCGTTGGCCAGCAGGCCGATGACCAGCCGTTCGGTGAGGTATTGCTGGCCGATGATGACCTTGCCCAGTTCGTTGAACAGCGGGTGCGTGAAGGCACTCGCTTCCTTGACCGCTTCGTTGATGGCGTTGATTCCTGTGCTCATGTTTTTTTCCAACTGTTTTTCTGTGGACGACATTCTGACAACTTAAATCTGTCTCTGTTCAATCGCTAAACACTTAATAAACATCCAAATTCCAAGCTCCAACAGCCAGAGAAATTCCAAGGTCCAAGGTTCAAAAATTCCAAATCCGGCAGACTCCTACCGGGTTTGGAGCTTGGACGTTGGTGCTTGGAGCTTTCTCATGCTCCAGGCAAAACTGCGACCTGGTTCGTATTTAACCAGCCGATTTTCCCGGCGTTGTCGGCGGTTTGAACCCAGTCGTCGTGCCGGTCTAAAACCCGCAGCTCCGCACCGTCATGGGCGGTGAACGCATTTTGCGCGTCATCAAACGGTCCGCTGCGGGCCGTCGTTTCCGCGCTGGTCACCACGGCGATGGCGGAACGGAAATGATCCGCCGCCTGCAATGCCAGCACTGCGCCGGAAAAAAACACCAGCACCGCGGCGAGTTGCGTGACCCGCCGGAGCCCCGGGGCCAGCGCGGGGCGGATCTGCTTCAGCGTCAGCAGGGCAAGGAGCGCCCAGAAAAAGACCGTCGTAAGCAGCGTCCCCTCATTGAGCGTGAGCGAGCCCACCCAGTTCTGCCAGCGGCTCTCGCGCAGCGTGGCACCCTGGACCTGGTTGCGGACGAAGGCCAGATTCGCGCGCAACTCCGCGTCGCGCGGCTCCAACTGCTCCGCCTGGCGGTAGGCGGCGATGGCTTTGCCCAGATGCCCGGCCTTGAACTCCGCGTTGCCGGCGTTGAACAATAACGCGGGCGATTGCACCCCGGTTTTCAAGATGTTTTCATAAGCGGCGGCGGCATCCGCGAATTTGCCTTCAGCGTACAGCTTGTTGGCCGCGGCAAAATCGGCGTTTACATCCGCCGCGAGAACCTTGGTGATGCAAGCAAGCATCACCAATAACGCACAGGCCAGATGGAAAAAGCGGCCTTTCATACCTTCACCTCCTGCAACTGGCTGATGGTCTTCTCGAATTGCCCGGCCACGGAATTCAATTCGCTGCTGCCCCGGACCGGCGCGTAGCGGGCTTGATTGCAAAGCTGGAAAAGCTCGCGCATGCCATCCAAGGTGGCCTTGGGCGCACTGCGTAAAACCGGATGTTCTTCAATCACGTTTTCAGTGATCGCCGAGGCGGGGCAATCCAGCCGTTCACCCAGCTGCTCCTGCAGCAACCGGAACAGCGTGGCAAAAAACTCATCCGGCTGGTTCGCGGCCGCGTACTTTTTCAAGTCGGTGATGCCGGCGGCCACCAGTTGGGCGACGGCCCGGCGGCGGCGCAGCCGCGGATTATTCGCCAGATTGTCCGTCCGCCGCCGCCAGACAAAGGCGGCAAAGAAAGCCAGCACCGGGACGGCTTGGGCGGCGAGGAATGCGGGATGAGCCAGCAGCACGGTTCCGGCGGGCACCAGTGTGCCAGGCTTTTCCTTGATGGGCAGGATGTCCTGCGGCGGCTGGTTTTCCGGCGGGGAATTTTTGGTTGCGGCCAGCACCGGCATGGGCGAGGCCCCGGCCGCCTGCACGGTCAGCGGCACAACCGGCGATTTGAGCGTGTGATAGTGTCCATCGTCGGGATTGAAAAAGGTGAATTCCAGCGGCGGCAGTTCATGAACGTCGGTGTTCAGCGGCGAGATGATCTGCTCAAATGTCTTGGTGCCCTGAAAGCCAAACTGGTCGCGCGTTTCCAGCTTCGCCGTGGGCGGATAGGTTTTGAAATCATGCCAGGCGTCCTGCGTGGACAGCGCCACCGTGTCCAGCGCACCCCGGCCGGAAATCTGCACGCGCACGGTGATCGGATCGCCGACGGTCACCTTCGCCGGCCCGGCCGTGGCGGACATCTCGAAGCTGCCGATGGCGCCGCTGAAACCGGCCGGCTTGTTTTCCTCCGGCAGCGGCAGCGCCGATACATTGATGGCCTCGGTCGCCAGCGTGAGCTGTTTCTGTTCGCCCCGGTTGAAAAACTGGCTGAACGGATCACCATTTTGATTTTGCAAGGGCAAGACGGCGACGACGGATGCCGTAAAGGGTCCGAGCGGAAACGTGCCAGACCGGGCCGCGGTCAACGGCATGGCCAGGGGAATTTCCACGTAAATGCGATTGCCAACCTGGACCCGCCGGCGTTGATTCGACAGTTCCACGGTCTTCCCGGCGCTGAAACCGTCCGGGGTCGCGCTGGTCATCTGGAAACCCGACAAATTCTGCACATCATCGCGCAGATAAAGCTGAAGTTCGCCGACCACCGGCTCGCCGACATATACCTTTTTCTTGGGGAAGGTGAATTTCATGAAGGCGATTTCATTGCCGGAATTCACCGCGGCGGCGGAGGGCGGGGTCACCTTGTAGACGATCAGTTTCAGTGGCGAGCAATCCAGTTGCTGACCGCCAACGTTGGCACGCATGGCGGGAATGGTGAATTCGCCGTCATGCTGCGCGGTCACAATGTAATTGTAGGTGACGCTGGATTTGGTTTCGCCATTGATGAAACTGAACGAGCTGGACGGCCCGACGTATTGAAACTGCAGCCCGCCGATGTTGGGCATGCCCGGCGCATCCTGGGGTTGGGCCCCGTCAAATTTGAGGGAAAGCGTAACCTGCTCGCCCAGCGTCATCGAGTCGCGGTCCAATGTGGCCGTAAACGTGGCGGCGGACGCCGCCCCCGCAAACAGCGCGGCGGCAACGAGCGCAAACCAGATTTTAAGAATGAACCGCATGATTTCAATCCGTCATTTATGACAAACGACGGACCGAAATGTTCATGGATTTTTTGCCCTGAAGAAAGCCTAATCAGCCCCGGACATGGCTTTGATACATTGCCATCAAGGCTGCGCCGATGGCTTGGGAGAGCTCGCCCAAGGCGGCGGGAACGATTTTGATGGTATTACGTTGCGGAGCCCAAAGATAGGGGATCGCCGTGTCGCGGATGACGCGCATATAACGTTCACGGAATTCCGGCGTGGTCGCCTCATGATCCATCAACCCGCCGCCGATAACGACAATGCCGGGATCGAAGGCCATCACCAAATTGGCCACGTGCAAACCCATCACCCGGGCCTGAAAATCAAAGATGTCCAGCGCCAGTACGTCACCCTTTTGTGCGCGGGTGCGCAGAGAAAGCACCTTTTCCTTGACCGGCGCGGTGGAAGTGGCGAGTTCGTGGGTGGGATGCTGCTTGATCTTTTCGGCCAGCAATTGCGGCAGGCCGGAAATCGTGGTGTACGCCTCCACGCAGCCCCAATCGCGCCCGCAACCGCAGGAAAACGGCTTGCCCGAAAGGCCAAGCAGATGCACCGCCGCCGCCATGTGGCCGGCTTCCATGCCGGCCAAAGTGTCGCCATCGAGACAGATGCCATCCGCGCCGACAAAGGCCGCGCCCAGGCCGGAGCCGGGCATGAGCATCATGACGGTGGACTTGGAATTGCCGCGGGCGAGGCGGGCTTCGGCCACGCCGCCATAATTGCCGTCATTGCCGACGATCAGGGGCAACAGCCGGCCGGCCTGTTTGGCCAGGGCGGTGCCATAATCCGTATAAACATCCCAGCCGGAGAAGCTGGCGGGCAGGTTGGGCGTCTTGCTGAAAACGCCGTACCTTTCGTAAGGTCCGGGAATCGCCAGGCCCACGCCGGCGACCTGGTCCCATTGCAAATTATTCTGCGTCAGAAAGTCGCTGACGCCCGCAATCCAGGAGGCGATGACCGCGCCGCGGCCATTTTCTGAATTGGTGGAGCGCTGCAAGACCTTGCTGGAAACCGGTTCGCCGTTCTCCCAGACCGCGCACAATTTGGTGGTGGTGGCGCCGCTGTCCGTGCCGATAAAGATTTTCTGGCTCATGTGTGCCGCTTAAATTGGGGACACTGGCGGCAAACGCAAGAATTATTCGCGTTTCCAAGTTTAACTGGTTTATTCTATTAGCCGCTTGGCTCCGCCTGAAACATTTACCGCCCTGCTCCGCAGCGATGCGCCTTTGCTCGCGCTCGCGCCGATGCAGGATGTTACGACGCTTGAATTTATGCGCGTCATTGCGCGTTATGGCGGGCCGGAGGTGTATTGGACGGAATACTTCCGGGTCCACGGTGATTCGCGCCCGGAAAAGTGGATTCTTGATTCCATCACCAAAAACCCGACGGGCCGGCCGGTGGTCGCGCAATTGATCGGCAATGACATTCCCGCGCTGGTGCGCACGGCCAAGCTGCTGCAAAAATATCCTGTCGCCGCCATCGACCTGAATCTCGGCTGTCCCGCGCCCATTGTGTACCGCAAATGCGCCGGGGGCGGGCTGCTGCGCGAGCCAGCCCGCATCGACGCCATCCTTGGCGCGCTCCGGGAGGCGGTAACGGTGCCGTTCACGGTGAAAACCCGCATCGGCTTTGATTCGCCGGCGGAATTTGACGCGCTGTTGCCGGTCTTTGCCCGGCACGCCATTGACCTGCTGACGGTCCATGCGCGAACCGTGTTGCAGATGTACCGCCCCGGTGTCCGCTATGATCTGATCGCCCAGGCGGCACGGGAATTGAAATGTCCCGTGCTCGCAAACGGCAATGTCTTTGGCGCCGCCCAGGCGAAGATGCTGCTGGCGGAAACCGGTGTGCGCGGCCTGATGATCGGCCGTGGCGCCATCCGCAATCCATGGCTGTTCGACCAGATCCGGGCGGAACTCCGCGGAGAAACGGTGAAATTGCCCACCGGCCGCGAGCTGCTGGCCTACATCCACGAATTGTGGGACAACGAAATCACGCCCGGCATCAGGGAGTCAGCGCAGGTGCAGCGGATGAAGAAGTTCACCAACTTCATCGGCGAAGGCATCGGGGAAAAGTTTCTGCACGACATCCGGCGGGTGGAAGCGACGGCGGATTTCTGGCGTGTCTGTGAAGCTTTTCTTGATCATGATGAACCCATGCCGCTGGAGCCGCTGACGCAGAAAATCCCATGACGCCAACCGCCCCCAAGACCGACCCGCCAAAAGTTTTTGCCTGGTGGCTCGCCGCGCTGTTGCTGGTCGTGCTCGGAGCAAAACTGTGGACGGTGCAATTGTTTGGCTCGCCGCTGCCGTTGTGGGACCAATGGTACGAGGCGAAGGATCTGTTCCGCCCGTGGATGGAAGGATCGCTGACGTGGCGGGATTTTTTTGCGCCCAGCAACGAGCACCGGATTTTTTTTACGCACCTGCTGGATTACACCGTCATTTCGCTGAACGGGCGGTGGGAACCGATGCTGCAACTCACGGTGAACTGTTTCATCCATGCCGGGTTTGCCGGCGCCCTGGCCACCGCGCTCTGGCTTTTTCTCGGACGCCAAAACGGCTGGCTGATCTGCAGCCTGCTGGCGCCGTTCTATGCGCTGCCCTACGCCGCGGAAAACACCCTCTGGGCCATCAATTCGCAGCAGTATTTCATGAGTCTCGCCGCCCTCGGAACCATCGCCGGGCTGGGCTTTGGCAAACCCGGCGGCCCGCGCTGGTGGCTCGGGCTCGCGGCGGCGTTTGCCAGCCCGCTCACGATGGCCTCGGGCTTCCTCGCGCCGCTGACCGTCGGCGGCCTGGTTGGGCTGCGGCTGCTGAAAAACCGGCGCCTGGAAAAAGGCGGCCTGGTCACCTGCGCGCTCTGCGGCCTGGCGGTTGCCGCCGGCTTGGCTTTAAAGGTGTCGATGCCCGACGACGAACCGCTGCGGGCGCACACGCCGGGCGAATTCTTCAACGCCTTCGCCCACAACCTGGCCTGGCCGTTCATCGACCACCCAAAACTGATGTGCCTGGTCACCCTGCTGCCGCTGGCGTTGCTGCTGGGGTTTTACTTCCGCAAAAATTTTCCCGACGTGCGGGCGGCCGAATTTATTCTGGCGCTGGCGCTCTGGAGCGGATTGCAATCCGCCGCCATCGCCTTCGGCCGGGCGAACTACGGCGACGGCTTTCCCGCCAGCCGCTACATGGACGTGCTGAACATCCTGGTCATTACGGGCATTTTTGCCATTTTACTCCTCCAGCGGCGGTGGTTGCCTCCGGGGCCGGGCAAACAGATCGCCCCGTTGTTGCCTTTGATTTACGCCGCCATCATGCTCTTCTGCACCGTCAAAATTTCGCAGCTCGTCGTAGACCAACTGCTGGTGCCAACCCGCCTGACGAACCTCATCGCGGAGGAACGCGTGGAGACCTTCAGGGCGACCGGTGATGAAAAGGAGTTTTTTGCCGCCCCCACGGTGCGACCGGACCCAAAAGTCGTCCTCGGAATTCTGCAGAACGAAAAGCTGCGCCCCATCCTTCCGGGAATCTGCCAGCCGCCGGGGCGGCGCCCGCCACCTTATCGCTTGATGGTTCCAACTGAATTCTTGCTGGCACACGCCACGTTGATCCTCGCTGCGGGGCTGGTCCTGTTCACCGGGCTTTGCGGCGTCGGGCTGGCGCGGAACGCACTGGGTTTGGCCCGCGAAAACCTGGCCGGCATCATTGTTTTGCTGGCGGCGCTGACCGCGCTGGGCTTTGTCTGGTCCCGCAGCGCCATCACACGGCGCACGATGGAGTATGACCTGCAATGCCAGCTCGTCGCCTATTTTGACGCGAACAACAACCCCCAACGCGCCGCCATCCACGCCGCCAAGGCGGAGGCGTTGAAGGCCGGAGAGGGCCGGCCTGGGCCATGAAAATTCCGCGCATCAGCCGGCGCAAGTTCATCGCCACCGCCGGCGGGGTTTTGCTGGCGTCGCCGTTGGCCGTGGCGGCGGATGCCAAATGGATCGAGCCGACTTGGCTGAAGGTCCGCCGGGTGCGCATCGGTGCCGGCCTGCCCGCGCACCGGCTGGTTCACTTCACCGACATCCACCACAAGGGTGATCGCGCCTATTTGGAGCAGGTTGTCAAAACCATCAATGCACTTTCGGCCGACTTTGTTTGTTTCACCGGCGACATCGTCGAGGAGATGAAATTTTTGGACGAAGCCCTGGAGGTGTTGTCCGGCATCAAGGCCCCGATGTTTGGCGTGCCTGGCAACCACGATTACTGGAGCAGCATCTCCTTTGCGCCGGTGCACAAGTGTTTTAACGCCACCGGGGGTGCGTGGCTGATGGATGAGGCGCGCACAATTGCGGACGGCAAAATCAAACTCTTCGGCGCGTCGTGCAGCCATTTTAGCCAGACGACAGTGGCTTTGGATCCGGCGGCGAAGAACATCTATTTGATGCACTATCCCGCCCAAGTAAAGAAGCTGGATCAAAAGTTTGACCTCGTTTTGGCGGGCCATTCCCACGGCGGACAGGTGCGCATCCCGTTTTATGGACCGGTCATCGTGCCATACGCGGTGGATGAATTCGACATGGGTTTATATCAGACGAAGGCCGGCCCGTTCTACGTCAATCCCGGCATCGGTTATATTTATACTTATAATTTCCGGTTCAACTGCCGCCCGGAAATCACCGTGATTGAGATTTGATTTGGCGGCTAGTATCGTGCCTGCGATGTCGTCGCCAGAAACCAATCCCAGTCCGCTGGCTGCGCCCGTTTCCTCGGTCTGGGGCGTGGGCGAGGAGCGCGCGAAGCTGCTCGCGCGGCTGGACATCTTCACCGTGGAAGACCTGCTGCTCCACAAGCCGCGCCGGTACGAAGACCGGAGAAAATTTCTGGCGATCCGTGATTTGAAGGTAAAGGAGGCGGCGACGGTGCGCGGGACGATTGTTGCGGCCGGCATCAAGCGATTTAAAAAGGGCACGCGGTCGATGTTTGAATGCGTATTCGAGGACGGCACGGCACGGCTGCATTGCCGCTGGTGGCAGGCCCAGTCCTGGATGCCGGACTGGTACACGGTGGGGCGCGAGTTTCTCATCTACGGCAAGCTGGATGATGACAAAAAGCCGCGCACGTTCACGCATCCCGAAACGGAACTGGTCGAGCCGGGCGATGATGAATTCATCCACGTCAACCGCATCGTGCCGGTGCATCCGCTGACGGAGGGGCTGACGGCGCGCGTGGTGCGTTCGCTCATCTGGCGGGCGCTGGAAAGATTTGAAGGCGAAATCAAGGAACCGGCCATCGCGCTGGACTTGAAGCTGCATCCGACGCGGGCGAATGCCGTGCGGATGATCCATTTTCCAGCGGAGCTGACGGATGTCGTGATCGCGCGGCAACGGCTGGCGCTGGATGAATTCGTGGTGCTGCAGACGCAGATCCAGGCGCGCCGGAAGAAGTTTGAGGCGCAGTCGAAGGCGCTGCCGTGCAGCGGCGACAACCGGCTGATGAAGCCGTTTCTGGCGCAGCTCGGCTTCAAATTGACGGAGGCGCAGACGAAGGTGCTGCGGGAAATCCGCGCGGACATGGGCGGGGCGCACCCGATGCGCCGGCTGTTGCAGGGCGATGTCGGCTCCGGCAAGACGGCGGTGGCGGCGTGCAGCGCGCTGATGGCGCTGGAGGGCGGATTCAACGTGGCACTCATGGCCCCGACGGAAATTTTGGCGGAACAGCATTTTAGAAATTTCTCAAAATGGTTTGAGCCGCTGGGAGTGAAGGTGGAGATGCAGACCGGCAGCCGGAAGAGCGGCGAAGATGGAGGATGGAGGATGGAGGATGGCGAAGGGAATGACCGCGCTGGGAAACATTCAACATCCAACATTCAACGTTCAACGCTCACCATAGGAACGCATGCGCTGCTGACGGGCGGGTTTGAGCTGGCGCGGCTGGGGCTGGTGATCATTGATGAGCAGCACAAGTTTGGGGTGACGCAGCGGGAAACGCTGGTGCGCAAGGGGAATTATCCGCATCTGCTGGTGATGACAGCCACGCCGATTCCGCGCACACTGGGACTGACGCTTTATGGCGACCTGGATGTTTCCGTGATCGACGAGCTGCCCGGCGGACGCGGCGCGATCAAGACGTTTGTACGCACGACGGCCAAGCTGCCGAAGGTGTTCGATTTCATCCGCGAGAAAATTGCGGGCGGGCGGCAGGCGTACATCGTTTATCCGCGCGTGGAGGTGGCGGACACGGACAAGGACATCAAGGCGGTGAACAAGGAGTTTCCGAACGTGCAAAAGGCGCTGGGCCCGTTCAAGGCCGGGCTGTTGCACGGGCAGATCAAGCCGGCGGACAAGGAGGCGGTGATGGCGGATTTCCGCGCGAACAAAATCCAGGCGCTCGTGGCCACGTCGCTCATCGAGGTGGGCGTGGACGTGCCGAATGCGACGGTGATGCTCATTGAAAATGCGGAACATTTCGGACTGGCGCAGTTGCACCAGTTGCGCGGGCGCATCGGGCGCGGGGCGCATGAGAGCTTTTGCATTTTGATTTCGGATGCGCTGCATCCGGAGGCGCTGGCCCGCTTGAAAATCATGGAGGAAACCAATGACGGTTTTAAGATCGCGGAGGCGGATCTGAAGCTGCGCGGGCCGGGCGAACTGCTGGGGCAGGAGCAGAGCGGGGCGATGAAGCTCCGCTTCGGAGATTTGACGGAAGACCTGAACCTCATCCGGCAGGCGCGGGATCTGGCGGCCGGGGCGTTGAAATAGGCTGCGTTAACAGTGATGACACTTGCCAGTGCGCGGAAGAATTTTTACCTGACTCAATATTGCACCGCGACACGGAAAAATTGCGCCGGGGCCGTGATGAAGTAATGAAACGATATTGAGGTTCCGCCGCCGTTGACGGGTGAATCAACATTGCTCCAACCGGCCTGCAGATTGGTGGTGGTCTGCATCTGGTAAGTGCAGTTGGTGAAGGTGGCGCAACTGATCTGCACCTGGTTTGACGTTTGCGGGGTGATTTGCAGCGCGGGCAATTCCGGCGGGCCGGTCAGCATGAATTGCCACACGGGTTGATAGAGCGGGGTGACGCCATCGGCCGCGAGCGGGGTGGCGGAATCGGCCACGGTTGCCCCGTGATAATTACCGCCCGGTGGCGCCACGTCGGTAGTGAGCATGTGGGAGCCGAGAAACGGGGCGGCATTGCTTTCCACCAGCAGCGGTCCACCGAATTGCGCCAGGCCATAACCGTTCCAGGTGGGAATCTCCTCGGCATACGGGATCAGCGGGTCCTGCACGTGCACGAAGCCGAAATAATATTCAGCGGCGGTGATGCCCGGCGTGGAAATCCAATTTGCGGGCTGCCCCGGCAACTGCCCGTTGGGGGGTCCACCAATCCGTGTCGGAAAACATGAGCGACCGCGCCACGGGATACACTTTGGCGATGAGGCCGGAATGCCCCGCGCCTTGCGAGTGGCCGGCGATGACGATCAGCGGCCAGTTCAGGTTTGATTGCGCGCCCAGATACTGGCCCCAGTTTTGTGCGGGATATTTCGCCGCCAGGTAGAGCAACACTTTTACCAGCCGGTTGGTGATGGAATCCGCGCTGGCGATGGCGATCTGGGCGTTGGTGCCACCGTTGATCACCGCCAGGCGGGTGTCACGATACCCGTTGGGATCCGGCAGATCGCCGCACAAGCTGTTCATTGTATTGGGATCTTCATACATCAAACCGACGGCATGAAAACCGAGGTTCGCCGCGGTCTTCAGCACATCCTGATAACCGGCGGGCGCCCCGCCGGTCCCTGGCAAAAAAACAAACAACTGGTGCCGGGACGGGACGCTGGTGTTCAGATAAACGTAATGATAGTTGTTGAACTGGGTGATGTTGGGATCGGTCTGGCTGGGCTGCACCAGTTGCAAGGTTTGCGCCCCGGCGTCAGGCGTGGAAAGGAAAAGGCAGCCGGCCAGCACGCTGGTCAGCCATCGGCTAAAAGTCATTTGCAGGGCGGTTAAGCGCATCGTCTGATAACCAGACGATGACTTTGCAAAAATGTTACCCGGGTTTTTGAGCTGACCGCCGGGTTGATCAAATCGTGCAGGCGCAGGTTGAGGTTTTAACCGGAGAGGCCGTTTGATACCGCACTTGCGGGAAAATGCAGGCCGCGCTAGATTCTTGGCATGAGCAAAGCTCAAATCCTTGAAGAGCTGCCGAAGCTATCGGTCAGTGACCGCTCCCAGCTTTTCGCCCGGCTGGCGGAACTCCAGGAAGCCGACCTGCTGGCCGGCGGTTCGCCAACGCCAGCCGAACGGCAGGCGCTGGACGAGGCACTGGCGGATTTCGAGCGCGACCCCAGCCCGGGCGAGCCGTGGCGGAATATTTTCCGAGAAATCCGAGCGTCCCGCCGGTGAGCTGGAATGTCACCATCCGGCCTCAGGCCAAGGCCGATCTCCGTCGGGCGCATGATTGGTATGAGGAACGATGCGCGGGCCTGGGTGAACTGCTGGGGCAGGAACAGAGCGGAGCGATGCGGCTGCGGTTGGCTGATTTGGCGAAGGATCTGAATTTGATCCGGCAGGCGCGGGATCTGGCGGCAGGAGCGTTATCACAGGATTAAGGTTTCTATCGCATGAAACCATCCACTGTGTTGTACCTCTTCCATTTTTCGTTTGAATCAATTCCCTTGGATACGATTTTAACCAATTTTTTATATGGAAAAAATACTTCAGCATAAACGGGCTGTATAAATGGCACACATTCATTATACCCAAAATTGGAATGTTTGGTGAACTCTGAAAGCGCACCAACATCCGGTTTGTCAGCCGTGAACGAAACCCATTTCATGCCGACCGCAGAACTCGATGGACGCCAAGAGTCATAACCAGGCGTTGCCCTGCCAGCAGTTCGAGAAACGCAGGCGGTGATCCAAAAATTTGTTTGATTTCCCACCATCTCAAAAAAAAGGATGCATTCCTCCAAAAGTCTTGGGGGTTGATCTCCTTCAATTTTCTTCAGCGACCACGCAACGATTGCGCAGTTAGTACAGTGCGCATTTGTGATCCCGATGATAGATTGCACATCCTTGCTTATCTGGGTGATTTCCACGGGGCTGGTCATCACATCAGAGTATTCAGGCTCATATTCGACTTGAGGAGACAGACCTGCTTTTATTGTCAGCGGACAGCAACATCCATATATCAAAATGTATAAGAGTAGTTTCATAAACTAATTGCCTAAAGGGTTCATTCCCGATTGTTTAAAAAATAAATTCATTTAGTTCAGGCCCAGCACAATCCCCATGATTCGTCAAATGCGCCGTGCCGGGGCATGGCCGACAACTTAAGCCGTCCAGACGATGCCGGAAAGCGGAAAGGTAGGACCGGCTGAGAAGGGATTTGGAACGAAGTCGCATTCTTTGAAAAACGGAAATTGGGAAGGCGAGAAAGCGGAAGATGAGACGCGAATTGCGCAAATTGGCGCGAATGAAATTTCAAGCAGTCTAAAAGATGCCTGCCTGCGGCGCGACAGACTCCATCTTTGCACCAAAGCACCTCCTCTCCCCGGCTCTCATCCTCCATTGCATGGAGGAGAGGGAGACCGGAGGTTGCGGGTTGGCAGGTGGTATCGTGATGATTGGACGGTTTCGAGCGCCGGCTTTGCGTCCGTCCGCCGCCGAGGGCGAAGCGGACGGGGAGACTTTGCAGTCGGCCACCACGCAGCGTGCCATCCCTGCCAGATTGAGACGCTGTCAGGGTGCGGACCGTACTGGTAACCGGGCACGGATGGGGAGGCGGAAGCATACCAGCCACAACCACGTTGTGGTTGAGAATTTTGTGAATCAAAACCCAAGGTAGGTTCTGGGAACCAACCTTGGGCTGGAGGCCAGAATCCCTTTGGGATTCTGCATTTATGTCAATCGCGAGGTGACACCTGACCGCTTTGAGCGTATTTTCCCGGTCTTTTGATGAAGCTGACCGGGTACCAAAAATTTGTCATCGCCATGCTGGCGTTTCTCCAGTTCACGGTGATTCTTGATTTTATGATCCTTTCGCCGCTGGGCGCGGTGCTGTTGCCGGAACTGCACGTGGCAACATCGCAGTTTGGCCTGCTGGTCTCGGTGTATGCGTTCAGCGCGAGCATCTCCGGCCTGCTGACGGCGGGGTTTGCAGACAAGTACGATCGCAAGAAGCTGCTGCTGTTTTTTTATACGGGTTTCATCCTGGGCACGGTTTTGTGCGGCGTGGCGACCAGTTATCATTTTCTCCTCGCGGCCCGGATCATCACCGGCTTGTTCGGCGGCGTGATCGGATCCATTGGCATGGCCATCGCGGCCGACCTGTTTCCGCTGGAACAACGCGGGCGCGTCATGGGCGTGGTGCAGACGGCTTTTGCCGCGAGCCAGGTGATGGGGTTGCCGGTGGGGCTGTACCTCTCGAACAAGTGGAACTGGCACGCACCCTTCCTGATGATCGCGGGCATCGGGGCGGCGGTCGGCGTGGTGATCGTTTTCGGTTTGAAACCCATCGACGCGCATTTAAAGCTCACGCATGATCGCACGGCCTTCCAGCACCTGCTGAAAACGGTCAGCCGGCCGATGTACATGCGCGGATTTGCCGCCACAATTCTGCTGGCCACGGGCGGTTTCATGCTGATGCCCTTCGGCTCGGCGTTTACGGTGAACAACCTGGGCATTTCGCTGGAGCATCTGCCGACGATTTATTTTGTCACGGGCATCAGTTCGATCATCATGGGGCCGTTGCTGGGGCGGCTCAGTGATTCGGTGGGCAAATATCCCGTCTTCTGCTTCGGCTCGATACTGGGCACGATCATGGTGATCATTTACTGCCATCTGGGGCTGACGCCGCTGTGGGGTGTCATCCTGGTGAACGTGGTGCTGTTCATGGGCATTTCGGCGCGCATGGTGTCGGCTTCGGCGCTCATTTCGGCGGTGCCGGATGCGCCGGATCGCGGGGCGTACATGTCGGTGAATTCATCGGTCCAGCAATTTGCCGGCGGCATGGCTTCGGGCCTGGCGGGCTTGGTGGTGGTGCAGACCAGTTCCGGCCGGCTGGAACATTACGACGTGCTGGGCTACATCGTGGCGGCGGCGATGCTGGTGACCATCGGGCTGATGTATTCGATCCAGAAGATCGCGAAATCGCGGCTGGCCATGCCGGTGGTGACGCCGGCGGTGGCCCGATGAAAGGAGTGACGCCGGCGGAGGATGGGCAGGCTCATGATTTCCGCCATGGTGCCAAACGCCAAGGCAGATGATGGTCCGCCAAAAATACCGTCACTGGCGCATGCCACTTTGCCGGAACCTGCCCTTTTCAAAAAATTAGGACGGGCCGGATTTACCGCAGGCGATCGGCCAGGTAGGAACGGTTCAGCCGCCGCAACTCATCCGGCGCGCCGGGGCTGTTGGGCACATCCCGGCCGGATTTAAAGGCCTTCATGATTTTCATGTGATGCAACAGGATCACCGCGACATCCCGCGCCGCGGCTTCCGTCAGCGCCGGTGAACGCTGCCGTAAAATTTCGGCGATGCGCCCGAGCAACAGCTCGCGAAATTTCCGCCGTTTGACCGACCAATCGGAGCGCGATTCCAAGAGGTTCACCATGGCTTTTGTTTCGTCATGCAAGCGCGTGCCAAAATCAAGGATGGCGTCCGCCACAAAGTCGGTCGGGCGATGAGGCGCCTGCTGCTGGATGACATCCAGGGCCGCATTGACGAGCACCATGTACCTTTGGACCAGCGCGTCGGCCAAAATTTCCTTGTTGGGGAAAAAACGGTACAAAGATCCGATCGGCGCCCCGGCCCGGGCCGCGATCCCGGCCATGGTCGCGCCATCATAACCCTGTTCAGCGATGACCGCCGCCCCGGCCTCCAGCACCGCCGCGACGCGGGCTTTGCCAGGGCGGCGCTGGGGCGTGATGGCGCGCCGCATTTTTGGCCTTGCGTTATTTGAGTCCATACTCTAATTTCATGTTATGCGAGCATACACTCAAACAAGCGCATGCGCATCCATTAAAACTTAAACCCGCTGATTTGCCATGTTAAATCTTGATCCGATAACCACCGCCCTGGTTCTCATCGACCTGCAAAAAGGCATCATCGGCCGGCCGGTTGCGCCGCACTCCGGTCCGGACGTGGTCAAAGCCGGCAGCCAACTGGCCGATCGCTTTCGCCAAGCCGGCGCGACGGTGGTGCTGGTCAACGTCGGTTTCTCCCCCGACTTCAAGGACGCGCTCCGTCAGCCCGTGGACCAGCCCATGGCAATTCCTCCAGGCGGTTTCCCCGCCGGTTACATGGAACTGGCTGATGGTCTGGCCCAACCGGGCGACCTGCGCATCACCAAACGCCAATGGGGTGCGTTTCACGGCACGGAACTGGATCTGCAACTGCGGCGGCGCGGCATCCAAACCATTGTGCTGGGCGGCATCGCCACCAACGCCGGCGTGGAATCGACCGCCCGGCAGGCCTGGGAACATGGTTATGCCGTGGTCCTGGCGGAGGATGCCACCAGCGGCATGTCGGCGGAGATGCATGAGTTTGCGATCAAAAATATTTTTCCGCGCCTCAGCCGGATTGTGCAGGCCGGAGACATTCACTTGAACAAGTAGGAGGAAATTAAATATGAACTGGCTGCTCGACGGATCTTGTTTTTTTGCCGGAGCTTTTCTGACCAACGGCATTCCCCACTTTGTCAGCGGGGTGATGGGGCGTCCGTTTCAAACTCCGTTCGCCAAGCCGTCCGGCAAGGGACTCTCCTCCTCGACCACCAATGTCGTCTGGGGATTTTGCAATTTTGTGGTTGGCTATGTCCTTGCCTTCACGGCGGGCAATTTCAATTTGCAAGCAACGGATAAAGTGGTGGCTTTCGGCATGGGTGTGTTGGTGATCGGCGTGTTTTCGGCGCGCGTGTTTGGACGGTTTCACGGTGGCAATTCTGCCGGGAAGCCATGATCGCCTGGCTGAAGGAGGAGCATCTCTCCCGGGTGCCGCGACCGGCCCAGTGGCTCAGCCTCTTGCTTTTATCGGTCGTTTTCATGGTGTTGCTGGAGTGGTTCCGGCTGCCGGCGGCCTTGCTGCTGGGCGCAATGTTTGCCGGCATCCTCATTGAAACCGGCGGCGGTGAAATCCGCGTGCCGGCCTTGCCGTTCCAGTTTTCGCAAGCGGTGATCGGTTGCCTGGTGGCCAGCCGGATCACGCCGCAAATCCTAAAAACTTTCGAGGGACACTGGCCGTTGTTTCTCGGCGTGATGCTGGCCGTGATTGTCGCGAGCTGCGGCCTGGGCTGGCTGCTGCACAAGTTTCGGGTTTTCCCCGATACCACCCCGATCTGGGGACTGCTGCCGGGCGCGGCCTCCACCATGATGATCATGGCGGATTCGTTTGGCGCCGACGGACGGCTGGTCGCCTTCATGCAATATCTCCGCGTGGTTTGCGTGGCCCTGGCGGGCTCGGTCATCGCGCGGTTTTGGTGTCATGCCTCCGTGATTTCAGCCCCGGTCATCTGGTTTCCGGAAATCCAGTGGCCGGCATTGGCTGAAACTTTGTTGTTCATCGGGCTCTGCATTTATCTTGGGAAAAAGTCCGGCATCCCGGCCGGTGGAATCCTCGTGCCCTTGGTTCTGGGGACGATCCTGAAAGACACGGGCAGCTTGAACCTCGAATTACCCCCGTGGTTGCTGGCTGTCAGCTATGCCTTGCTGGGCTGGAGCATCGGCTTGCGGTTTACGCGAAAAATTTTGGTTCACGCCGCCCGCGCCCTGCCGCAAATCACCCTGTCCGTGCTGCTGTTGATGGCCTTCTGCGGTGGCCTGGCCGCGGTGCTGGTCGAAGTTGCTGGAATTGATCCTTTGACCGCTTATCTGGCGACGAGCCCGGGCGGCGTGGATTCCGCGGCCATCATCGCCGCGTCCAGCAAAGTGGATCTGCCGTTTGTGATGTCGATGCAAACGGCCCGGCTCTTGATGGTGCTGTTCATCGGGCCCGTTTTGTCCCGGCGGGTGGCCGGCGCAGTCACGAAGGTGGCGACACCGTAGGCGCATGGCTGGAGGCGGGGGACGAGGATGGAGGATGGAGGATGGAGGATGGCAAAAAAAGGGATCCAACGTGCGCGGCGTGGCGACGGAAAAACCGGGGTTCCATCGTGCCTTCAGCACGAATTCATTTTTAGGCGGCCAGACCAGCCACTTCGTAGCTGGCTAATATCCGGTCGTCGCTTCGCGACTTGCAGGGCGAAAGGAGCCGTTGGGGGTTGCGCGGGGCGTCTCCGCAAAACGCAAAAGATCGGTGGCCCACTTCATGTCGCCATAAACAAGTTTGTCCTTGAAGGACGCGGGCGGGCTGGATACTGTCTTATCTTAATCAGAAGCAAGAACCATGAGGGCATTTCGTTCTGCACTAGAGGCTAACCGTAATTTCTGGCTGGTCTTAACCCTGGCCATCATCGGTTATTTTACACCGCAATATTCCAGCCGGGCCGCCACCATCGTCGTGACCAATCTGGCGAAGAGCGGCGCCGGCACCTTGCGCACCTTGCTGCCCACCGCCAAAAACGGTGATGTCATCACGTTCGCGGTCACCGGCGTCATCACCAACATGCTCACCGGCGGATTTACCATCAGCAACAGCATCAGCATCGTCGGCCCCGGGCCGGACTTGTTGACCATCACGGGCACGAACTGGTACAGCGGCTTTCAAGTCAATAACGGCGCGACGTCGAGCATCTCCGGCCTGACGTTCTACCGCTGCACCAGCGCCATCAACAACTCGGCCAATCTCACGGTGAGCAATTGCGTTTTTAGCGGATGCTATCGCGGCGGTGGGATCAACAACGCGAGCAACCTCACGGTGTCGGCCTGCACGTTCACGGACTGCCGGGGCGGATATGGGTCAGGCGGCTACTTCAATGGCAGCGAGAATCCCCCGGGCACATCCGCCGGATCGGGTGCCAATGGCGGGGCCATCGTCAATTCCGGCAACATGTCGGCTCGCAATTGCCAGTTTCTGAACAACACCGCCGGCTGGGGCGGCGACGGCACGCCGGGCTATGTGGCTATTTATCTCCATCAATTCACCGCCGGTGGCAATGGTGGGAATGGCGGCAGCGGCGGCGCGGTTTATGACACGGGAACGATGGCGCTCACGAACTGCACATTTGGCGGCAATACTTCCGGTTATGGAGGTTCCGGAGGTTACGGCAGCAGTGGATTTTCCACCATTTATCCGCCAACCCAAACGTATCCCGGACCGGGCTGGAATGGCGGCAATGCCGGGAATGCCGGCAACGGCAGCGCCGTGTGGTCGGCGACGGGAGCGCGGTTTGTTTCCTGCACTTTTTACAACAACAGCACCGGCAGCGGCGGCAACGGTGGCAACGGTGGTGATGCCATCATGCCCACCCCCTCCTACTATCAATTCAATGGCGGCTACGCGGGCAATGCCGGCAGCGGGACGCTGTATTGCACCGGCACCTGCCAGTTGGTCGCGTGCACGTTTTACAATAACAACACCGGCAATGGCGGCAGTGGTGGCAGCGGCGGTGCGGGCGTCAATTACGCCGGTTACATGGGATCCAGCGGCAACATGGGCAACGGCGCCAACGCCGGCAACGGCGGCAGCGGCGGCGCGATTTTTGGGCCAAGGAACAGCAACACCAACTTCACGCTGCTGAATGTTTTGATCGCCGGCAATGCTTGCAGCTACGCGGGATCGGCGGGGTCCGCTGGTGCGCGCGTGGTCAGTGCCACGGGACCCGCCGGCACGAACGGCCTCAGTGCAATTGACGGCACCGGGCCGGATCTATCCGGGTTCTTCGCCTCGCGCGGACACAACTTTGTCAGTCTGGGCGATGGTTCCACCGGCTTTACGAACAACGTCCGCAGCGACATCGTGGGCAGCGGTTCCGCGATGGATGCGATGGTCAACGGTCTGGCCGACAACGGCGGTCCGGTGCAGACCTGCGCCTTGCAGCCCGGCAGTCCGGCCGTGGATGCGGGCGATGATTCCTTGCCGGGAAGCCCTTGGTATCTGGCCACTGACGCGCGCGGCTATCCGCGCAAATCCGGCGCCCATGTGGACATCGGCGCGTATGAGCTGGGGCAGTTGTCATTGCCCGTCGTGGCTAACGTCACGATGACCCCCAACGGCACACTGTTGAGCGTGACCAATACGCCCGGCGTGACGTTCGAGGTGCTTGGCACCACCGACCTCACCCTGCCGGTGGCCTATTGGAATTTTCTTGGTCAAATGAGCGAGGTTTCCCCAGGAGTTTTCCAGTGGACGGACACGAGCGCCGGAAATTATGACTCCCAATTTTATCTCCTGCAAAGTCCGTAGGGCGGGTTCTCAAAATGCGGGGTGCGGCCGTCCTTGGCCGCAGTCATTTACAAAGTGCGGAGGGTTATCGTGAATTTCCTGTGGCCTGACTCGCGAAAGTTGCTGCGCCCGGGACGGGCGCACTCCGCCAACCACGGCGGGCATGATTTTAAGGGGGCCGGTCTTATGAAAGCTTCGCCCGGGCGGCAAATGCTTCGCAGTTTGGATGGCTGCAGAAAAAATTATTCCCGATTACCAGAAGGTGTTGGCAGTTTTGCGGGGAAGCCACCAGACAACTAAAAAGGCAGGCTGCGTGCCGTTGCGCCCGGCAAACGGCCTCGTCGGGCAATTTGCGGGACAGTTCAAGTTTTGGTCGCTTGCCGCCTTTCAGTGACACGCGGTTATTTTGCAAATCCGATATGGCATGTAAATCAAAATGGAGCGACCGGATATTTTGTCACTGAACCGCACCTGCCGGCGCGGCGGCGCGCGCGGAGGTCCGAGCCGGACTGGCATACGCACCCTGCGTCAGACAATCCGGGAATCGTCGGCGAGGCGGCAACTCACTTCCCGTCCAGCCATCCGCGCAATTGTTCGGCGGCGGTGTCCGTCAGCGCGTCGAGGGTGGCGAAGCCGGCCTGCACGCGGACGGGGTCGGCGGCTTCCGCGCCGTCCTCGATGACGAGGAAATTTTGCGAGAGCTTTTGGAAGCCGAACAGCGCGGCCAGGCCTTTCAGCGAATGCGCGGCGCGTTCCAGCTCCTCCCAGTTTTTGGCGGCATCAAATTTTTTCAGCTCGACGAGGCGGCCGGGGAATTCGTTCAGAAAATCGCCGACCATATCGAGCACGGGCGCGCGGTCGAGCTCCTTGCACAATTGTTCCAGCCGCGCGGGATTGAACTGCTCCGCCGCGTCGGCCGCGCCGGCGGGGACCGGTGCCGGCGGCACGGCGGCGAGCAGCGCGTTGTAGACCTGCTGCGCGGTGAAGGGCTTGGAGATGTAGTCATCCATGCCGGCGGCGAGGCAGCGTTCGCGTTCGCCCACCAGCGCATTGGCGGTGAGCGCGATGATGCGCACGCGCCGCGCGGGATTTTTCTCCGCCTCCAGCTTGCGGATGGCGGCGGTGGCCTCGAAGCCGTCCATCACGGGCATGTTGCAGTCCATCAGGATGGCGTCGCAGCCGCCGGGGACGAATTTATTGACCGCCTCGCTCCCGTTGACGGCCCAGATGGCGGTCGCGCCGAAATTTTCCAGCACCAACTGGGCGAGCTTGCGGTTGAACGGATGGTCCTCGGCGCAAAGAATTTTCAGGTCGGAGATGGGCGTGCGCTTGGGCTGAGCCGGTTCGCGCGTGATGAATTCCGTCTGGCCCACGACATTTTCCATGGGCTGCCTTGACTCGGGCTTGATCTCGGCGACGACGCCGACGAGCGCATCGAACAACGGCTGTTCGCGCACGGGCTTGAGCAGGACGTTGACGAACCCGGCGGGGCCGGCCTGGTCTTCGCCCAGCGAGCCGGCGGGGTTGGCGAGGAGCAGGCACGGGACGCGCTCGCGGACTTCGGCCAGCACGCGGCGGAGTTCGTCGCCGCCGGCGGCGACCATTTCATCGTCGCAGATCACGAGGGGGAGGACCATCCAGCGCACGTCGGTCCGCAGGATGTGGCCGAGATCCAGCGGCGAGGAGGCGGCGCGGGCATCCACGCCCCAGCCGTGCAACTGTTCGATGAGCGAGGCGCGCAGGCTGCCGTTGGCCGTGGCGACGATGACCTGCAAGAAAACGAGGCCGGGGTAGCCGCGCTCGATGGCCGGCTGCGGCGGGACATCAAATGGCAGATCAAACCAGAACGTGGAACCCTTGCCGGGCGTGCTGTGCACGCCGATCTTGCCGCCCATCAGTTCGACCAGCTTGCGCGAGATGGCGAGGCCGAGGCCGGTGCCGCCGAACTTGCGCGCGGAGGAGGTGTCCACCTGCATGAACGGCTGGAACAATTGTTTGATCTCATCCGCGCTCAAGCCGATGCCGGTGTCGACGACATCGAAGCGCAGGGTGATTTTGCCGGGCAGCGAGGTGAGCGGCTGCACGCGCACGACGACCTCGCCGTGGTTGGTGAACTTGACGCCGTTGCCGACGAGATTGAGCAGCACCTGGCGGAGCCGCGTGGCATCGCCGGTGAGCCGGCGCGGAATTTCGCGGCGGACGATCGCGGCGAGCGCGACATTTTTTCCAGCTTCGCGCGGGGTGGCGTTTTCGAGGACGGCATCCACGACGGAGCGGAGGGAAAAATCCTCGCGGGCGAGCGTCATCTTGCCGGCCTCGATCTTGGAGAAGTCGAGGACGTCGTTGATGACGCGGAGCAGGGCGTTGGCGCTTTCGACGGCGGCCTGGGCGAATTCGTGCTGGCGCTTGTCGAGGCGGGTCTGCGCCAGCAGTTCGACCATGCCGAGGATGCCGCTCAGGGGGGTGCGGATCTCGTGGCTCATGTTGGCGAGGAACTCGCTCTTGGCGTTGCTGGCGCGGTTGGCCGATTCGGCGGCGGCGCGGGCCTCGGCGGCGGCCATCTGGAGCTGCTGATTCGCCATGTCCTGCGCGCCCCGGGCCTCCTGCGCGACGAGCTCGGCGCGCTTGCGCGGGGTGATGTCCTGCATCACGGCCTGATATTCGGTGCCCGGCCCGCGGGCACGATGCAGGCGGCGGAAATGGCATTGATGCCATTCGATGTGGCCGGCGGCGGCGGCGGCGCGGTGGTCAAAAGTCAAAACCGGGTTGTCCGCGGGCAGGGCCTCGAGGTCGGCCCGCAACTTTTTGGCCTCACCTTCCTCGAGCGTGAGGAAGAAGCTCGTGCCGAGCAACTGCGCCTCCGCCTTGGCGTGGAAATTACAGAAGGCCGGGTTCACGAAGGAGATGAGGCCACTGGCGTCAAAGCGGCAGATGAGGTCCGGCTGGTCGGCGACGACGGCGCGGAGTCGCTTTTCGCTTTCAATGACCTCGACGAGCCGGCGGCGGCGTTCGATGGCGGCGGCGGCGAGCAACAGGCTGGCGATGGCCACGAAGCCGAGGAAAATGCCGAGGGAATGGAGGCTTTCGGCCGCGTTGGCGGTGACGAACGGGCCGCGCTGCAGGTGCAGGGAATAAACCGCCAGCGCCGAAACGAGCAGCGAGCCGGTCGCCGAGCCGCGCGGGCCGAAACGCAGCGCGCCCCACACGAGAAACAGATACGGCACGTACGTCACCGGAAACGGTTGCAGCGCCGGGAGGTCCCACAAATCGAAGGCGATCAGCGCGCTGACGAGCAAGCCGGTGACACAGGTGCCGGCCTCCAGCAACCGCAGCCAGTACATCCAGATGGAGGAACGGGCGCTCCAGGTGATGATGGCGGGGGTGCAGAGCAAAAGGCCCAGGGCATCGGGCATCCAGTTGGCGAGCCAGTGCGCGGTGAAGGTGTCCCACGCGGCCTTGCTTTCGAGCACCTGGCCGGCGGCGAGGGCGGCGGCGTTGAGCGGGGCGCAAATCAAAACGGCGAGGCCGAGGAAGCCGCCCGCCCAGCGGGTGCGTTCCATGGCGTTGTCGAATTGCAGAAAACGTTGCAGCAGGAACGCCCCGCCCAGCGCGGTGGCGAGGTGACCGGCGGCGGCGATTTCCACGGCCGGTCCGAACGGGAGCCCGGCGGCGAGGGCGAAGATGAGCGTGCCCGCCGGGATGATCCAGCCGTAGCGCCAGCCGAGCAGCAGGGCCGCCCCCAAACCGATGCCGCCCGGCGGCCAAAGCAGGGTGACCGCGCCAGCGCCGGAAATGGAAGGCAGGTAGCGGCCCGCCAACCCGGCGAGGAGATAAAGGAGCAACAGCGCCACGATGCGCGTGATCGTGGTGGCCCGGGGGTTCGTCTGAGAACTCACAACGCCTTGGTTTAACGGATTTTCGAGGGGGAGACGAGCGGGAAGTTTTTTGGGAGCAGGGCCGACATGGGCCAATCAAATGACGAAGCACGAATGACGAACGGGCCGGGTGACGCGCGCCAAGGAGAGGAGCTTATCCAGCCACGTCTGAATGGTTGTCCGGCTAATTTATGCGCCCGGTGGTTGGTGAAAACTTTTTTGCAGTGCGTCCGCCGAAATTTATTTACGCGACGGCGCGGGTTGGGCATTTTAGGGGTGAGGATTTTGTGATGAGCACCCAAACCACAACCAACAACGCTTCCAACCTGCCCGCGCATCTGATTGCGCACATCAACGTCAAGCTCGCGCACATCGGCTGCCAGCCGGTGCCGTTGCAGGGCGATGCCGAGTTCGCCGAGATCGCCGCCGCCATGGCGGGCGCGTCGCGCGAGAAGGACCGCCTGCTCGGGCAATATCTCTGCCCCGCCGACGCGCGCATCCAGGCGTTCCTCTACGATTATTTCCAGGACGTGCCGGTGGCGAAGCTGCCGTCGCGCACGTTCACGCTGGACCGCCCGGGCCTCGCGCGCGTGCTCTCGCTGCCGCTGGACCGCGATGAATTTTCCTCGACCATCCTGAATTCCTACCGCGTGGCGAACGGCGTGCTGCACAATCCGCGCAGCGACCGCCGCACCACGCAGGGCATCTTCCACGTGACCGAGGGCGGCCTGCCGATCCCGGATGACAAGCTCGGCGTGCCGAAGCAGACCTTCGCCAAGCTGCTGGCGCTGGCGCTGACGCCGCCGCGCGAGATCATGCAACTGCCGTTCACCTCCACGCAGCCGAAGCCGGCGGATTGTTTTGTGTCGCTGCTCATCCGCCCGCTGGTGTGCCCGGCGGTGCCGGGGTTCACGCCGGAGAAGTCCATGGAGGTCCGTTTCTTCGTGCCCGGCAACCTGGTGAGCAACCTGGATTTCATCGAGAGCATCTTCGGCAACGCGGGCGACCCGTTGCTGCCGGAAAATGATTCCGCGCTGGATGTGGAGCATTGGAGCGGCCACACGGGCTGCGTCATCCTCGCGCCGCACCTCGTCAAAGCCACCAAGAAGGCCATGGGCCTGCCGCATCACGACCAGGCGACCGAACGCCAGCGCCGCGACGGCATGTGCTGGAAGAAGGAGGACGACCTCTACAACAACGGCAGCGCGTTCAAGGTCACCTGCCGCGACGAAACCGGCGTGATCGTCACGCTCATCGCGGACAATTACTATGGCTATTGCAAGAAAGAGGTGAAGACGCAGATCAGCTACGCGGCGAACCTGTTCGGCAACTGCGAGGAGGAACACGCGGGCGGCGCGCTGGTGTTCCCGAGCTACGATCTGGGCGAGGAGTTCAGCGGGGAAAACCATGTCCGCCAGCTCGAGCATAATTTCCCCGAGGCGCTGAAGCTGTACGGCGGGCTGATGGACTTGAAGCCCGAAGGCTACGGCGTGGACAAACAATATCCGCAGGTGATCTATGTGCCCGAGGACGCGCTGTTCGACCTGCACAAGCAAACCGTTTCGTGGTCGGATGATGCCACCGGGCACACCATCAAGCTGCAGCCGGGGAAGACGTACATCCGGCCGTCCGGCTACAAGGTGCGCATGGAAAAGCCGCCGGGCGCGAACCGCGCATGGCGGCTCGTGGGCACGGCGGCGGAAGGCCTGGTCTGCCACAAGCCCTGCACGGTTTCCGGCGGCGGCAAATCCGAGATTTCCAAACCCATCACGGACGCCATTCTCACCGGGCCGGTGTTCGTGGCCGACATGAAGAACGATTTTGACCGGGTGGAAGAATTGATCAACTACGATTACGCGAACCGGTTCGCGGACAAGACGCGCACCGACACGCGCACGGTGCTTTCGGCGGAACGTTCGCTGGGCTCGGTCATCAAGCTGCTCACGCCGGATGAGCAGGATTACACGCCGGCCTACAACGCATGGCTCAAGGCCATCCCGCAATACGTCAAGGAGCTGGTCTTCGTGGTGAAGCGCTATTTCAAGCCGGACTGGGGCACGCACTGGCGCGAACATTTCAGCGTGGACATCATCAACGGCAAGCCGGGCTACGAGCTCAAGTTCAACAACAAGGTGCTGGTCACCACGCGGCTGCGCGTGGGTTTTGATCAGGACGGCGCGTGGCGCACGTTCGGCCTGCGCAAGGACTTCCACCCGGCGGTGAAGGTGCAGCTCGAAGACGACATCACGGCCTCCGTGCTGGTGCCGGCGGCGCGCGTGGAAACGCTCTTGAAGGCGGAAAAGGGTTCGACGCTCAAGTTCGTGCAGAACTGCGAACAGCGGTTGTTCCAGCGTCCGGACGACGCGATCCATCGCGGCTACGACAAGCAGACGGAACTGGATTTTGCGCGCAACGACAATTTCTTTTCCAACTACCAGCCGCTCACGCACGCGGACGCGCAGGCGCTGCTGGAGGACGCGATCCATTTCAACGAGTTCACCGCGCCGATGCAGGGGCTGATCACGGATTTCGCCGCGGCCGGCCAGCCCAGCTATCTCGTCTCCTCCGCGCATCCGCGCCTGGTGGACGGCAAGCCGAGCAAAAACCCGCGCTATCTCCAGAAACGACCCGATCTCGTGAAGCCGGCGGAATCGTACATCGCCGAGACCAGCGCGCGCCTGCGTCGCCGGTTGCCGGTGGGTGCGGCCGTGCTGACGCCGGTGGCCGCGGTGCTGCCGGGCCGCCGGAATAATCCGCCCGAGGCGGGCATCCGCGCGCTCGCGTGCTACAACCCGGTCCATTACATGGAGCTGCCGGAGCTGTTCATGGAATTCATCTGCAGCATGACGGGCAAATCGCCGTCCACCACGGGCGCAGGCTCGGAAGGCGCGCTGACCAAGGGGCCGTTCAACGCGCTGCCGCCCATCATGGACCTGAACAACACACTGGTGTCGTTCATCCTCACGGGCCACAGCGGTTTCGTGACGGCGGCGGGTTACGTGGGGCCGAAGGTGCGCGTGGACCACGACGTGAGCCTGATCGTGCCCGAGGTGTTCTCGCGCATGACGGTCGAGGAACGCACGCCGGCCTTTTTGATCGCGAACCGGCTGCTGGAACGGATCGAGGATTTCACGCACAACGGCAAGCCGGTGCTCGCGAGCCGGCTCGGCTGGCGCATCAATGAGCGGTTCGTGCATTTCTTCTTTGGGCGCGTGTTCAATCATCCGCACGCGGTGTTCACGCCGGACATGCTCCGGCCGGAATTGCAGGACCTGGATGTTTTTGCGGACGGCCTGGACAACATCATCGCCACGCAGAAGCGCGTGGCGCAGATGTATTTCGACGATGGCAGCATCGCGCAGGCGTGTCCGCCGCTGAAGGCGCTGCTGCAGATCATGCTGCACGATGAATGGAACGGGAAAGGGCTGGAGAACCCGGAATTCCGGAAGCTGTTCACGCGCGAAACGCTGCTGGCGAGCGACTGGTACAAGGCGCGGCTCATCGCCAAGCAGAAGGTGGACCGCGCGCTGTGGAAGCGGCACAACGATTATCTGTCGGCGTTCCTGCGCAAGCCGAACCACGGCGACGTGGCGGAAACGCTGGGCATCGGCGACCGCCTGGTGCGCGCGCGGAAGACGCTGGAGGAGATCGAATCGCCCGCGTACCTGGAGAGTTTGAAAGGGACGATGGGGGCGGAGCCGGTGGAAAATTATTTAAGGAAGTAAACCGGGAAGTTGACGCGAATTTCACGAATTGGCGCGAATTTGAAAAAGGATTCAGTGGTTGCAAATGTTGCACAACTGATGCCGACCGCAAAAGGTAGAGCAACTTGGTTACATTTTAATTACTGAGCATTCCAATTAACGCGTGAGAGCATTATCTGTCTTGTTTCCGGCTTTCTGCCACGGGCTGCGCGAACCAGACCCCGAGTTCCAGCGCGAAGCGGAGGCGCTTGAAAACCTCGGCATTCCCTGGCATGTGGTCAACATATCGGCCCTGAACAGCGGGGACTTGGCCAGTGCATTCCGCTACTTTGGGGAGGCTCCACTTTCGCCGATGATCTACCGCGGCTGGATATTGCACCCTGAGGAGTTCACCGCTTTGCACGAAGCGCTTTTGCAGCGAGGCTGTCAGTTGCTTACATCGCCAGCGGCTTATCGCTGTGCGCTCCTCTTCCCGGAGTTTTTCCCCGCCATCGCGGATTATTCCTTTCCAGCCGTCTGGATTACAGGCAAAGACCCGAACCAAGCCATCAAGATTGCCCGCCAGCTAGGTTCAGGACCTTATTTCATCAAGGACTTTGCAAAATCGGCAAAAGAAATCTGGCCCAATGGCTGCGTGGCAACCAACGAACAAGAACTGCCGACAGCAATCCAAGCTTTGGTGGAGTATCGTGGTGACCGCTTCGAGGGTGGTATCGTCATTCGACCACTAATACGCCTGCGCTGCCTGGACCAGAACCCTTTCGGCGGAAAGATTTTTGAGGAATATCGATTGTTCTTTTTCCAGGGCAGACTGATTTCAAAGACCGCTTACGACCGAGTTAGCGGCGATGCCGCCGCACTGCCTGATTACGGATTCCTTTCCCAGCGGATTCATTCAACATTTTTTAGTGCTGATGTGGTCATGACAGAATCCGGCCAGCCTTACCTGCTGAAGGCGGGTGATGGCGGCTCATCTGCGTTGCCTCCTTACGCTTCGCCCATGGATTTTTACAAAGCCATCTTAAACGTCCTCGCTCCGGCTTGACTGCATGAATGTTGGCAATTAAAACGACAATGGGGGGCGTCACCACGGATATTACCGGGCCCATGGTTCCCGGTGTCCCCCCGACGGTTTGGTTGCTGGGGATGAGCATGGGTGGGGTGGCGCTGCTGCGGAGATCGAATCGCCGGCGTATCTGGAGAGTTTGAAGGGGACGATGGGGGCGGAGCCGGTGGAGGGCTGCCTGGCAAAGTGAGTTGCAGGTTGAAAGTTGCGGGTTGCAGGTTTTAACTGCGCCGGTTGAGGGTTCCGATTTTTAGCCACAAATAAGCACCGATCGGCACAGTTAAGGCGTCCAGTCCATGGGTCTCAGAGCCAAGCTTAAGAGCTGTGTTGCAGCGTGGTTTTAAATTGTTGAGATCAACCTTCGATTTTCCCGTTCACCGTAATAATGAAAGATGACCCGCGTTTTGCTGATTTTGCCTTTTCAATAATTGCTGGAAAGCACTTTGTAAATTTATGAACCTGATCCCAAAATGTCATGTCCGTCCAGCCAGGTTTTAAGAAAAAAATTGTGTGTCCAGCTTGCCGCCATGCTTGAATTTCTTGTGGGTTTTTCCCAATGCGGACATCTGCTGTTACAATAAACAAGTCCTCTTCCTGCGCGATTTTTTCCATCCAGTCAACGTCGTCCGTATTTCCTGGAAACCGCTCTTTCAAATGAACCACGTGATGGTCTGGAGCAACAAAACCATTTAACCCTTTGGCGATTTTGGGGGCCAAATTATTGTCAAAAAAGAATTTCACGCCGCGAGCGTCTGCTCGTAATCAACGGCTTCTTTCACTGATTCAGGACGGATTTCATACCAGCGGGCAACTTCTTCCAACGATGAGCCATTGGCTTTGAAACTCCTTGCCAAGTTTTGGGTTGGAATCCCTTCCGTTACAACCGTTGGCTGGCCGAAGTTTTTCCGGGGGTCGACCACAATGTGGCGGTCTCTCCCAAGTGGCCACCAGCGTTCTAATATCGTTCCATCGCGAAATTCCAATTGCTTTAGAAATGGCCTGATTATTTCAGCGAACACACGCTGATCGGTTGCAATTTCTACAAGACATGTATCGCCAGTTTCCTCATGCAAGGCTTGAAATATCTGACGTCCATCGGTAACAAATCGCATCGTGCAAAAAGGATGCTGTGTGTCTGCGTAAAGCTGCTGCGCTTTTTCTCTAACCTTATGGATGACGGGCCATGTCACACCAACATCTAAGAAGGACGCGACAAATTTAATCTCAATTAAATCTAAAAATCCAAGCGCAACCTTGTTTTCGAGTGACGGCAACTGACTTTCCCAAAGAGGGGGGTAATTTTTTCCACGCAATTCAGAATGATAACCCCGCAACCAACGACGTATGCGCTCTTTGGACACGCCAGTAATCCGCGAAGCTTCAGCTACGGTGTAAATTCCCGTATTGAGGTATGCTGGATGGTGTTCCCTCATAAGTTATTCACAGCTTGTTCACTTGAATGTAATCACGCAAGCGCTAACTTTCAAGGCAATTGGACGGAGCATATGAATGGGCCAGTTCCAGCAAACGCAAGCGATTCTACCTCGTCTAGTTACAGTCTTGGGCTGGTTTTCAATTCTGTTACAATCCGCCCATATCCCATATCTAGTTAACTAGCCGATACCAATTATCCCGCTGATGCGGTTCGTACCCGAGGTCTTTGATGAGGTGGTGCAGGTCCGGGACGGTCATACAGAACGTGGTGCCGTCCTGCGAGACGATATTTTTCTCGATCATGATGCTGCCGGGGTCATTCGCGCCTGGTTCCTCATCAGCTTTTGAAGTTCGGGGGCGGTGTGCGCGGGATGGGCAGCGAGGTCAATTGCGGGCTGGTTCGTGCGGACGCACGGGGCATCCTAACACTGCCCCCGGAGCGCGGCTGTGTCGGAGACCAGCCGCAGCCGGATGTGGACAGAGCGCAGCCGTCGAATTCGAATGCGGTTTGGGCTTTTCACGTTGCTGCGACTGATCCCGCGTTGCGGGACACAGTCGCGCTCCGGCGGCGGGTCGCGCAGGTGTCAGGGCAAACGTCCCTCCAGCGTGCCTTCAGCACGAAGTCAGTTTGTTCACGTTACCAGCCACTTCGTGGCGGGCTCATTTCCATGGGTCGCTTCGCGACTGCCGGAGGTGCGCCTTGGTGTTTTGCCAGCGTCATGAGTAGGTTGAGCCAGCATTGGCCGAAGCGGAATGCCCGGCCACTTTGGCTATTTCCTCTTTCCGCCGCACAAGTGTGAGACAGTTTTTATGCGAAAACGTTCAATAATATATCTGGATTTATTTGCGGGGCGGGGGTTGTCGGGAGGTCGTGGGGGCTGATACTATCGACGGGTTTATGGTTCGGGGTGGCGGGTGGCGGGCGTTGTTCTTTGACATGGCAACCAATTAAACCCATCAATGAGTTAGTGAATCATCGTGAGTTGTGAATCAGTGAATCAGTGAGTTTGAGAATGGGGAAGGGGCGGGCTTTGAACCGCTCATGGGCGCCAAGGTTCGCTCGGGCAAGTTGATTCGCGGAAATTAGCGCGGATCAGCGGTTAAAAAGTCCGAGGCCGGACGGGGTACTGGCGTACGGCCACCGAGCGCGGGGCGAGGATGGAGGATCGAGAATGGAGGATGGCCGGGGCGGACGGTGGGGGCCACCTCTCCCCAACCTTCTCCCCCGTTTAGCGGCGAAGAGGGGGCCGGAGCGCTGCGAGTGATCCGGATGCATTCGACCCTGTTTTCGCGCCATGGAAATTAGTGAAAAGGCCAATGAAAACGAAAAAATTAAACCAAATTAAACCAAGTTAAACCTCATGAATTTACCATGCCGGATTGGCGAAGGCCCCGAGATGAGGGGCGGGATGGGTGCGGACGATCCCGCAGTGGCGAGACAGGCCGGCCGGAGAAAGGCCAAGGACAGTGAAGGCGAGGAGAACGAAGGGGAAGATTGGGGCATCCGGCGAAATCCGGCGAAATCCGGCCATAGAATTTTTAAAAAGCATGAAAACAGGAGTCAGGGGCCAGAAGCGTGCCTTCGAGGACGGGGACGAGGACGATCCAACTCCGGGAAGGGTCCTTGCGCAAGGGTTTGGGAATCAAGGTTCGTCAGGCCTTGTTGGGCTTTGTTGGACCCTAGAATTTTTCCCGGGAGGTGACCGGCTTAAAAGTGTAAGAAATTTCATGAAGCCGGGCGGCTCAGGCGCAAATGGCGGCGCTTTAGTCACTTGCCATAGTTTGGGTGGGAACAATCCATCGCGGTGTCGGATTGGTTTACAATTCGTCACGCCGCCGGGAGCGCAGAGAAAATTGCAGGCAGCTCCGGTTGAGCCGGTTGCAATGATCATTCAGTAGCTTATAAGATGGTGTGGCTTATGCTGCATTAGCTGTATTGATTTATATTCAGAGCGAGAAACCATTTTTCGGATGCGGGCGAATCCGCTGCCCGGGGGCGCGCTGAATGGAGTCACGATGAACTGGATAATCCCATGAAAAATCCCCTGCCGACAGCCATCGCCCTGGCCGCCTGTTCCCTGTTCCTGACCCTGAGCGCACAAGCCGTCCCGGTGACCGTGAGCGGTGCGGCGGGGCCGTGGGATGTTTCATTGAATCCAAGCTACGATTATGGGTTCGGTCAACTGCAGTCGACCGTCGTGAACAGCGTTTCAGGCGTGGACTTCACCGCCGGAAATCAATTGACCATCACGAGCCTGACGCCCGGTCAACGCACGCTCCTGGCCGACGCCGGCGACTCGATCTACAGCGATGCGAATGGTGTCTGGTGGTTTTGGGGACCGGTCTCGGACGGAACGCCTGGGAAATATATTCCCGGCACTCACTTTGTGGAAGAATTGCTGGGCACCTTTGCTTACGACGGTGTGATTGTGGGAAATCCCTTTTCGATCGGGAACGGTCCGACCACGGTGATAATTCCCGAGAATGCCAATCAATTGTTAATGGGCGTGAATGATGACAATTATACCGACAATGGAGGGAGCGTGACGGTGGATGTCAGCGTATCCGCCTGGGCCCCGGTTCCGGAGGCCGCCCCGACGATTTGGCTGCTGGGCATCAGCGTGGGCGGCATGGCGCTGCTGCGGGGATTGAATCGCCCGCGTACCGGGAGAGTTTGAAGGGGACGACGGGGGCGGAGCCGGTGGAGGGTTACCTCAGCAAAAGCTGAGGCGGGCGAGGGTGGCGGATGGAAGATTGAGGATGGAGCCAAACTGTGGCGCACCGTGGTCGGGCAACGGTTTTCGTAAACCGGCGGTCATAGGTGTGGTCCTTCCCGCGTGCCCTCAGGTCCTCGGTGCGGGCGAAAGCGGTGTCGCCGCCAGCGCTTTGCCACCGCACTGCTATGAGTTGTGTCAAGCGCGACCGGAGCGATTTCTTGTTTTTTTATTAGAAGTGTTTTTCGGTTTTTCCTTTCCGTCCGGGTCCGAGGGTTGAAACGTTTTCCTGGCGGCGGCAAGCGGGGTTAGCCGTT
>JARLJW010000022.1 GCA_031290985.1 Verrucomicrobiia bacterium | reverse complement strand
GTGGCGCGGCTATCGGTGGGGGGCGGGGGGTGTTGTTTTAGGGGATGGGCGGTGTGGGGCCGGGCGGGGGGGTGTATGGCCCCCCCCCGCGGGGCGGGCGGGTGGTGGGGGGGGGGGGGCGGGCCCCCCCCCCCCGCCGCCGGTGAACCGAAAGTTTTAGGCAACCAAGATTAGAATATGAATATAGAGACTTTTAAATACGACAACCGGATCGTGCGCGCGTTCGCGATCGCCACGGTCGTCTGGGGCATTGTCGGCATGCTCGTCGGCCTGCTCGCCGCCGTGCAGCTCTTCTTCCCGGACGCCAACCTGAACTTCCAGTTCATCACCTTTGGGCGCATCCGGCCGCTGCATACGAATGCGGTCATCTTCGCGTTCGTCGGCAACGGGATGTTCATGGGCATCTACTACTCGCTGCAACGGCTGTGCAAGGCGCGGATGTTCAGCGATTTTCTGAGCTGGTTCAATTTCTGGGGCTGGCAGGCGATCATCGTGAGCGCGGCCATCACGCTGCCGCTCGGTTTCACGACGAGCAAGGAATATGCGGAGCTGGAATGGCCGATCGACATCGCCATCACGGTCGTCTGGGTGGCGTTCGCGGTGAACCTCTTCGGCACCATCATCAAGCGGCGCGAGAAGCACATGTATGTCGCGATCTGGTTTTATATCGCCACGGTGGTGACGGTCGCGGTGCTGCACATCACCAACTCGATGGAGATGCCGTGGGGCTGGTTCAAGAGCTATTCGATGTATGCCGGGGTGCAGGACGCGCTGGTGCAATGGTGGTACGGCCACAACGCCGTGGCGTTCTTCCTCACGACGCCATATCTCGGTTTGATGTATTACTTTTTGCCGAAGGCGGCGAACCGGCCGGTGTTTTCCTACCGGCTTTCGATCATCCATTTTTGGGCGTTGGTGTTTCTTTACATCTGGGCGGGACCGCATCATCTGCTGTATTCAGCCCTGCCGGACTGGGCGCAATCGCTCGGCATGGTGTTTTCGCTGATGTTGATCGCCCCAAGCTGGGGCGGCATGTTGAACGGCTTGCTCACCCTGCGCGGCGCGTGGGACAAGGTGCGCTCGGACCCGATGCTGAAGTTCATGGTGGCGGCGGTGACGGCTTACGGCATGAGCACGTTGGAAGGCCCGCTGATGTCCATCAAGACGGTGAACTCGCTGTCACACTATACGGACTGGACGATTGCCCACGTTCATGGTGGCGCGATGGGCTGGAACGGTTTCCTGACTTTCTCGATGCTGTATTACCTGTTCCCGCGCCTGTACCAGACCAAGCTCTGGTCCACCAAGCTGGCCAATTATCACTTTTGGATCGGCATGTTGGGCATCTTGTTCTACATCATTCCCATCTACGTTGCCGGCATCACGGAAGGCCTGATGTGGAAGCAATTCAACAAGGAGGGTTTCCTGCAATACCCGAACTTTCTGGAAACCATTGTCCAGGTCGTTCCGATGTTCAAGCTCCGCGCGGTCGGCGGCACGCTCTACATCATCGGCGTGTTCATGATGGCGTACAACCTGTATCGCACGGCCAAGGCCGGGCAGTTTGAGCCGGACACCGAGGCGCAGGCGGCGGCGCTGGAAAAGGCCCCGGTCGCTCCTGGCAAGCCGACCTGGCATCGCCTGCTCGAAGGCAAGCCGATGTTCTTCACCGTGCTGGCCACGGTGGCCATCCTCGTGGGCGGCCTCGTTGAGATCGTCCCGATGTTCCTGGTCCAGTCCAATGTCCCGACCATCGCCAGCGTGAAGCCTTACACGCCGCTGGAGGTGCTGGGCCGCGACATCTACATCCGCGAAGGCTGCCTCGGCTGCCATTCGCAGATGATCCGTCCGTTCCGTTCCGAGACCGAGCGTTACGGCGAATATTCCAAGGCCGGGGAATTTGTCTATGATCATCCGTTCCTGTGGGGCTCGGAGCGCAAGGGGCCGGATCTGGCCCGCGAAGGCGGCAAGTATCCCGACGCGTGGCATTTCAACCACATGGATGATCCGCGCGCCACGTCGCCGGGTTCCATCATGCCGCGTTATTCGTGGCTGCTGAGCCAGAAAATGGAAACGGATTCACTGCCCGCCCGGCTCAATTGCCTGCGCAAACTGGGCGTGCCGTATCCCGCCGGATATGAAAACGGCCCGGCGCAAAAAGACCTGTCGGCGCAGGCGGACAAGATTGTGGCGAACCTGAAGCTGGGTTCCGTCACCACCGAATCCGACCGGGAGATCATTGCGCTCATCGCTTATCTGCAACGGCTCGGCATGGACATCAAATCAGCGCCGGTCACGGCGGCCGCCAAATAAGGACAAACATATGTTATACAACCTTGCACACTCCATTCTAAGCCTGGCCGGCAACATCAATGCCTACGGGCTGTTTTCGTTCTTCCTGTTCTTCGGGTTTTTCACCGGCGTGCTCATCTGGGCGTTCTGGCTCAAGAAAAACCACCTGAACTACATGGGCCGCCTGCCGCTGGACGGCGGCGAAAAAGAAAAAGAATCCAACCCGGAAAAATTATGAGCAACGATCCCAAAGACCCTTTGCTGCTCGATCACGAATACGACGGCATCCAGGAACTCGACAACAACCTGCCGCGCTGGTGGGTGTGGCTGTTCTACATCACCATCATCTTCGCGGCGGCTTACATGGTGTACTACCACGTCGCGCGCGCCGGCGATCTGCAGGCCGCCGAATACCAGAAGGAGATGAAGCTCGGCGATGCGGTGAAGGCCGCCGCAATGGGCAAGTTCGAATCATCGCTGGCATCGCTGCAACCGTTGAAGGACAGCGTCGCGCTCGATGCCGGCCGCCAGACCTATGCCAAGCTCTGCGCGCCCTGCCACCGGGCAGATGGCGGCGGTCTCGTCGGCCCGAACCTCACGGATGATTACTGGATCCACGGCAGCAACTATGTGGATACCGTGAAGATCATCTGGGACGGGGTTCCGGCCAAGGGCATGATCACGTGGAAAACGGTTTTGAAACCGGATGAGATCCAGTCCGTGGCCAGCTACATCTACACCCTGCGTGGCACGAAGCTGCTCACGCCCGGCAAGCTGCCGGAAAACCAGCAGCCGGCCAAGCCCGCCGGCCCGAGCACGTTTGAGTAACCGTCATTCCCCCCGTCCCGCCTTCGTGTGAAGGCGGGCGGGGCGGAAGCCGAAAAATTATTTTGCAACCAAAGTGAAACCAGCCCCGACAACGCCGGACGACAAAAAAACAGCGGATGCGCGGTCCGCGGCGAAGTCCGTGGACTGGTCGGATTTCCGTGATCATTTGTCCACCGCCACCCGGGACGGACGCCGCCAGTGGGTTTATCCGCGCAAGGTGGACGGCAAATTCTTCCGGCTGCGGACGTGGTTCAGCTGGCTGTTGTTGATGATCATGTTTTCCGGGCCGTTCATCACCATCAACGGCAATCCGCTGCTGCTGATGAACATAGTCGAGCGCAAGTTTGTGGTGCTGGGCCAGATTTTCTGGCCGCAGGACATGATCATTTTTGCCATCGCGATGCTGGTCTTCGTGGTCAGCGTTTTGGTCTTCACCACCGCGTTCGGCCGGCTCTGGTGCGGCTGGGCGTGTCCGCAGACCGTGATGATGGAAATGGTCTTCCGCAAAATCGAATACCTCATCGAAGGTGACGCGCATCAGCAGCGCGCCTTGAACCAGGCGCCCTGGCAGGCGCCCAAGATCGCGAAGAAGCTGCTGAAGCACGGGGTTTTCTACGGGCTGTCCTTTCTGGTCGGCAATGTGCTGTTGAGCTACATCATCGGCTGGCAGGCGCTGTATCAGATCGTCACCGATCCGCCGGCCCGGCACCTCACCGGGCTCGGTTTCATGATCGCGTTCTCGCTTTTATTCTATGGGATTTTCGCGCGTTTCCGGGAGCAGGCCTGCACTTTCATCTGCCCTTATGGCCGCATGCAATCCCTGTTGCTGGATGAAAATTCCATCGTCGTCGCCTACGACCACACGCGCGGCGAAACCCGCGCCCCCATCAAGCGCGAGCAGAAGTTTTCCGCCCGCCGGCAGACCGGCCACGGCGACTGCATCGCGTGCAACCAGTGCGTTTCCGTCTGCCCGACGGGCATCGACATCCGCAATGGCACCCAGATGGAATGCGTCCACTGCACCGCCTGCATGGATGCCTGCGACAACGTGATGGCCAAGATTGGCGCGCCGCGCGGGCTCATCCGCTACGCGTCGCTCAACGGCATCGAGCGTCGCGAACCGCTGCGCTTCACGCCCCGCCTGATGGGGTACACGTTCGTGCTGACGGTGCTGGTGTCCTTGTTCGCCGTGCTGGTGTTTTCCCGCGCCGATGTGGAGGCGACCCTGCTGCGCGCCCCCGGCTCGCTCTTCCAGCAGATGCCGGATGGCCGTTACAGCAACCTTTACACGATCCGCGTGGTCAACAAGACGTCGCGCGAACTGGCGGTGGAATTGAAGCTGGAAAATTCCGCCGGTTCGCTGCAGGTCATGGGCGGCAAACTGGTGGTCGAGCCGCAGAAGCTGTTGGAAAATTCCGTGCTGATCGAGCTGGATCCGTCCGCCATGAAATCCGGCACCACGCAGATCGGGCTCGGCGTTTATGTCGGCGGCAAACGAATTCAAACCCTCAAAACGGCCTTCATCGGCCCGCGCAATTAATCCATGAAAACCACCCGCAACCTCTGGCCGCTGGGCATCATTGGCGCCTTCATCTGCCTCATCGTCGGGCTGACCACCGTGGTGGCCATTGCCGTGACCCATCGCGAAACGCTGGTGAACAACAACTATTACGAGCAGGAACTCAAGTTTCAGGACCAGATCGACAGCATCGCCCGCACTCAAAAATCCGGCGCGGCCATCCATTTTGACGCCGCCAGCGCCCGGCTGACCATCACGTTGCCGGCGGCGCACCTGGCACAGAAATTTTCCGGCACGATTGAACTCTACCGTCCGTCCGAATCAAAGCTTGACCGTGAATTTCCGCTCGAGCCGAAGGCGGACGGCACGCAGACCCTGAATCTTTCGCAGCTCACCACCGGTCTCTGGGTGGCGCGAGCCCGGTGGGAGGCCGGCGGTGAAAAGTATTTCCTCGAAGAAAAGATCAGCCTCGGTGGAAAATAAATAAAATGGATTTTGGCATCGCCTTTGCGCTTGGTCTGCTCGGCAGCCTGCACTGCGCCGCCATGTGCGGGCCGCTGATGCTGGCGTTGCCGGTGCCGCCGGGCGGCCCGGCGCGGTTTGTCGCCGGACGCATCGCCTACCAGGCCGGCCGGGTCGCGACTTATTGTCTGCTCGGGGTGGTTGCCGGGCTGGCCGGCAAATCCATCTTCCTTGCCGGGATGCAACGCTGGCTTTCCATCGCGCTGGGGGCGGCCATCCTCGCGGGTTTTTTGGTCTCCAAAAAAGTTTCCCTGTCCGCGCCCGTGGTGCACCTGGTCGCGCGGCTGAAAGCCGCCATGTCCACCCAGTTGCAACGGCGGGGCTTTCGTTCGCTGGTGACGCTGGGAATGCTGAACGGGCTGCTCCCGTGCGGTCTCGTGTATGTGGCGATGGCGGGGGCGGTTTCACGGAGCACGATCCTTGATGGTGTGTTTTACATGGCGGCATTTGGCCTGGGCACCTTGCCGACGATGCTGGGCATCAGCCTGTCGGGGAAATTATTTCCAATCTCAATCCGCTTGAGATTGAGGAGTGCGATTCCAGTTGGTGTGTGTGTCCTTGCGGGTTTGCTGATTTTGCGCGGCATGGCGCTGGGCATTCCCTACGTCAGCCCGGATCTGGCGGGTGGCGGCTGCTGCGCAGTGCATTGAATTTTCCCTTTCACGAGCAGGCTTGAGTTTTACCCAATTCCGGCCAACACTTCCCGCGATGCAAGAGCTGCTCATCGAAAACGGCCGCGCCGAAAAGAACTACTGGCGCGACCTTTGGCGTTATCGCGAGCTGTTTTATTTCCTGGCCTGGCGCGACATCCTGGTGCGTTACAAACAGACGGCCGTCGGCGTGGCGTGGGCGGTCATCCGGCCGCTCTTGATGACGATCATCTTCACCGTGTTCGCCAACAAGGTCGCCGGTTTGAAGGCCCCGGGCGAGGTTCCGTATGCGTTGCTGGTGATGGCGGCGATGTTGCCGTGGCAGTTCTTCGCCACGGCCATGACCGAGGCCAGCAACAGCCTGGTCGGGAATGCCAATTTGATTTCCAAGGTATATTTCCCGCGCCTGGTGGTGCCGGCGGGGGCGGTGATCACCAGCTTTGTGGATTTTCTCATCACGCTGGGATTGATGGCGCTGTTCATGGTGTTTTACCGGTTCGCCCCGGACTGGCACCTGCTGTTTCTGCCCCTGTTCATGGTGCTGGCATTTGGGGCGGCGTTCGGGATCGGCCTGTGGCTGTGCGCGCTGAATGTGGAGTATCGGGATTTCCGTTACATCATCCCTTTCTTTGTGCAATTCGGAATCTATGTCTCGCCGGTCATCTTTACCAGCGCGGCCATCAAGGCGAAGCTGGGCGACACGTTTTCGATGTTTTACGCCCTGAACCCCATGGTGGGAGTGATTGACGGTTTCCAGTGGTCTTTGCTGGGTGCGCCGACGCCGCTGGATGTCCGCGAGCTGCTTACCTCGGTGGCGGTGGTCGTGGTGCTGCTGATCACCGGCATCTGGTATTTCCGCAAGATGGAACGCACCTTCGCCGACGTGATCTGACCAACAGTTTCTGCGTCAGCCCTGGATGAAGTAGCTGAGATTTTCCAGCTCGATGGCGAGGTTGACGTTGTTCACCATCACGTCTTCCGGCACGGCGAGGACGATCGGGGCAAAATTCAGAATGCCCATCACGCCGCATTCCACGAGTTTGTTGGCCACCTCCTGGGCCACGGCGGCGGGCACGGAGAGGATGGCCATCTTGACATTGTGCTCGGCGATGAACTTGGGCATCGCCTCGATGCCGAAGATCGGCTGGGAAATTTTTTTGTCGCGCTTGCGGCCCGGGTCGGTGTCAAAGGCGGCGATGATCTCAAACCCTTCCTTTTCAAAGCCGCGATAGGAAACGAGCGCCAGACCGAGATGGCCGACGCCGACGAGGATGACGGGCTGCAGGCGGGAGGTGCCCAGTTCGTCGGAGATCTTCTGCGAAAGCTCCAGCACATCGTAGCCCAGCCCGCGCGTGCCAAAGGTGCCGAAATAGGCGAGATCCTTGCGGAGCTGGGTCGGTTTGACCCCGGCGGCCTTGGCCAGGGCCTCGCTGGAAACGGTGCCGATGCCATTCTCGCGCAGCCGCGCCAGGCAGCGCGTGTAGATGGAGAGACGATAAATCGTCTTGCGCGGGATGATGGGCCGGCTGCTTTTCTTCACCGGCGCAAAATTAAGCGAGGGAGGCATGGGCGGCAAGTGTTTGTGAAAAAATTCACAAGAAATCCGTCATCCGGCAAGGCGGCTGCTAAAGAGGAATGGATGATCAATCATGGCGACAACTCAGAATGGGCGGCTTGGCGGCCGGCTTTCATCAAATTGCCAAAAAACCGCTTGCTTAGCGCCCCCGATATGCTTCTTTTTGAGCGCGCAGGCAAAAGATGTGCGCTCACGGAGGCTGGCGGAAATTGTCCACATGGTCAAAAAAACAACTCGGTGTTATGCTGAAAAAATATAAAGTCAACGGCGGATTCGACGAGATGCTGTGCGCCAAGACCGGCATCCGCGACCATTACCGGAAGTTCCACAAGACTTTCGAAAAGATGAAGCCGGTCGAGTTCGACGCCAAGCGCGAGGCGGTGGACGCGGCCTTCATGCGGCAGGGCATCACCTTCAACGTCTATGGCGATGCCCAGGGCGCGGAGAAGATTTTCCCCTTCGACCTGCTCCCGCGCATCATCCCCGCCACGGAATGGGAGTTTCTCGAGCGCGGCCTCACCCAGCGCATCACGGCGCTGAACCTGTTCCTGCACGACATCTATCACGAGCAGAAAATTCTCAAGGACGGCGTCATCCCCGAATTTTACGTCCTGTCCGCGCGGCATTTCCGGCGCGAGTTTGTGAACTTCAACGTGCCGAAGGACATCTATATCCACATCTGCGGCACCGACCTCATCCGCGACAAGGATGGCAACTATCTGGTGCTGGAGGACAACGGGCGCTGTCCGTCCGGCGTGAGCTACGTCCTGGAAAACCGCCGCGCCATGAAGCGCACGTTCCCGTCGATGTTCGAGGGCATCGGTGTCCGGCCGGTGGAAAACTACGCGCAGGAGCTTTTGAAGTCGCTGCGCTACATCGCGCCCGCGGGCGTGGCCGATCCGACGGTTGTGCTGCTCACGCCGGGGGCGTACAACAGCGCCTATTTTGAGCACACCTACCTGGCGCGGCAGATGGGCATCGAGATCGTCGAGGGACGTGACCTGTTCATCCGCGATTCGCGGGTGTTCATGCGCACGACCAAGGGGCTGCAGCCCGTCCACGTCATCTACCGCCGCATTGACGACGATTTCATCGACCCGACGGTTTTCCGCCGTGACTCCATGCTCGGGGTGGCGGGGCTGATCAACGCCTACCGCGCCGGCAACGTTTCGCTGGCGAACTCCATCGGCACGGGCATCGCCGACGACAAGGTGATGTATTACTTCGTGCCGCGCATGATCAAGTACTACCTTGACCAGGAGCCGATCCTGCCCAACGTGCCCACGTATCTCGCCAGCGAGAAGGAGGACATGAAATATATCATGGAACATCTGCCGGAACTCGTCGTGAAGGCGGCCAACGAATCCGGCGGCTACGGGATGCTCATGGGGCCGAAGGCGTCGAAGGCCGAGATCGAAAAATTCCGCAAGCTGGTCATTGCCGAGCCGCGCAACTACATCGCCCAGCCGATGATCTATCTCTCGCAGCACCCGACCTTTTGCGAGGGCAAGTTTGAAGGGCGGCACATCGACCTGCGGCCGTTCATCCTGTCGGGCGAGCGGGTTTCGATCATTCCCGGCGGCCTGACGCGCGTCGCGCTGCGCAAGGGTTCGCTCGTGGTCAATTCGTCCCAAGGTGGCGGGAGCAAGGACACCTGGGTGCTTTATGGGGACGAATAAACCAACCGCCCTGGAAAAACTCAGCCTGCAACTCATGGATATAAAATGCTAAGCCGCGTCGCCAACTCACTTTACTGGATGGCCCGTTACATCGAGCGCGCCGAGAACATCGCCCGCATCGTGGACGTGAACCTGCAACTGCTGCTCGACATGCGGAATCTCGACGAGAAACGCCTCATCGAATACTGGGAGCCGATCGTGCAAGCGACCGGGGATGACGAGGCGTTTTTCAAGGCGCATCCGCACGCCACGGGCAAGGCGGTGACGGAATTCCTCGTGTTCCAGCCGGAGAACCCCAATTCCATCTTCCAGTGCATCTGTTCCGCGCGCGAAAACGCGCGCATGGTGCGCGACCAGATCACGCTGGAGCTCTGGGAGGAGTTAAACCGGGTTTACCTGTTCATCCGTTCCCCGCACGCGCGGAAGGTCTGGGACCGCAGCCCCAGCGAATTCTTCCAGGAGATCAAATCGGCGTCGCTCCACGTCATCGGCATCATCAACGCCACAATGGTGCATGATGAAGGCTGGTGGTTCGTGCAGGCCGGGCAGTTTCTGGAGCGGGCCGACAAGACGACCCGCATCCTGGACGTGCGCCACCGCACGCTGCCGGAGCGGGGGGCGCCGGTAAACGTCAGTCCGACTGATGCCATCGAATGGTCGGCGGTGCTGCGTTCGTGCAGCGCGTGGGACGCCTACAAGACCATCTCCGGCGCGGACGTGCATCCGCGGCTCGTTGCCGAGTTTCTCCTGCTCGATGATAATTTCCCGCGCTCCGTGCGCTTTTGCGTGACGGGTCTGAACCGGGCGGTGCGGCGCATCTCCGGCGTGGCCGAAGGGCATTTTTGTAACGACGCGGAGAAGCTCACCGGGCGTTTCCTGGCGGAATTGCAATTCAGCACCGTGGATGAAATCTTTGAGATCGGGCTGCACAAATATCTCGATGACGCGCAGCTCAAGCTGAACAACATCGGCGCGGCGCTCTTTCAGGCCTACATCTTTCAACCATTTCAAAATCCCGACGAACAACACATGGTCCAGCAGGAAGAGCAGCAGCAACAGGCGCGCCCGGCGCCTCCGTCCACCCTCGTCCGTCCTTACTAACCCATGTCCATCCACGTCGCGCTCCACCACAAGACGCATTACAAATACGACCGGCTCGTCCATCTCGGCCCGCAGGTCGTGCGCCTGCGGCCCGCGCCGCACGCGCGGACGCGCATCCTGTCCTACTCGCTCAAGATCGCGCCGGAGAAGCATTTCATCAACTGGATGCAGGACCCGCAGTCGAACTACTCGGCGCGGCTCGTCTTTGAGGAGCCGACGCGCGAGTTTTGCGTGGAGGTGGACCTGGTGGCCGAGATGGCGGTGTTCAACCCCTTTGACTTCTTTCTGGAACCGCAGGCGGAGAAATTTCCGTTTGCGTACGATCCCGCGCTGAACCACGAACTCGCGCCGTTCCAGCGCAAATGCTGGCTGACGCCGCAGTTCACGAAGTATCTGACGGCCATCCGGAAGGATTTTCTGGGGGAAACCAAGCGTCGCACCAAGCAGGAGCGGCTGGAGATTCCGGAAGCGGAGAAGCCCCGGACCATCGATTTTCTGGTGGGCGTCAACCAGCGGCTCTGGCAGGACATCAAATACACCATCCGCCTCGAACCCGGTGTGCAGACGCCCGAGGAATCGCTGGAGAAGATGAGCGGTTCCTGCCGTGATTCGGCGTGGCTGTTGTGCCAGTTGTTCCGTCATTGCGGCCTCGCCTCGCGTTTCGTCAGCGGCTACCTGATCCAGCTCAAACCCGACGTGAAGGCGCTGGACGGCCCGAGCGGCGCGGAAAAGGATTTCACCGACCTGCACGCGTGGACGGAAGTATATCTCCCCGGCGGCGGCTGGGTGGGGCTGGACCCGACCTCCGGCCTGCTGGCGGGCGAAGGCCACATCCCGCTGGCTTGCACCCCTGATCCCTCGAGCGCCGCGCCGATCTCCGGCGGGGTGGATGAGTGCGAATGCGAATTTGCCTTCGAGATGAACGTGACGCGTGTCCACGAATCGCCGCGTGTCACCAAGCCTTACACCGATGAACAATGGAAGGAAATCGAATCCCTCGGCCATGCGATTGACGCCGATTTGAAAAAAGGCGACGTGCGCCTGACGATGGGCGGCGAACCGACGTTCGTCTCGATTGACGATCCCGATGGCGCGGAATGGAATTTCACCGCGGTGTCGCACAAGAAGCGCCTGCTTTCCGGTGAACTGATCAAGCGGCTGCGCGGAAAATTCGCGCCCGGTTCGCTGCTGCATTACGGCCAGGGCAAGTGGTATCCCGGTGAGCCGCTCCCGCGCTGGGCGCTGGCCGCGTATTGGCGCAAGGACGGCGTGCCGATCTGGAAGGATGATTCGCTCATCGCGGATGAATCCAAGAATTACGGCCACGGCGCGAAGGATGCCAAGGAACTATTGTCGCGCATCGCCACCTTGGTGGGCGGCGACCCGAAGCATTTGATTCCGGCTTACGAGGACGCGTTTTACTACACCTGGAAGGAACGCCGCTTTCCGGTCAACGTCACGCCGGAAAAATCCAATCTCAAGGACAAGCAGGAACGGGAGCGCATCGCGCGCATTTTTCAGCAGGGGCTTGATTCCGTCGTGGGCTACTCGCTGCCGATCAAGCGCGTGACTGATGGCTGGGTGTCTGGCGCGTGGTTCCTGCGCGATGACGACACCCTCTGGCTCATCCCCGGCGATTCGCCGATGGGCCTGCGCCTGCCGCTGGACTCGATCCCGTGGGTCGCGGAAAAGGATTTTCCCTGGCTGCGGCCGCAGGACCCGTCGAATCCCAAGCTGCCGGAATTGCCGAAGGAATTTCCCTACCGGCAACGTTTCGTCGGCCGCGCCGAGTCGGCCACGCAGCCCGGCGAAGGCCGTGGTCAACGCGCGCAGGAACTGGGCGGCGGCCCGGGCCGGCGCGTGCAAAAAACCACGCCGCTGGAACCGCTCTCGCCGGAGGAAGATGCGTCCCGCCGTCCCGCCGTGGGCCAGAGCGCGCCGTGGATCATCCGCACCGCCTTGTGCGTCGAGCCGCGCAACGGACGTCTGCATGTCTTCATGCCGCCCGTGGAAAAGACGGAGGATTATCTCGACCTCATCGCCGGCATCGAAACGGCCGTCACCGAAATGGGCGTGCCGGTGATCATCGAAGGCGAAACGCCGCCGAAAGATCCGCGCCTCAACAAGCTCGCCGTGACGCCCGACCCCGGGGTCATCGAGGTGAACATGCACCCGAGCAAGACGTGGGATGAACTCGTCCAACGCACGGAAATCCTCTACGAGGAAGCGCGCCAGACGCGGCTCGGCACGGAAAAATTCATGCTGGACGGCCGCCACACCGGCACCGGCGGCGGCAACCACATCATCATCGGCGCGGAAACCCCGCCGGATTCCCCGGTGTTGCGCCGGCCGGATTTGTTGCGTTCGCTGCTGGCGTACTGGCAGAACCATCCGTCGTTGAGCTGGCTGTTCAGCGGCCTCTTTGTCGGCCCGACGTCACAGGCGCCGCGCATGGATGAGGCGCGCAATGATTCGCTCTACGAGCTGGAAGTGGCCTTCAAGGAAATGGACCGCCAGATGGGCCAGTTCGGCAAAACGCCGCCATGGATGGTGGACCGGCTGTTCCGCAACCTGTTGATCGACTCGAGCGGCAACACCCATCGCGCCGAGTTTTCAATCGACAAGCTGTACGCCCCCGAAAGCAGCAGCGGCCGGCTCGGTCTCGTGGAGATGCGCGCCTTCGAGATGCCGCCGCATGCCCAGATGAGCCTCGCGCAACATCTGGTCTTGCGCGGCCTCGTGTCGAAGTTTTGGAAGGAGCCTTACCATAACGAACTGGTGCGCTGGGGCACGGGCATCCACGACCGCTGGATGCTGCCGCATTTTTGCGAAACCGATTTTCGCGATGTCATCCATGACCTGCGCGATTCCGGGTATCCGTTTGAATTCGACTGGTTCGCGCCGCACTTCGAGTTTCGTTTTCCGCGCATCGGGGATTTGGAGCAACGTGATTTGCAGATCGAACTCCGCACCGCGCTGGAGCCGTGGCATGTCCTCGGCGAAGAACCGGGCGGCGGCGGCACGGTGCGCTACGTGGACAGCTCGCTCGAACGTCTGCAGGTCAAGGCGCGCGGGCTGACGGGCAACCGTTTCGCCATCACCTGCAACGGCCATCGCGTGCCGCTGCATCCGACCGGCACGAATGGCGAGGGGGTCGCCGGCGTGCGGTATCGCGCCTGGCAGCCGCCGGGCTGTTTGCATCCCACCATCGGGGTGCATGCGCCGTTGCGATTTGACCTCTACGACACCTGGAACAAACGTTCGCTCGGCGGTTGCACGTATCACGTCGCGCATCCGGGCGGACGCGGTTATGACACGTTCCCCGTGAACAGTTACGAGGCCGAGGCGCGCCGGTTGTCGCGTTTCTTCCGCCAGGTGCATACGCCGGGCAAGTTCACGCCGCCGCCGGAAATCCCCAACGGCGACTTTCCTTTTACGCTCGATTTGCGCAATGTCTGACGTGGACGACAGCAAAAAAGACCGTCCGCAGACGCCCATGACCCAATCACAGGCCCAATCATCGCCGGTGGAAACCGAGGCCGCCAAAAAAGCGGCCCCGGCGGGTGCCGGCCTGCTGGCAAAATATCAGCGCGGGGCGGCAGCATTCGATGAATTCCTGGCGGACGAAGCCCGGCCGCGCGCACATTATGCCAAGCTGCTGGGCACGTTGGAGGAATTTACCGCCTTGGAATTGCGCCGGCGCCGCGAAACCTGTGAGCGGCTGGTTCACGAACAGGGCATCACGTACCACGTCTACAGCGATCCGCGGGGCGTGGAGCGTCCGTGGCAGCTCGACCCCGTTCCCCTGGTCATCGCGCCGGACGAGTGGCATGCGCTCGAAGCCGGTTTGATCCAGCGCGCCACGTTGCTGAACAAAATCCTGGCCGATTGCTACGGCGCGCAGGAGCTGATCCGTTCGCGCTGGCTTTCGCCGGCGCTGGTGTTTGCGCAGCCGGACTTTTTACGGCCGCTGCACGGCGTGCCGGTGCCCAACGACCGGTTCCTGCATTTTTACGCCGCCGACCTTTCCCGTTCGCCGGACGGGCGCTGGTGGGTGGTGTCGGATCGCACGCAGATTCCCACCGGCGCGGGTTATGCGCTGGCAAACCGCCTGGTCACCTCGCGCATTCTGCCCGAGGCGTTCCGGGACAATCATGTGCACCGGTTGGCGGGGTTTTTCCGCGATGCCCAGGGTGCGCTCGCGCAGCTTTCGCCGCGCCAGGCGGACAAGGCGCGCGTGGTGATGCTCACGCCCGGTCCGCACAACGAAACCTATTTCGAGCAGGCCTATCTGGCCCGGTATCTCGGTTATACGCTGGTCGAGGGGCAGGACCTGACCGTGCGCGACAATCACGTTTTTCTAAAGACCTTGAGCGGCTTGGAGCGTGTCGATGTAATCCTGCGCCGCGTGGACGACGATTTCTGCGACCCGCTGGAATTGCGCAACGATTCCATCCTTGGCGTGCCCGGCCTGGTCGAAGTGGTGCGGGCGGGCAATGTCGTGATGGCCAACGCCCTCGGCACCGGCCTGGTGCAGAGCCCGGCGTTCATGTCCTTCCTGCCCGGTTTGTGCAAGCATATCCTCGGGGAGAAATTGAAGCTGCCCTCGGTGGCGACCTGGTGGTGCGGCCAGCGGGCGGCGCGCGAATACGTTGTGGAACATCTCGACAAGCTGGTCATCAAGCCGGCGTTCCGCTCGCACCTGCGCGTGCCGGATCCGGAGAAGCCCTTGAGCGAGGCCGGGCGGGCGGCGCTGAAACGGCACATCGAATTCGACCCCGACCTGTTTGTCGCGCAGGAGCGCGTGGCGCTTTCCACCGCGCCGGTGTGGGACAAGGACGGATTGGTCGCACGCCCCGTCAGCCTGCGGGTTTTTCTCGTGGCGACGGAGCAGGGGTATCGCGTGATGCCCGGCGGCCTGACGCGCGTTTCGCCTGATACGGGCGGGAAATTTATTTCCATGCAGGGTGGCGGCAGCAGCAAAGATACGTGGCTTATTTCCGAAACGCCCGTGGAGGAGCTCTCGTTGTTGCATGCCCCCGGTTCCGGTGTGGAACTGCGGCGGACGGGCAACAACCTGCCTTCGCGGCTGGCGGACAATTTTTTCTGGCTCGGCCGGTACTCGGAACGCGCCGACGCCACGGCGCGGCTGTTGCGCAGCGCCCTGTTGCGCTTCAACCCGGAACGCGCGGGCGGCGGCCAGCCGCTGGTTGCGCCCTTGCTGGAAACCCTGGAGAAGCAGGGGCAACTGCCGGGGATATCCAAGAAGCCGGAGCTGCGGCAGAACGCCGAGGCGTTCGAGGCGGAACTGCTCGCGGCGATCTTTGATTCGGCCCGCGCCGGCAGCCTGCGCAACACCGCGGACCAGTTGCAGCGGTTGGCCATGCTGGTGCGCGACCGCACCTCGAACGACATGTGGCATGTCCTGAGCCAGCTCAATGACCGGCTGGGGACGCCGGCCAGCAGCCCGGTGGTGCTGGCGGGGGAAGCGGCGACCGTGTTGAATGAGACGTTGCTCGGCCTGGCGGCGTTCCACGGACTGGCCCGCGAGAACATGACGCGGGCGCAGGCGTGGCGCTTTCTCGACATGGGCCTGCGCATTGAACGCGCGGTGTACCTTTGCACGCTGCTGGATGCCACGCTGCGTTCGCCGGACGCGGAAAACCCCAGCGTGCTGGAGGCCGTGCTGGAGGTGGTGGACAGCAGCATCACGTTCCGCTCGCGCTATACGCTGCTGCCCAGCGTGCCGGCGGTGTTCGACCTGGTCCTGCTCGATGACAAAAATCCCCGCTCGGTCCTGTTCCAGATCAAACAGCTCGTGAAACATTTTGAGAAGCTGCCCAAGGAACGCAGCGATGCCTCCGGGGCAGGAAAAGTAACCCTGCTCAACTGCCTGCTGCGGCTGGAGCGTGCCGATGCCCGGGAACTGGCCGGGCCCGCGGCCAGGTGGGCAGGCTCGGATCTCGCGGGAACCATCCGGGAGACCCTGCAGGCGCTGCCACAGTTATCCGATGCCATTGCGGCAAGCTACTTTGCGCACTCGGCGATCTCACGGACCGGGCGGGGGAGCGAGGAATGAACTACAACATCACCCATCGCACGCTTTACGAATACGCCGCGCCGGTGACGGTCTCGCATCATGTCGCCCGGCTCGAGCCGCGGGTCACGAACGTGCAGGGCTGCGACAAGTTTTCGCTCAAGATCTTTCCCGAGCCGGCCCTGCGCAAGGAGCGGACGGATTATTTCGGCAACCGGCTTTGCTTTTTCGCCATCCAGGAGATCCATGACAAGCTGGAGATCATCACGCACAGCCGGGTGTCGGTGAATGCCGCGAAAAATCCGGCACCGGACAATTCCACGCCATGGGAGCAGGTCGCGGAATTGTTCCGCGACCCGGTCTCGCCGGAGGTGGTCGATCCTTACCAGTTCGTCTTTGATTCGCCGCACATCCGGGCCTCGATGGAATTCGCCGATTACGCGGCGGAAAGTTTTGGCAAGGACGTGCCGTTGCTCACCGGCGCGACGGAACTCACCCGGCGGATCTTTGAGGATTTCAAGTTTGATTCCCGGGCCACCACCGTGGCGACACCGCTCGAGGAGGTCTGGGAGAAGCGGCGGGGCGTGTGTCAGGACTTTGCGCATCTGGGCATCGCCTGCCTGCGTTCACTGGGGCTGCCTGCGCGCTACGTCAGCGGCTATCTGCGGACGCGTCCGCCGGAAGGCAAACCCCGCCTGGTGGGCGCGGACGCCAGCCACGCCTGGTTCCGCATCTTTTGCCCCGGCACCGGCTGGGTGGATTTTGACCCGACCAACAACGTCCGCCCCGCCGAGGAGCACATCATCGTCGCGTATGGCCGTGATTTTGGCGATGTGAGCCCGGTCGCCGGCATCCTGACCGGCGGCGGAGATCACGACGTGAAGGTGTCGGTGGACGTGGAGGAGATTTAGAATTAGTTTGCGCGCGCCGGGCGCCCGGCCGGCAAAACCAAAATGAAATATGACATCCTGCATCGCACCCGGTACGACTATCCGTCGCCCGTGCGCGACAGCTTTAACGACGTGCGCCTCCAGCCCATGCCCATCCCGGAGCAGACGGTGGACAGTTTTCTGCTGCGGGTGCTGCCGGCCGCGCGCCTGACGCATTTCAAGGATTTTTACTCCAACTGGGTGAATCATTTCGAGATTATCGAGCCGCACACCTATCTCCTGATCGAGGCGCAATCGCGGGTGATCACCCGTCCGCCCGCGCCGCTGCCGGTGGAGAAGCTGTGTTCGTTCGAGCAGATGAAGGAGGCGCCGAACATCGAGCGCTGCTACGATTATCTGCAGCCCAGCCACTTTGTGGAACTCTCGCCGGAGGCGTGGAAATTTGCGCTCGACGCGATCGAGGGCGTGGAGGATGCCTGGCTGGCCGTCCTGGCGCTGATGAATGCCGTCTACACCGGGTTCAAATACGAATCCAAGTCCACGCATGTCCAGACGCACATGCGCGATGTCCTCGTGGACCGCCGCGGCGTCTGCCAGGATTTCGCGCACCTGCTGATCGGCCTGTGCCGCTCGTTGAAGATCCCGGCCCGCTATGTCAGCGGCTATCTGGCGACCGAGGCCGCCAGCGCCACGCATGCCTGGGTGGAAGTCTTCATCCCCGGCCACGGCTGGCGCGGCCTTGATCCCACGCACAACCGCCAACTCGACGGAACGTACATCAAACTGGCCAACGGCCGCGACTATGCGGACGTCTCACCCGTCAGCGGCAACTACCGCGGCACCATCGACCACAAGATGGAAGTGACCGTGCGGATCACCCCGGTGAGTTGAATCCCCGCCGCCGGCACCCCCCCCGAAAGAGTAGGGTTCTAGAACGTTTTCCCGCTTGACGAGGCGGGGCTTGGGTTCAGACTCGTTGATAATAACCACTTAGACCCTCTCAGAGCGGGCTCTTGAAGTGTTTTTGTGTCAGAATGATGTTCACACCCATGAAAAAACTTGATTCCACAGCCCCGGCGTCGCCGCAACTTCGGGCCGGCTTCACCCTCATCGAACTGCTTGTCGTCATCGCGATCATCGCCATTTTGGCGGCGATGCTTCTGCCGGCGCTGGCCTTGGCGAAGGAGAAGGCCAAGCGTACTACTTGTGTGAATCATTTGCGCCAGATTGGCATTGGTCTGGCGATGTATTCACCCGACTATAAGGACGCCATGCCACCTTGCGAATGGCCCGATACCTCCACGGCGGATGATGATGCGACCTACGATGCGTATAAGGGAACCCTTGATGCGGCGGGTGCGAAAAACCTCGGATTCCTTTTTGAAACCAAGGCGATTTCTAATGCCAGGATTTTTTATTGCCTGAGCGGTACCATGGTGAAAGCCGGCAGCACCGTTTACACCGATGTGAGAACTTACGAAAAGTATAGCAGCGGTGCAGGCTGGCCGAATTGGCTGCTTCAAGACGACGGCACGCTTGATAGCGGGTCTGCCCGGGTGCGGATTGGCTATACGTATTATCCACAATCTGGCACAAGGACATTACCCAGCCGGGGCACGGTCAGCACCAAACCAGCCTTCGCTCCGCCGGCACCGGCTCTCAAGTCCACGGAACTGACTGGAAAATACGCCATCACCACGGATCTGGTGTATCGTCTGGACATGGTGACCCACCGGTCAGGTGTGGCCAAGGGAGTGGGCATCAACGCCCTTTTCGGGGACATGCACGTTCAGTTTCAGCATGACCCGGTCTTTTTCGACACCGTCAATATCTGGAATGGCAGCAAGAATGGAACAACCACGACCATCGAAACCCAGGGCGATAATTTCCGCTGGCTGATGATGAATCTCCGACCGTAATGGGTGGCAGCCCGGTTTTCAGCTCGCGGGAACCGCAGCTTATTAAGCTTTAATTTAGACTGGCCGGGAGACCGGGGAAAAGCCGCGGATCACTTGGTGATCGTGTCAACCTCTTCCTCGTATTTCAGCGCGTTTTGCTTGAGGGTGCTGTGGGAGTTGACCTTGGCGGAAATCCGCCGGCCGGCCTGGCTGCCGTAATCCTGAAAACGCCCGGTGTTGACCACCAGATACAGCACCACGGCCGCGCCAAACAGGAAGACAAAAGTTTTGCGCGCGCGGGCGGCCAGTTGCTGACGGAACCGCGCCCGCGCCTGCTCCCGCTCTTCGCGTTCGAGCCGGGTGCGGATCTCCCGCTGACGTTGAGTTTCCTCTTCGCCGATCATCGGGCTCATGGCCATGGCCAGTTTCACGGCCGGCTTGTTTGCAAAAATCATGCCAAGGGCAGGTTGCGATTGAGGCCGGTAAAAATTACCGCGACGGTGACCGTCTTTTAGACACGGTTGTCTGGTCATTTGACAGCCACCGGGATGAAGTTGCCGGGTGTCTGTAAATCCTGATTTAAAGCTGCTTTTGCATTCGGGCTGGTTTTGGCCAGCCCGGATGCGGATGAACACCGCGCGTTGAAAAAACCGGACGAGTTTGGGGAATATAAACCCGCATTTTTTGCCCGGTATTTTCAACAGTCCGCAGTCCAAAGTGGGAAGCCTGCTCAACTCATAAATTCTGAAATTCATTTACGCTTCAACTCACGGTTGTCCGGTTATTGTGTTTGAATTGTATTGTAAGGCAGATGAGTTTTTGATTTTCTCTAATAGTCAATATAACTTCCAAAAATCGCCTGGGTGTTGGCAGGAGGTTGAGAGGTCGATGGAAACTCAGAATTTATCATGAAAACCCGGTTCAACTTGCGCTTGGTTGCAGCTCAATTTCTCATGGCGGCGTTCCTGTTCACTCCGTTTGTCACCCAGGTCTCTGCCATCAACGTCAGTGAACCGCCAGATTTTTCCAACACCGCCCCCGGCAGCACCTACACGCTTTCGGCCGGTGCCAACACCTTTTCCGGCACCGTCACCACCCCGTCGGACAGCCAGGATCACTTCCAAGTCACCGTCCCGGCGGGTCTCCAGATCAACCAGGTTTCCAAGACCGTCACCGGTGGCGGGTTTTCCGGATTTGTCAGCTTCAATAATGAAACCATCTCCGGCACGGGCACGGCCAATTTCACGGGGCAGTTTGCCACGCCCTATCCGCTGCCGGCCGGCACTTATGAAGCCTATGCGAGCGCCGACTTCTCCACCGGCTCCGCCTGGTCGGTGACCGTCACCGTCGGCACGGCGCCAGATTACACCGTCACCACCGGCGGCGGCTCCATCACACTCACGGACAATTCCGGCAACGGCGACACCCTTGCCATCACCAACCCCACCAGCAACAGCCTCTTGTTTTCCGTCCCCGGCCGCCTCTTCAGCGTGAACGGCGGCGCCAACCGCAACAATGATTCCGGCAACCTCAGCCTCAGCGGCGTCACTGATATCTATGTCCACGCCGGCGGCGGCAATTACACCATCAACGTCAGCGCCTTTTCCGGCACCACGTTCCCCGACCTCAGCCTCTACGCCGGCACCACGAACACCACCGTCAATTTCAACGGCAACATCAACTTCGCCCCCGGCAATTTCCTGGATGTGGAACTGCAAAACAATACGCCTGCCACCAATATTGTGAACGTCGCCCCGAACGTGAACCTGGTTACGAGCGGCACCGGCTACATCTATATGTTTGCCAGCCAGAACATCCAGCTCGGCAGCGGTTCCAGCCTCGTCGTGCAGAATGGCGATCTCGATGTGGAGGCCAACCAGCAATCTCCCGCCACCACCGGCAATTTCATCGGCGTCAACCTTGACGGGGCGACCCTGAAGTCCACCGGCATGGGAAATATTTTCGTGAATGGCACCGGCGGCAACGCCCCGGGCGGCTATCAGCTCGGTGTCCAGGTCATCAACGGCGCGAAAATTTATGGCGGCTCGACCAATGTGTTCATCAACGGCTACGGCGGTGCCAGCACCGGCATTGTCAACCGCGGCGTCACCATCTATGGCGCCGGCTCGGTCATCACTTCGAGCAACGGCACGGTGTCGGTCACCGGGCATTCCGGTCAAGCCGGCAGTTACTACGGCATCGGGGTGTCCGTGCTGTTCGGGGCGGAGATCAGCGCCGGCGGCAACGGCCTGGTCATCGTCGCGGGCACCGGCGGCGGTGCGGGCGGGTTCAACATGGGCCTCGAGATGGGCAGCGCCGGTTCGCGCATCTGCTCCAATGGGGGCAATGTAAATGTCAATGGCGGCTCCGGGACGGGGCCGAGCTATGGAATATACCTTGCCAGTTCCGCCGCCATATACACGCCGGCCAACGGCGGCTCCGTTAATTTCTACGCGGACACCGTGTCGCTGGACGGCACGGCCACCATCACCGCCAGCAACGGCACCAGCCATGTCCAGTTCACCCCCGCACCGCCTTCGACCAACATTGACCTCGGCACCGCCGGCGCCACCGCCACTTTGGGCATTACGGCCTCCGAACTGACCGAGATCACCACCGCCAACCTCTACTTTGTGGATCACGCGGGCCCCATCACCATCAGCCAGCCCGTCACCATCACCGGCACCACCAACTTCTCATTCTTCTGCGACCCGGCCGGCCTCGTGCCTGCCGCCGTCGGCGTGGATATTTCCCTGCCCGCCGGCACTGTCAATCTCGCCTCCGGCCCGCTCGTCTGCGCCATCAATGGTGGCGCGCCGGATACCGGCTATGGCAAGCTCAACGTCATTGGCAAGGTCAACCTCAACGGCGCGAAATTGATCCTGAAAGGCGCCTATGCCGGCGCCTATGGCGACACCTTCACCCTCGTGGACAACGATGGCACGGATCCGGTCATCGGCACCTTCTCCAACCTGCAGGAAAACGCCTATCTCTTTCTCAGCGGCCAGCCGGCGCAGATCCACTATGCCGGCGGCACCGGCAATGATGTTGTCCTCGTGCGCACCCTGCCGAAACTGTCCACCACCGCAAAGCTGACGAATGGCGTCTGGCAATTTACCGGCACCGGCGTCCCCACCAACGTCTATGCCATCCAGGCCACCACCAACTTTATTAACTGGACGAATCTCGGCTTCGCCACTGGCAACGTCAACGGCGCGTTTTCCTTCATTGACTCCAACGCCTTCCGCTTCAAATACCGTTTCTACCGGACGACGAATTGAATGATTTGAAATTGGCTTGCGGGCTTTCCAAAGGCGCCGGGGCCGCGTTCCACTGGGCGAATTACTTCCGCGTCGCCTCGAAATGCGCGCCGTACCGTGTGTCCTGTGTGCCGTCGAATTTGCCGGCGAGCTTTTTGCCGTCGTCGCTCACGGTCAGAGTGTAATCCTGCCGGAAATCATCCCCCCACGTACGGGTCAATGACACCGTGCTGCCGCTGACACTGCCCTCGACCGCGCCGCCCGTGGTGTCATTGTTATCGAAGATCCGGCCCGTGATTTTGTCCGCGTTCTGTTGCAGGGTCATTTCGCCCAAATAATTTCCCTCGCAACAGGTCCAGGCCCATTGCCCGGCGATATTGGCCGTGGCTGCCGCCGGAGCGGGTGTGGGTGCCGGTGCGGCCGCGGTCGCGGTTGAGGAAGGCGTGTGGCAGCCGGTCAGCAACAATGCGGATGCGAACAGGGCGGAGAGAATGGGTTTTTTCAGGTTCATATAACCGACTTTAAAGATGCTAGGCGGCTGGTGGCTATCCCTCAAATGGGGGTGCTAGCATCAGGCCGCGCTCCGAGGCTGCTGGTTTTTGCCCGATGCCCGACAAAACAAGTCGAATGACAGCCGGCCCCATGGATGTCATGCTGCGGCCCGGGATGCAACTGAAGGATAAACTTGAACTCGCGGCCGGTCTTTTGTGGGGCCTGTTCACGCTCTACGGCATCGCCCTGTTTTTGCCACCACTGACCCGCCGGATCCGCGCATGGGAAGTCCGGCGCAAACCCGCAGCCGGTTGCCGACTTACCCGCAGCGCATCGTGTTCCTTCTGCTGACCCTGTTGATGGGGGCGGTGTTGATGTCAGCCGCCTTCCATCGCGATCTCCGTGCGACGATTGGCCTCAGTCCCGGGATGGCCTGGTGGCTGATGATCATTTTACCCGCGGTGTATTTGGTGCTGGGGGCGCGGAACAAGCATCGTAAAAACGGGCCGGGGCCGGGTGTCTGACCGCTTCGCCCCCTTTGCGGCCTTCGTGCGAAACATGATGGATTACCGCGCTCCAATTGCATCTGCCTGAAACCCGGGATGCCGCTGATACGTCTGTTCCGGCAACTCGTGATTCCCTCAAAGCCAAAAACCACCGGTATTTTCCAGTTTCTGCCGGTCACAACGTGGGCTTTTATCGGACTCTTTCTGTGTTCCCTGCTGACGGTTTTGCTGGCGTCTGGCGCAGTCGTCCCGGACACCAACGCGCCGCCGCCGACCAGTTGGGTGGACCCGGACACCGGCCACCGCGTCATCCGGCTCACGCGCGAACCCGGCTCCGACAGCTTTTATTTCAACGACAACGGCTTCACTCCCGACGGCAAAAGAATGGCCTACACCACGCCCGACGGCATCTCGGTGCTGAACCTTGAAACCCGGGAGGCGAAGCCGGTGGTCACCGGGCACGTCCACGCGATCCTCGTGGCCCACAAGTCCGCCACCCTCTATTACACCCGGACCGATACCAACCGCGTGGTTTCCACCCTCTGGTGCGTCAATCTCGATACCGGGGAGAACCGCAAGCTCGCCGATCTTCCACGTCGCGCCAACGTCTCCACCATCAACGCCGATGAAACGCTCGGGGCCGGCACCTTCATCGAGGGCGATGCCAATGCCGGCGGCGCGTACGATGGCACCCGCTCCAAGGGCAAGATATCCGAGGTGAACATGGGCGAACCGGCCGACAAGGGCGAGATGATGGCCAAGCGCCTGGCCGCCAAATTGCCGATGACCCTGTTCACCATCGACCTGCGGACGGGAAAAGTGAAGACCCTGCTTGAGCACAGCACCGACTGGTTGAATCACCTGCAATTTTCGCCTGCGGATCCGGGGCTGCTGATGTATTGCCACGAAGGCGCCTGGCAGATGGTGGACCGCATCTGGACCATTCGCACGGACGGCACGCAGAATCAACTGATCCACCAGCGCACCCTGGAGAACGAGATCGCCGGCCATGAATGGTGGGGAGCCGATGGCCAGACCGTGTATTACCAGCTCCATTTTCCCCGCGGCGGGCATGTCTCGTATATCGCCAGCTACAACGTCGCGACCAAGGAGCGGACCTGGCTCCAATACAACCCCGATCAATCGTCCATCCACGACAACTCGTCGCCCGACGGCAAACTCTTCTGCGGCGACGGCGACAATCATTCGCCATGGATCTTCCTGTTCCGTCCCGTGCTGCTCAACGACCGGGAGACCTTGGGCACAAATCTCATCAAGGGCGGCTACTTGGAATCGGAGAAGCTGGTCAACATGGCCCGCCAAAACTATCGCCTCGAACCGAACCCCAGCTTTACGCCGGACATGAAATTTATAGTTTTCCGGTCGAACATGTTCGGGCCGGATTATGCCTTTGCGGTTGAGATTGCGAAGGCAAGGCAGGCGCCTTGAGGCCGTGGGGGGCGGTGGTGGAGCAATATATCGGAGCGCGGGCGGCCCGCCCGCGGTTTATAATATTGGACGGAATCTCTCCGTTTATTTAAATTTCGTGCATGAAAATCTTGCTGGGATTGTTGCTTGGGGTTGCCGTCATTCTGCTATCGGGTTGTGCCGCCGGGATTACGCGGACCGGATACCAACTGCCCCCGGGTAAAGTTTCCAAGGATTTGCCGCTGGAAGCCGTCCCCATCCAGGCCAATGTTCAATATAGTACCAACGAGGTGGACGTGTTGGGTTCCATCCATGCCTATGACAACGGCTTTTCGACGGATTGCGATGAAGCCACGATCATTGAGACTTTTTCCCGGGAAGGGCATATGCTGGGTGCCGACCTGATCGACATCACTGAGGAGACACCGCCAAATCCCTTGACGAGCACCTGCTACCGGGCCCGGGCGACCTTTCTGCGTTACAAGGACCGGGAAAAAGCCAAGGGCCTTGTTTCCGATCCGCAATACGCACCCGGTTTGATCATCGAACGTTCGACCGCCGCGACCCACCGGAACAATGTGGTGCTGGGCGCGGCGTTGGCCGGCGGAGTACCGGGGCTAATCGTCGCCGACGTCGCCACCGCCCCGAACCACAAACCAGCCGCCACCAATTCGGTGCCGCCGCCGGAGGTGAAAAAACCGTAGCCTGCCTTGTCGGCTTACCCCAATGGGTTCACGAACAGCCATATGACTGCATATCGCGGAGGTTGCGGGCTTGGAAATTTCACGAGCCGGGACGTTTGATGTGGGCGCGGGCTTTTTGTTGCTGGGCTTTTTGCAGGCCCATGACGTAGCCCTCGTAGGCGGCCATAAAAGCGCCTTTTACGGTGTAGCGCCAGGCGGATTCTTGCCGGTCCAGAAACTTGGCCAGCCCGAGGGCCACCATCCTTTCGGCGCGCGCCTTGCCCAAGTCTTCGTATTGATCCATGGCCCGCGTCGGCGAAAAAGGTTTTAACGACTCCGCGGCCTCTGCCAGCCGCCCGGCATGGCGGGCGACCAACTCTTCAAAACTGGCCCGGTAAACAACATCAATGGCGCGGATGCCGCTGATATCGCTGATGCCGAATTCGTCCATGGTCACGATTTCCCGGCCGTCGTCGGTGACGGAGATGAACAGGGTGCGTTTGTAATCGATCTTGGCGAGCTTGCCGCCCCAGACCTGGATCAGTGTGAACTGGTCGGCGGTCAGCCACAGCGAGATGCAGCATTTGTAAAGGGAGCTGTTCCGGGTTTGGAGATAATTGCCACAGTGCTGGAGATTGTGCCGCGCGGCGGCTTCATTCATGGCCGAGAAATATCCGGAGGGCGGGGCGGCGTCTGCCGGCGCTCCGGGTTGATACTGGCGGAGGGGATGTTTTTCCCAGCACGCCGTCAAAAAAATGGAAACAAAAAAGAAAAGGAACAGGGCCACCAGAAGAATCCAAAACCAATAATGGACGGCAACGTACCAGAGCAGGTCTTTCATGATTGGCCATCACGAAAGACCGGTGACGGGGGAAAATCAAGGAAAAAGGCGGAAGGATTCAAGCGGAGCGCGGGCGGCCCGCCCGCGAGTTCGTGATCAGCCCGGCAGAACGGCGCTACTGCGCTGAAAATCAACGACGCCGATGATCACGCGGGCGAGCCGCCCGCGCTCCTATCCGCGGAGATTTCAAAACGGCGCGGACCATCATCTTCTGCGGGACGAGTTCGGCAATTTCTGGCGGGGTGTCATTCATGGAGTTTTTCCCATGGGTAACCAAACCACATCCCAGTCATCGCGCCAGGCGATGCTTGAATCAGCCGTGTTTCTTTTTCCGGGCACGGATACGGGCGGCGACGGACTGGACGGATTCGTTTTGGAGTTTTTGCCGGCGTTCGCGGGTGTAGTCACCTTGACCCTGTTCGAATTGGAGGAGGAAGCGGGCCATACCCAATGGGCCAAGCGCGGCGGCGAGCGCCTTGTAACCGGCGGCTCGCAGTTCAGCGGGATTGAGGAGTTCAGCTTTCATCGCTCTCTTCTTGTATAATCCATTTGGCCGGATTTTCAACCTTTACCTTGAGTTCATTCGCATGACGGTTGGCGCGACGGATGAGGTAGTCATCCGTCGTCAAAAAATAATCCACTTCTGCCGCTTCCGCCGATGCCAGATGCAATGCGTCGAGCGCCGAAATGTTCCATTTCTGCAATTCAATCGCCCGCCGTTCGACTGCGGCAGTGAGTGAAATATGTGCCATGGCCACGTCGAGTAATAGTTCAACCTTCTCGCGTCGTGCACGGTCTGGTATTTCGGAAAGCTCGTCATTAACGATGTCGCTGCTGGCGAGTTTCAATGTTCCACCGCAGGCCATTTCCAAGATGCTCAAGACCGCCTCGGTTTCGAGGCGCACACGAATCTGTGATTGATCGTCAAAGGGACGATTCAAGCAACAGACATCGAGATAGATCATCATGAGCGTTGGCAGCGAATCACAGTTTCAAATTATCATCCGTCACTGCACCCAGCGAGGCGCTGGTCACGGTGTGGGCGTATTTGGCCAGGACGCCGCGCGGGTAGCGGGGCGTGGGCTTTTTCCACGCTTTTTTGCGCTTTTTTAATTCGGCTGCGGGGACGTCGAGGTTGATGGCGCGTTTTTCGGCGTCGATGATGATGCGGTCGCCGTTTTTCACGAGGCCGATGGTGCCGCCCACGTAGGCTTCGGGGGTCACGTGGCCGACCACGAAGCCGTGGCTGCCGCCGCTGAACCGGCCGTCGGTGATGAGCGCGACTTCCTTGCCCAGCCCTTTGCCCATGATGGCGCTGGTGGGGGAGAGCATTTCCCTCATGCCGGGTCCGCCTTTCGGCCCTTCGCTGCGGATGACGATGACGTGGCCGGCTTTCACGGTGCCGTCGAGGATGGCTTTCAACGCCTTCTCTTCGCCTTCGAACACGATGGCCTTGCCTTCAAAGTGCAGGCCTTCCTTGCCGGAAATCTTGCCGACCGCGCCTTCGCTGGCGAGGTTGCCGTAGAAGATGACGAGGTGGCTGTCTTTCTTGATCGGATTATCGAGCGGACGGATGATGCCCTGGCCCTGCGGGTACGGCTTCACGGCCTTCAACGTCTCGGCCATGGTCTCGCCGGTGACGGTGAGGCAATCGCCGTGGAGCAGGCCGGCGTCGAGCAGGGTCTTCATGAGCGGACGGATGCCGCCGATGGCCACGAGGGCGCTCATGCTGTACTTGCCGCTGGGCTTGAGATCGGCCAGCACGGGGACGCGTTTGCCGATGCGCGTGAAATCGTCGATGGTCAGCTTCACTTCCGCGGCGTGGGCGATGGCCAGCAGGTGCAACACAGCATTCGTGGAACCGCCTAGCGCGATGACCACGGTGATGGCGTTCTCAAAGGCTTTTTTCGTGAGGATATCGCGTGGCTTGATGCCCTGGCGCAGCATTTCCACCACGGCGGCACCGGCGCGGCGGCTGTCTTCCAGTTTCGCGGGGCTCACGGCGTTTTGCGCGGAGCTGTTCGGCAAACTCATGCCGAGCGCTTCGATGGCGCTGGCCATGGTGTTGGCGGTGTACATGCCGCCGCAGGAACCGGCTCCGGGAATGGCGCAGGATTCCACGGCGTGCAGTTCCTCGTCGCTGATCTTGCCGGCCGCGTGCTGGCCGACGGCTTCGAACACGGAGACGACATCGAGATCCTTGCCCAAGTTCGGCGAGTTGGCGGGCGCAGTGGCGGCGGTGAGGCAGCCGGGGAGAATGGTGCCGCCATAGACGAACACGGCGGGACGGTTCATGCGCGCCATGGCGATGAGGCAGCCGGGCATGTTTTTGTCGCAGCCGCCGATGGCCACATAGCCGTCCATGCCGCCGCAACCGATCACGGTTTCGATGGAGTCGGCGATGACCTCGCGCGAGACGAGGGAATACTTCATGCCTTCGCTGCCCATCGAGATGCCGTCGGAGATGGTGATGGTGTTGAAAATGATGGCCTTGCCGCCGCCGGCATTTGCGCCTTTTTCGGATTCAAGCGCGAGCTTGTCGATGTGCATGTTGCACGGCGTGACGTTGCTCCAGGTGGAAGCGATGCCGATGATGGGTTTCTTGAAATCTTCCTCGGTGAAGCCGACGGGATAAAGCATGGAGCGGGCGGCGGCGCGTTCGGGACCGTCGACCAGGATGCTGGAGAACGGACGCATTGAGTTCGTAGTGTTCGCGGACGATTTCTTTTTCATCGGACGGACAGTTTACAAGAAAATGGGCGGCGGGCAAGGCGGGGGAGCAAAACGGAAATTGAGGATGGAGAATGGTACAGGCGCGGATGGGGTGGTGCGGGCGGGGGGTGGTGCCGGATGAAGATTGGTCCTCGCGCGTGCGAAAGCGGTGTCGCCGCTCCGCTCTGCCACCGCAGTCCATGACGTGGGCGGGCTGGATCAGGTTGCCGACGCATTTTAATGGGACAAGCATCGCAACGCCACAAGGTGCCAGGGTCCGTGCCGGACGGACCAGTCCGAAGCCGGACGGGCCATCATGTCGCAGCGCAGGCGGCTCGCCTTCGAGTTCCTTGAAAAATGAAGTGCAAATGATTTCAACACGCGGGCGGGCCGCCCGCGCTCCGATGGGCTATTTCCCTGCCGCCGGCTCCAACCGATTCCTCTCGGCGTCCAGCCAGTCTGTCAATTCCTTGCGCTGGCTTTCGGTCAGCCGCGCGGCGGCGTGGATCTTCGTGTACTTCGCCAGCGGCATCTCGCCGGACGCTATTGCGTCACTCATCCGCCCCAGTAATTTGGCCGCCCGCCTGGGATCGGCCGCCGGCCAGGCGGACAGGTTCAAATGCTCCCGACCCGTCTTGACGTCGCCGGCGATCAGCCACGACATCGGCGCGATGTGTGAATACCACGGCCAGCGGGTTTCGCTCGAATGACAATCGTAGCACGCCGCGTGCAGCATGGCGGCGACCCGTGGCGGCGGCGCGTCCATCGCCAGCAGATCGCTGACCACGGGCGGATTCGTCCGCGCTGGATTGGTGAGTTGCAGCAGGGCAAATCCGCCGGCAACCACGGCGAAGGCCCATTTCAATTGTCTTTTCAAGCGATGGTTGGACTATTTCAATGACTGCACATACGCCACGAGCGCCGTGATCTCCCCGGTCGTCAGTTTGCCCTCGAACGAGGTCATCTGGCCTTTCTTGCCGGTGCGGATGCGCTTGGCGATTTGCTCATCGGTCCAATCCAGGTTGTGCAGGTCCGGGCCGTCATCGCCGTGGGCGTTGGCACCGTGGCAATGCGCGCAGTTTTTTAAAAACAATTGCCGTCCATCCGGCGTGCCTTTGGCTGGTGGCAGCATGGAATGGTTTTCCGGCGCGGAATCTTCTGCGCACGAAACCAACGCGAACGCCGCCAGCGCGGTCAGCAACAAATATTTCATCAGGTGGCGCGGTTTAGATGAGCGTTGAATCCACGATGGCGAGCGAGCCTTTGCCTTCGAGATAATTCACATCGGTGATGCCGAGATGTTCGCGCAATTTTCCGGCCTCGACCTTCATCGGGCCGGGCTTGGGCGCCTTGCCGGGTTCCGGCTGCGGGAAGGCGGTGGACATGGCGGTGTGGAAGGTCACGCTGCCTTCGACCTTTTTCATGGTCTGATGGATGTGGCCGTTCAGGATGGTGACCGAGCCGAAGCGCTTCAGCAGGCTTAACGCCTGCGCGCCGTCATCCGTGCCCCAGCCCCATTGCGGATAAACTTCCCAGAGCGGGATGTGCGCGAAGACGACGATGGGCGTCTCGGCGGAGCGCCCCTTCAAATCATCTTCCAACCACGCGAGCTGGTCCTTGCCGAGGGAGCCGAGGCCGTTTTGCTGGATGTCCATGACATTGACGAGGCCGATGAAATGGATGCCGTGATGATCGAAGCTGTACCAGCCGCCGCCCTTGGTTTTTTTGCCGAAGCGTTCGAGGTAGAGCTTGCCGTTGTCGCCGGTGACATCGTGTTCGCCGGGCACGAAGAAGATCTGCTGGGTCTTCACGCTCTTGAGCAACTGGTCCAGCGTGTCGAATTCATCCGCGCTGGCCAGATGGGTCAAGTCGCCGGTGTGCAGGATGAAGTCCGGTTGCCGGGGCAGGGCGTTGATGCGGGCAATGGCCTCCTTGAGCGTGGCGGACACGTCGGTGTTGACGCCTTCCTTGTTGAAGCCGATGTGCGAATCGCTGATCTGGACGAAGCTGAAAGCGCCCCTGGCCATCTCCGCCGCGCCGCCGCGCGCCGGGAGCAAGGTGGATCCGAGCAGGCCGCCGCCGACGGTCCAGAGCATGCCGGTGCCCGCCCAGGCCATGCATTCGAGGAAGCCGCGCCGGTCGAGTCCGTCTTGTTGATGGTCGTGTTGGATGAATTTTTCTTTTTTCATATCGTTTGAATGTGAGTTGTGATTTGATTCTCGAAGTCCAAGACTCGCGGCGGATGAAATTATTCCCGCGGGAATAAAATACCCGCTGGCGCAGTCTGGACTTGAATGGAAGCGAAATGTGAGCGCCCACGAACCCGGCCAATTTGAACGGATTGTCCTGCCGCACCTCGATGCGGCGTACAATCTGGCGCGCTGGCTGGCGGGCAACGACCACGACGCCGAGGACATCGCGCAGGAGGCCTGCGCGCGGGCATTCCGTTTTTTTGACGGCTATCGCGGCGGCGACGGACGCTCGTGGCTGCTGGCCATCGTGCGCAACACGGCCTATTCGTGGCTCAAAAAAAACCGCCCGTCGGCGGTGGTGACCATTCACGAAGATGAACTGGCAGAAATTGAAGATCATAACGCCGCCACCAGTGCGGTTCACGGTGCCGATACGGCGGCTTTGCACGCCGCGCTCGAAACCTTGCCGCTGGAATTCCGCGAGGCGCTGGTGCTGCGCGAACTCGAAGGCCTCTCGTACAAGGAGATCGCCGAGGTCGCCGAAGTGCCGGTCGGCACGGTCATGTCACGCCTCGCGCGCGGGCGACGGCAACTGCAGGACTCGCTCAACCGGAAAGGAGCCGTATGAACTGCGCTGACATCCGCCGGCTGCTCCACGCGCACGTCGATGGCGAACTCGACGCCGCGAACAGCCTGGAACTGGAGCGACACCTGAAAACCTGCGCCGAGTGCGCGACCGAGGCGAAATCTCTGCGCTCGTTCAGCGCCGCGCTGCGGGAAGCGCCCGGATTGTATTCCCGCGCGCCTGCGTCACTGCGCAATCATGTCCGTGAATTAGCGGGTGAATCCAAAGGCGAGAGCCGTGCCCGTGGAACTGATTTATCATGGTTGTGGAAATTTTTTGCCGTGGGTGCGACGGCCTTTGTCCTGCTCACGCTTGTGTTGCGTCCGGCGGGAATGTCAGAACGCGATCAATTGCTCAATGAAGCCGTGGCGGGCCACGTCCGTTCGCTGATGGTCGAACATCTCATGGATGTCGCTTCGAGCGATCAGCACACCGTCAAGCCGTGGTTCGACGGCAAACTTGATTTCGCGCCGGACGTGAAGGATTTTGCCGCCGATGGTTTTCCGCTCGTGGGTGGGCGGCTGGATTACCTCGGCGGGCGCGCCGTCGCCGCGCTGGTCTACAAGCATAACAAGCACTTTATCAATGTCTTCGTCTGGCCGGAAACGGGCGATATGAAACCGGAAACAACGAATCTGCGCGGTTACTCCATCATCAACACCGCCGCGCACGGCCTGCGTTACTGTCTGGTTTCGGACCTCAATGCAAAGGAATTGGGAGACCTGGCCGGCTTGTGTGAGAAATAGGCCGGTGGAGTTTTGAATTGAAAAGCCTTTGGCCATCGGCGACAGTATCTGTCTGTGCGGAGAGATGGCTGAGTGGTTTAAGGCACACGCCTGGAAAGCGTGCGTAGGTAACACTACCGTGGGTTCAAATCCCACTCTCTCCGCCAGCTTGTTTTTCGCCCCGATTTTCCCTGATTCATTTCGCCGCCAGCAGCCCCATGATTTCCGCCGGGGCGCGTTGGGCCTGCAGCAGCCGCGCCATGGTCTTCATGTGCGGATCGATGTGGTTGAAAAACATTTTGTAGCCCGGGCAGAGATAATTTAGCCCCGCCTCGCCGTCGGGCGTGGAAGTGAAACGGTGCTTCGGGCATTCGCCGTTGCAGGCGAAACGCACTTCGCACCGGCGGCAATATTTGGGCAGCGTGCTCGACTTGTCATTGCCGAAGCGGATCTGCTGCGGCATCCGCACCATCGCGCCGAGGCTGTGGTTCATGACGTTGCCGAGCCGGTAGCGCGGATAGACATAGTGGTCGCAACTGTAGAGGTCGCCGTTATGCTCGATCGCGAGGGCGGCGCCGCATTTCTCGGCGAACACGCACAGCGACGAGCCGAGGCCCATCCAGTTGCCCAGCGCCGTGTCGAACAACTGCACGAAGGTCGTGCCGACATCGTGCCGCACCCATTCGTCGAAGATCGCGCAGAGAAAATTGCCGTATTGTTCCGCCCCGACACTTTCCGGCGTGACGGGTGAAGCGTCCGTTTTCCGGCCGGGCAGGGGAGGGGCGGCGAAATCGTAGCCTTCCGTTTTCATTTCCGCCGGGGCCGTGCGCTCGACCAGCGGGATGAACTGCAAAAACCGGCTGCCGATGCTTTTGAGGAAACGGTAAACTTCGAGCGGCGACTGCGCGTTCGCGCGGTTGACGACGGTTAGCGTGTTGAAATCCACGCCGTGTTTTTTCAGCAGTTCCAGGCCGTGCATCACCTTGTCAAAGGTCGGCTGCTGCCGCTTGTCCACGCGGTAGCGGTCGTGCAGTTCGCGCGGGCCGTCGATGGACAGGCCGACGAGGAATTTATTTTGCGCGAGAAATTCGCACCACTCGTCATCGAGCAGGGTGCCGTTCGTCTGGATGGCGTTGGAAATGATTTTGCCGTTGGCGAACTGCTGTTGCAGGGTGATCACCTTGCGGAAAAAATCCACGCCGAGCAGCGTCGGTTCACCGCCCTGCCAGGCGAAGTTGATTTCCGCCACGGGCTGGCTGTGGATGTATTGGCGGATGTATTCGGCCAGCACCGCGTCGCTCATGCGCCACTGGCTTTCGCCGGGATAAAGTTTTTCCTTTTCGAGATAGAAGCAGTACTTGCAATCCAGGTTGCAGATCGGCCCGACCGGTTTCGTTAAAATATGAAACGGACGGGCGGCGCTGACCAGGTTGATCGGTTTGCTCACAGTCACAAAAACATATCACCGTTCGGTTTTAGGTGTCCAAATATTCCAAACCGCGGGCGTTTAGGTGTGGGGTCGTGTTTGAGGCAAAGCAGTTGATTTCAGCATGTTTCGCCGGGCGCTGAGAATGGCGGATTAATAACAATTAAAAGAATCGTATATAAGAAAAAATAAGCAATTGAATAAAGCGGATAATTATTTAACAATATTTATAAAAGACGATTGACATGGTAGTTATTTGAGGTATTGTCATTTCGCTTTGATGAAGCAGGCCGGCAATGTGCCGGTAGCGGTTATCAAAGCCGACTGATTGAAGAAAGCTGACCGGACAACTGGAAGTTCCCTATGAAAAATATCATAAATGCGGAACAATTTACCAGTGTCGCCGGTCCGGCCGCGATCGATTCTCCTCCAGAGTCGAGTCGTTTCAGTTTGGTTGCATCCATGCCGCGGTGACCGGTTGTTTGAGCGGTCCGGCATTTTCCTCCGCTGGGAAGCATTTCGTCCGGGTCTTTTGCTGGCAGTCTTGAAATCCCGGCCGCCGTCTCGTGCGGTTTCCTTTGGGCAAAACGCCGTCCCGTTCAAATCCCTGCCTGCCCGGACAGCGTTAAAAGCATCCTTTGCGTTCGCCGATGGCGTTTGCCCGCCTTCCATTTTCAACCATTAACCACTCACCAAATCATATGAAAAAGTTGCACTCAATCAAATTTCTCGCGCTCGGCCTGCTGGCTGCCGCCGGCGCTGCTTCGGGGGCGGGCATTTATAAGGCGGACAATGGCACCGCCCTCAATCTGGGATCATCGTGGGTCAATAACCTTGCGCCTGGGGCGGGAGATATCGCCGTTTGGGACAGTACCGTATCCGCAGCCAACGCGACCAATTCGCCGGGGGCAAATCTGGCCTGGCGCGGGATTCAAATCTTGAATCCGGGCGCACCCGTTCAGATCACCAGCGGCTTTACTTTGACGAACGGTGCCGGTGGCATCGATTTGTCGCAAGCCGCGCAGGATTTGAATTTGAGCAACAACGTGGTTTTGGGCGCGCCGCAAAGCTGGAGCGTGGCTTCGGGCCGGACCTTGACCTTGGGCGGGCAACTCAACCGAAATGCCGGCGGGGTCATCCGGTTTGGCCTGCCGGATGCCGGCGCGAACGCGGTGCTCACCAATCCGCCCAATGCCTTGTTGCAAAGCGGCGCCATCACGTTTGGCACTGTAAACGATGTGGATTTCGCGGCCATCGATGGCAGCCAGCGGGTGGTCGGTGGCGCGAGCCTGGGATTATACCTGTCCAATCCGGCCGGGGCGACGCCCAGCATTTCGGGCACGAGCATCAACAAGGTCTATGATTTTAATACCAGCGATAGCGGCTCCTACGGCATCCGCGCCAGCGGCAATGCCGTGATCTATGGTGTGCGCATCAACCAGACCAACGCGAACAGCATCTCCTGGCAGTTGAATGCCGATGCGAAAACTTTGACGCTGAACAGCATTCTGATCACCACCAATGCCGGCAGCCTGCCGGCACGCGTCACCGGCACCAGCACGGGTTTTCTGCGCATCGGGAGCACGGGCAATGGCGAACTGCTGTTGTTTCAAAACAATCCCGCCGCCTCGCTGATCTTCGCCAGCGGGCTGAACTCCATCAGCCAGCAGGCCGCCGGTGCCAGTGTCACCAAGCTGGGTGTTGGCACCGTGGAAATCCAGGTTCCCGGCACCTACACCGGGGGCACGCGCATTTACGCAGGCACGCTTTTGCTCAGCGGCGGGGGCAACATCGGCGCCGGCCCGCTGAATGTTTTCGGGGGCAATTTCACCGGCGCGACCGGCGCAACCAATTTTGCGCCCGTCACCGTGTATTCCGGTGGCACGAACGTCATCGCGGTGGGCGGCGCCAATGGCCAGTTTTTCCAGGCGACCAACCTGTTCTTGGGTGCCGGTTCACGTCTCCAATTCAGCTACAGCAACGGCATTGCCCTGAGTTCCTCCTCGGCCCCGCTGGTGATCACCAACACGGGGACGACACTTTTCGCGACGAATTCCGTGGGCCTCGACATCATCGGCAGCCTGACCGTCGGCCAGTTTCCCTTGATCAAATATGCGGCGTTGGGCGGCAATGGATTTGCCGCGTTCACCCTCGGCAATATTCAGCCGCATGTTTCCGCTTATCTCACGAATAACACCGCCGGCAATTCGATCGATCTCGTGGTCACGGCCAACAACGACCCCTTGAAATGGGCGGCGGGCAGCGGCGCTTGGGACGTCAACACCACCGCCAACTGGAAGGATGCGACCGGCGCGGCGGCCACGTATCAACAATCGGGAATTTTTGCCGACACCGTCACATTTGAAGATTCTGCCAGTGGAACATCACCCATCACCGTCACGGTAAATACCGCTCTTGCCCCGGTTTCCGTGACGGTGAATTCCACAAAAAATTATACCATCTCCGGCGCGGGCGGCCTCGGCGGTTCCGGCCTCCTGGTCAAATCCGGTGCCGGCACCCTGACACTTGCCACCGCCAATAGTTTTTCGGGCGGCCTCGGCTTGAACGGGGGCGTGCTGAATTTTTCCGCGCTTGCCAACCTCGGTGCCGGCGGCCTCGGCTTTGATGGCGGCACGCTGCAATTTGCCGCGGGCAACAGCGCCGACATTTCCGTCCGCCCGGTCACGTTCAATGCCGGCGGCGCAACGATCGACACCGGCGGCAATGCGGTTTTCTTTGCGAATCCCATCGGCAACAACGGCGCGGGTGGTCTGACCAAAACCGGCAACGGCACGCTCACCTTGAACGGCACGAACAAGTTCTCCGGCAATACGGTCGTCAGCGCGGGCACCCTGGCGCTCGGCAGCTCGGGCTTCATCAGCAACAGCCCGGCCATCATTGTCAACAATGGCGCGACCCTGGACGTTTCCGCCGGCAGCCCGCTGGTTTTGCAAAACCAGATCCTGGCCGGCGGCGGCACGATTATCGGCGGCGTTTCCGTTGCGGGCGGGGCAATCTTGTCGCCCGCCACCAACGGCGTCGCCGGCACGCTCACCCTCAACAGCGGCGACCTCACGGTCAACGGCGGAGCGCTCGCCTTCGACATTTCGGCGGCCGCACATGATCTGCTCGTGGTAAATGGAAATCTGAACCTCACCGGCGGCACCGTGCAGTTGCTGGTCGGTGGGACGCTCGCCAATGGCGCTTACAAGCTGGTTCAATACAGCGGTTCCCTCACCGGCGTGCCCGCCAACCTCACGGTCACCGGTTTTTCCCAGGCCGGCAAGGTCGCGACCTTGAGCTCTGCCAATGCGAATGAAATCGACCTGGTGGTCAGTTCCGCCGGCGGCGCGAACCTGGTCTGGCAAGGAGATGGCGGGAATAATTTCTGGGATGTTGGGGTGTCAGCCAACTGGAAGAACACCGGCGGCACGGCCACGGTGTTCAACAGCGCGGATAATGTCACCTTCGACGACAGCAGTGCCAACCCGTCCGTCAATCTGCTCGCGGCGGTGCAGCCCGCCTCGGTCACGGTCAATGCCACGGCAAACAATTACACCTTCCAGGACGGTTCCGGCATTGGTGCCGGAAAAATCAGCGGAGCCACCGGCCTCGTCAAATCCGGCGGCGGCACGCTGACCGTCTTGACGGCAAACAACAATTCCGGCCCGACGACCATCAGCGCCGGCGTCCTCCAGATCGGCAATGGCAGCAAGACCGGCGACCTCGGCACCGGCAACATCACCAACAATGGCACGGTGATTTTTGCGCAGCCGGACAATCGCAGCGTCGCCGGACAGGTCAGCGGCACCGGGGCCTTGACGCAGCAGGGCGGTGCCACGTTGACGCTGACGGCGAACAACAGCTACGCCGGCGGCACATTGGTCAGCTCCGGCACCTTGCAGGTCGGGGCGGGTGGTTCCACCGGCACCCTCGGTGGTGGTGCGGTGGACAATGAGGGCACGCTCGTGGTGAATCGCGCGGGCGCGTACGCGTTGACCAACGCCGTGTCCGGCGCCGGTTCCCTGGTGAACGTCGGCTCCGGCACGGTGACGCTCGCGGGCAATAATACGTATCAGGGGGGCACGGTGATCAGCAACGGCGTGGTGAAGCTGGGTGGTTCGCAAAAAATTCCCGCCGCCGGCGCGCTTTATCTCGATGGCACGCTCGACTTGAACGGCTTCAATGAAACCGTCAACACCCTGAACGGCAACACCGGTGTCGTGACCAACAGCGGCACGGTGGGAACAAATACGTTGGTGGTCGGCGATGATGCCGACGCCAGCACGTTCAATGGTGTCATCACCGAAAATTCGTCCGGTGCAAAGCTCGCCCTGGTCAAGCAGGGCGCCGCGACCCTGCAATTGAACAGCGCCAGCAGTTACAGCGGTGGCACGCTGGTGCTGGGCGGACAGCTCAACATCGGCCCGACGGCGGTGATTGGCGGCAGCACGGCGAACATCACCTTGACCAACGGCACCACGCTCAACCTCGCCCAGGCGGGCAGCGCGCATGTCACGGCGAACAACACGGTGACCATCCTGCCGGGCAATACGGCGACGCTCAGTTCCGGCAACCAGGCGAATATTTACAACGGCAATCTGGCCGGCACGGCGTCGAGCAGCAACCTGATCAACAGCTCCATCACCTTCGGCCAGCTCGCGACCCGGCAATTTCAATCGTTCCTGGGCACGGTGGTGATTCAATCCCTGGGCACGGTCCGCTTCTCGGCCTCCGGCGCGGTCACTGTCAATGGCGGTGATAATACGACGTTTGATCTCGAAGGTTTTCTCTATACGAAATCCGGCGGGACCATTGCCCTTGGTGCCCTGGTCGGTGGCGGCACGGTCAGCAGCCCGACGGCGGGCTCGCAAACCTTGGTTGTCGGTGGCAAAGGCATCGACTCCACCTTCTCCGGCACGATTTCTCCGGGGACCAGTCTGGTGAAGGTCGGTGCGGGTACGCTGACCTTGAACGGCACCTTAAGCCATGATGGGGCGACCACCGTGAGCAACGGCGTCCTCTCGCTGGCGTCAGATTCCACGTCGCTGGATTCCAGCCCGTCGATTCTGCTGGGCTCCAGCACGGCGGTCATTGATGTGTCCGGCCGTACCGATGGCACGTTGTTTCTCGGCAACTCCGCGGCGCAAACACTGTCCGGCAATGGCACGATCCGGGGCAGTCTGTCGCAGGCGGCCGGTTCCACTGTGAACGTCAGCCCCGGCGTGCTGAGTATCACGAACACGGCGACGTTCAGCGGTGCGGTAAATCTTTTTCTCAACCGGACCAATGGGGTGAATGCCGGAAGGATTTCCGCGCCGGTCATCGTGGTGAACCCGGCGGCCACCCTGACGGTGACGAATGCCGGCCCCGCATTGCAGGGCGGTGAAGTATTCCATTTGTTCAACCAGCCCGTGACCGGGTTTGCCTTGGTCACCCTGCCGGCCATTGCGAGTCCGCTTGCTTGGTCGGATAAACTGGCGGTGGACGGCACCTTGGTCGTGCTCGGCTCGCTGGTGAACACGAATGCCACCGGGCTGACGAACTCATTCAGCGGTGGAAATCTCAGCCTGAGCTGGCCGGCTGATCACATCGGCTGGCATTTGCAGGTGCAAACCAATGTTCTAAGTTCAGGCCTCGGCACCAACTGGGTGGATGTCGCCAATACTGCGGCGACCAATCAATTCACGGTTCCAGTCAATCCCGCCTTTGGCTCGGTGTTTTACCGGCTCACCTACCCCTGAGCCCGATCAAGCTGAACCCAAGCTTCTTTAAATCATGCAGACTGTTTCAAAAAATATCGGTCCATCGGCGACGGCCCGGCGCGGATTCACCCTGATCGAATTGCTGGTGGTCATCGCCATCATCGCGATCCTGGCGGCGATGTTGCTGCCTGCGCTGGCGCGGGCCAAGCAGCGGGCGCAACTGGCCAGATGTCAGAGTAATTATCATCAGGTCCACGTGGCCTGCGTACTGTACAGCGGTGACTATAACGATTATTACCCCGTCACCACTGTTGGCAATGCGAACAACAACGGCAAGTTCAACAACCTCGGCGGTGAACATTACACCCGGTACGTATATTCCGGCACCCCCGCCATCCAGATTCCCAAAGCGTATGGCCCCGGGCTGCAAAATCTCGGATATCTCTACGCGGGCGGTTATGTCGGCGACGGCCGGGTGTTATGGTGTCCAAGCTACCCGGTCGATTCGACAGTGTCCTTGGACAATTACTCCCAGCCATCGTTTATCAGCACGGATACTGGCGGCGTGACGCGCTCGACCATCTTGTACAACCCGCGCATGGTCAATCCCACCAACAACATTGCCCGGGCCTATCAAAAGACCGGCCAGGCTCCGGGGCATAAATTGTTCGCCACGGAATATCTGCCCGATACGGGCGTGGCCAGCGCCTTCAGCCCCAAGACCTTCGCCCATTATCCCTCGAAAGGTTTTGAGGTGCTGTTCACCGATGGCTCGGTCAAGTTCATCGTCAGCCAGCAGGCGCTGGCTTTTTTGACCACCGCACCGGGACTCATCACTGATGAGTCCATTCCGTCTCACATACAATATGATCAATTGTTCAACTGGCTGGAAAACGATGAACGATAATCACCCGGTCAGGAATGGCAGCAAGGCGGTCACCTCCATTGAATTGGCGATGGTGATGGACTTGCCACCACTCACCGCGCTGTTAAATTCATACGCATGAAATCTCCGCATCAAGGCCGCTGGACGCGCCGCGATTTTTTGGGAACCGTCGCCACCGCGACCGCCGCGGTTTCTTTTCCCGCCGTGCTGCGCGGGGCGGACGAACCCGCGCGCAAACCCAACGTGCTCTTCCTCATGGCGGATGACATGCGCGTGGAACTCGGCTGCTACGGCAGCCGTTTCGACGCGAAGACGCCGCACCTCGATGCCCTGGCCAAATCCGGCGTGCGGTTTGACCGCAATTATTGCCAGTTTCCGCTCTGCAATCCGTCGCGCGCATCGTTGTTCACCGGCCGTCGGCCGTCCACGACGGGCGTGCTGGGGAATCGCACTGACTTCCGGACCGCACATCCGGATTGGACCACGCTGCCGCAGTTGTTCAGCGAAAACGGGTATGTCTCCGTGCGCGCCGGCAAGCTTTATCACGGCGGCATCGATGACGCGAAATCGTGGAACGTCATGAGTGACAAGGGCGGGCCGACGGATGACGGCAGCGGCCCGGCTATCGGCCACAACAAACAGGTGGCACGCGGACAGATTCCGCAGCCGGATGGCGTGCTGCCGCCTTTGCCCGCCGATAATGCGCGCGCGGCGTATTCCGACCGCATTGTGGTGCTTGATGGCAATGGCGAGGGCCATGGCGATTACAACACGGCCGACCGGACGATCGAGAACCTGCGCAAGTACAAGGATCAGCCGTTCTTCATCGCGTGCGGTTTCGTGAAGCCGCACAGTCCGCCGACCGCGCCGCAGAAGTTTTTCGACCTGTACGACGTGGATAAAATCAAGCTGCCGCCGGATTTCGCCGCATGGCCGACCGTGCCGCCGGGATTTCCCAGCGCCGCCATCCGCAAGCGCAACGCCGACCTGTTCATCGGCCGGGGCGCGAGCGAGGCCGAGGCGAAGGAGGTCATCCGTGCGTATCTGGCCTCGATTTCATGGGCGGACTGGAACCTTGGCCGCGTCATCGGGGAATTGAACCGGCTCGGTTTGCGCGAGAACACCATCGTGGTCTTTGTGGCGGACCATGGCTATCAATTGGGTGAAAAGGGCAAGTGGTCCAAGGCCGGGTCGCTGTTTGAGATGGGCACGCGCGTGCCGCTCATCATCTCCGCATCCGGCATGAAGGGGAACGGCCAGAGCTGCACTCGTATTGTCGAGTCGCTGGATATTTATCCCACGCTGGTGGAGCTGGCGGGGTTGCCCGCACAACCGGAGATCGAGGGAACGAGCCTCGTACCGTTGCTGAAAAAAACGACGGCGAAATGGGACAAGCCCGCTTACAGCGTCTGGAGCGAGGATGGCAAGACCGCGCATGGTGTGGCCGTGCGCACGGAGCAGTGGCGCTACGCGGAATACGGCAAGGAAGGTGCGGGCGGCGCAATGCTCCTCGACCCCCGCGACCGGGATGAGTTGAGAAATTTCGCGGATGATCCGGAACACAAGTCCACCGTGGCCGGGCTCTCCACCCTGGTGCGCAAATACGCGGCGGCCTACGGCTGATGACCGGGTTGCGGGCATCGCTTGTCTCAATTTGACGCGCATTAATTTCGATTCACGGGTGCCGCCCGGTCTGGGCTAACGTGGCGACGTGAAATGGTTGAAGCCGAAACCGCCGTCCGCCGCGCGCCGCCGTAAAATTGTTTTTACCGGCATCTTGGGGGTCATTTTTTTATGGAATTATCTCCTCGCGCGGCCATTTCGCCCGGTCGAACCCATTCCCGCCGGCATTGTGGACATGCACTGTCATCTGGCCGGAATTGGGGCGGGCGGCAGCGGCTGTTTCATTTCGCCGAAGATGCGGGACAACTGGCGTTTCGGGATCTATCTGCGCGCCTTCGGAGTTTCGCGGGCGGAGATTGCGGTGCAGGGCGACCGGCTGCTGGCGGACCGCCTCTCGGAATCGCTGGCGCAAAGTAAATTTGTCAGCAAGGCCGTTTTGCTTGCGCTCGATGGCGTGATCGGCGCGGACGGGCGGCTGGATACGAACCGGACCGAGGTTTATTTTCCGGATGAATATGTCGCGGACATTTGTGCGCGGCACACGAACCTTTTGTTTGGCGCCTCGGTGAATCCGTACCGGCCGGATGCGCTGGACCGGCTGGCGTGGGCCAAGGTGCACGGAGCGGTGCTGGTGAAATGGATCCCGCCGATCATGGAGATCAACCCGGATGATCCGAAGCTGGTGCCGTTTTATCGGAAGATGGTGGAACTGAACCTGCCGCTGCTGTCGCATACCGGCGAGGAAAAATCTTTTTCGCGCGCGAATGAAAATTTTGGCGACCCGGAAAAGTTGCGGCTGCCATTGAGCCTCGGCGTGACGGTCATCGCCGCGCATATCGCGTCGTCGGAAAATATGGCGGCGAGCGCGGCCCGGACCGGCTGGCGCGGTTGATGCGGGAATATCCGAACTTGTACACGGACATTTCCGCGCTGACGCAGTTCAACAAGCCAGGGTGCCTGAAGGAGGCGCTCACCAAGCCGGAGTTTTCCGGGCGGGAGGTTTACGGCACGGATTTTCCGCTGATCAACACGGCGCTGGTCTCGCCGTGGTATTCGTTCCATCTGTCGCTGCGGGAGAAAATTCAAATCTGGCGCACGAAAAATCCGTGGGACCGCGATGTTTTGATGAAGCATGACCTGGGTGTGCCGGCGGAAACCTTTGCGCGGACGGCGCAGATGTTTGGAAAGCTTGATTAGCTAGTTTAATTTATTAATAAATAAACGTGAGCGTCACCTAATTTTAGCTTGAAATAGTTCACTGGGGGAGTACTATCCCTCAGGGACTTGGAATGAGAACGGCAATCCTTATTGTTTTGTTCATGGGTGCGCGAATGGCCTTCGCGGACAGCCTTCCGATATTCACGTTGCAACCCGCCAATCAGACTGTGCCGCCGGGCAGTACGGCTACGTTCACGGCATCGGCATCGGGTGCCACTAGTTACCAATGGCTCTTCAACGGCACGAATATTTCTGGTGCAACCAGTGCGACTCTGCAAGTGGTTAACGCACAGCCCGCGAATTGTGGCTACTATGGGGTCATTGCAAAAAATGCCACCGGCTGGGCACCCAGCGGGATGGCTTATCTTTTTTTAGATTATACTTTCGGTGGAACGGTTTTTACGGGTGAGGGGATGTTGCCGCGTTCCAATACAAACAACACCTATTTTCAGGGGGATATTGAATCTGGTGGCACCTCAACTTGGCCGGATAATGGGACGGTTCAAATTATGGCCGGGCCTCAACTGGATGAGATGCAGCCCGCAGGGTTGAGTATTCATTATAGCAGCCTTCCGATTGCGAGCCGGTTTTACAATGGTTACTACAAGGCGTCTGACCAATCCGTTTCCACCATTTCTCCAGGACAACCAGTTTACTACAGCGTAATGTGCCAATATACCAACGGTGGTTTTTTTTACTTTCAGCAGTCCACGGTGATGATGCTGAATGCCGGAACCAACGGGTCGTCTGCGCCCCCAGCCTACGGGTTGAAATTTCCGGTTTGGTTTGCCTCCGAAGGGCCGGAGCCATTTGCCCGCTCGGACATGGCTTCGCCTTCCACCCAGGTCCGTGTGGGTGGGGAAACAATTTCTCTGACCAACAGTTACTTTGGCTATAATGATTTCGGTGTGCCCTCGTTTCAGTGGCGCAAAAATGGCGTCCTGGCCGGCAGTCGCCAGTCTTTTACTCCAGATCCAATTGTGCCTGGGGAATCTTCGAGTTGCGTGACAGTTTTGACTATCACCAACGCGCAGCCGTCCGATGCCGGGGTGTATGATGTGGATGTGCGCGGCAACAATTGGTTCATCGGCCAGAAAATATATATCAGCATTCAGACCACCAACGGCCAGGGTGTTTTCCAAGCGCCGAAATTCCTCGGCACCAATTTTGTCTGCGACCTCACTGGCGCGGCAGGCAGGAGCTACGAGGTTCAGCAGTCCACCAATTTGGAGAACTGGAGCGATCTCGTTACGCTGTCAAACACAACCGGCAGCGTCACATTCACCAATCCGCCGGCGGCGTCCAGCCCGCGTTTTTATCGTACGGTGCTGGTGCCGCAATAGCCGGATGGTCTTTTTGCGGAATTGACACGTCCCTCGCATTTTCCTAGCTTCTTCCGGCAAAGACCCCGCCACTTTGCCCCGGATTTTCGTCCGGGGATTTTTATTGGACACATCCGGCGCGGCTTGCAGAAAAAATTTATGGCAAACACGATTCTGGTCGGCGCCCAATGGGGCGATGAAGGCAAAGGCAAGATTATTGACGTGCTCACGGAGACGGCGGAAGTCGTCGTCCGTTACGCGGGCGGCAACAACGCCGGGCACACGGTCATCGTCAACGGCAAGAAGACGGTGCTGCACCTCATCCCGTCCGGCATCCTGCGCAAAAACAAATTGTGCGTCATCGGCAACGGCGTGGTCCTGGACCCGATCGGCCTGGTGAGCGAGATGGAGGGGCTCATGAAAAACGGCGTGAAGGTGACGCCGAAGAATTTTGTGCTGAGTGAGACGGCGCACGTGGTGTTTCCGTATCATCGCGAGCTGGACGGCGCGCGGGAACTGCTCAAGGGCAAGAACAAGATCGGCACGACCAAGCGCGGCATCGGCCCGGCGTACGGCGACAAGGCGGCGCGCATCGGCCTGCGGGTGAACGACCTGATCGACCCCGTCAAGCTGGCGGCGAAGCTGGCCGCGCGGATCAAGGAGAACAACATCGTTCTGAAATCGCTCGGGGCCAAGCCGCTGTCGTTTAAAAAAGTTTTTGCGGAATACAACCAGGCCGGCCAATACCTGAAGCCGTTCGTGACAAACACCGTCGTGCTGTTGCATGACGCGATTCGCGAGCAGGCGGACATCTTGTTCGAAGGCGCGCAAGGGACATTTCTCGACATCGACCACGGCACGTATCCGTATGTGACCTCATCGAACACCACGGCGGGCGGTGCCTGCACGGGTTCCGGCGTGCCGCCGCATCGCATGGACCGCGTCGTCGGCGTGATGAAGGCCTACACCACGCGCGTGGGCGAGGGGCCGCTGCCGACGGAGAACGGGGAGATTTCCGATTTGCTGCACGGCATGGGCCGCGAGTTCGGCGCGACCACCGGCCGCGCGCGCCGCTGCGGGTGGTTTGATTCCGTGGCCACGCGCCACGCGACGATGGTCAACGGCATCGACGATATCGCCGTCACCAACCTTGATGGTCTCGACACGGTGGAGAGCATCAAGGTCTGCGTGGCCTACCGCCATGGCAAGACACAGTACGATTACATCCCCAACGACGCGCAGGTGCTGGCGGAGTGCGTGCCGATCTATGTGGAGTTCGAGGGCTGGCTCACGCCGACCGACAAGTGCAAGACGTTCAAGCAACTGCCGAAAAAGGCGCGCGAATACGTGAAGGCGATTGCGGAATTGAGCAATGCGAAATTGTTCATTGCCTCGGTCGGGCCGGGGCGCGAGCAGACGATATTCGTTTGATGCTGGATACTGGTTGCCCGATGCAATATTATATGCGCATCAGATAAGTGAAGGTAACTTTGGACATTGAAGATGACGTGCTGCGAGCTGCCAAAGAGTTGGCAAGGCTTGAAGGCAGCACAATCGGACGTATCATTTCCACGTTAGTGCGGCGAGACATGGTGGCACAGCCTGGCACTACGCGCAACGATGTCCCGGTGTTGCCGTCCCGAGGTGAAGTGGTGACAATCGGGCGCATTCAAAGTTTAATGGAATAAAGAGGCAGCTATGGTGGCAATTCATCCGGATCATCCAAATTTTGAGGCCGCAACCGCACCGTTGCAGATGGCGGAAGCGGTTTCGCCCTACAAGGCAGATGTCTGGCGCCGCCTGTCTCCGGGCGAGCGTTTGCGACGCAGTTGGCAGATGCGTTCGCGTTTGCCGGATTTGAAGGCCGTGCATGATCGCAAACTTTTTCCAAAGCCTTGACCGGAACCGGGTCGAATATTTGCTCATCAGCGGCCAGGCCACGGTGCTATATGGTGCCGCCACTTTTTCCGAGGACATCGACCTCTGGATAAACCCGACAGAAAAAAACCGCGACAGGTTCCTGCTGGCGCTGCAGGAATGCAGCGGACGTTATTATAAGCTGACGCCGCCACTTTCGATTGAACATCTGCAGCGCGGCCACGGGTTTCATTTTATTTTGCCCGGCGGCGAAGGGGACGAGGTTTTTCTGGATGTCATGGGAAATCCGCCGCGGGCCGGTTCGTTTGCAGATTCGCTGGCAACGGCTTGCTGGATGGAAACCGGGTGGGGTGCGGTACATGTCATCGGGATCAAACCGCTGGTCGAACTAAAAAAAACGCAGCGACTGGAAGATTATCCCATCATCAGCAAGCTTGCCCTGGCGTGGTTTGACCAGCCTGAATGCGGCAAAACTGGCGCTGATTTTTTGTGGGCCTTGAAAAATATTTATACGCTTTCGGAGCTGGGGATGTTCTTCGCGGAGCATCCGGCGGCGGTTGATGTCGCGCTGGAAAAATTTAACCGCGAAGCCGGTGAATTTGGCCGGCAATTGCTGGCCGGCGGCGATGTGGCTGAATCTTTGGAAGATCGCGTGGGCGAACTGCTTCAGGCCCGGATTTCTGAACTGCAACAGGCTGACCGCCAGTATTGGCGCAACATCATTCGTGAACTTAAAGAAATCCGCGCCGCGGGCAAATTGATGCCGGAAGGGGAAATTTGTTTTTTTCATTTTTGAATCCGGGCTTTTCGCGTAACCTGCTGGCCACCAAATGAGCACCGCCGCCACCACCTTGAACGCCGAAGCCCAGGCCAACCTGCCGCGGCACGTGGCGGTGATCATGGATGGCAACGGGCGCTGGGCGAAGTCGCGGCATCTGCCGCGCATCGAGGGGCACCGGCGCGGGGCGGATTCGGCGCGGGAAATCATCCGCACGGCCGGGGAACTGGGCATCAAGTATCTTACCCTGTATGCGTTCTCGGCGGAGAACTGGAACCGGCCCAAGGACGAGGTGGATGCGCTGATGAAATATCTCGTCCATTATCTCAAGAGCGAGACGAAGGACCTCAATAAAAACAACGTCCGGCTGGAAGTCATCGGGCAGATTCACCGGTTGCCGGACAATGTGCAGGAGCACTTGCAGAAATCCATCGAGACGCTTTCCAAGAACAACGGGCTGACGCTCATCATGGCATTGAGTTATAGCAGCCGCATCGAGATCGTGGATGCGGCGCGGCAGATTGCGGTCAAGGTGAAGGCCGGCAAGCTGGACCCGGCGGACATCACGGAGAAGGTCATCTCCGACCACCTGTGGACGCGCAATGTGCCGGATCCGGACCTGCTCATCCGCACAAGCGGCGAGATGCGCGTCAGCAATTTTCTGCTGTGGCAGATCAGCTACGCCGAGCTGGTCATCACGCCGACGCTCTGGCCGGATTTCAAGAAGCCGCAGTTTTACGCCGCGCTGGAGGAGTATGCGCGGCGGCACCGCCGGTTTGGCGGGGTGTGATTGTCGTGGGATGAGAACGGGCCATGGCCATCACTTTTCGTGGTAAGCCTGGTGGTTCTGATAAAGGACGAGCAATTCCTGGTTTCGGCGCAGCAGTTCCGTTTCGCCGTTTTTTGCGGCCAGATCGCAGGCGCGTTGGGCGGTGGCGGTGGCATTGGCAAAGTTGCCCGCCTCCGCATACGCCGCGCCGAGGGTGCCGAGGAAGATGGTTTTTTCAAATTTCGTCAGTTCGCAGGCATGTTGGGCGAAGGTCACGGCTTGTGTGCCATCGCGGATTTTTTCATCCGGGCAGGTGGCCAGCAGCCAGGCCAGATCATTCAGGGCGTCGACCAGATCCGGGTCCACCGCCAAGGCTTTTTTATAATTTAGAATAGTTTCGGGACAATTGCCCAGCAAAGCCTGGGTCCTGGCCAGCTCGAGGCAGGTTTCGGCGGTGGGATTCGTCTTGAGCCGGTCAGTCAGCGTGACCAGCTTTTGTTCCGCCTCGACCATGGGGGCGATGTCCTTTAGGAGCTGATCGATGCCGGCATCATCCGGCTGCAGTTGCCGGGCCGCCAGATATTCCGACCGGGCGGCCTGGAATTTTTTTTCACCCGCCAGGCATAATCCCAGGGAGACGTGGGCGCGCAAATAATCCGGGTGGGCGCGGGACACGGCCGCCAGGTGCGGTTCGGCGGCAGAATATTTTTTCTGCAGGAGGAGCACATTGCCCAGCTTGTTCCGGGCCAAATCAAAATCAGGCATGGATTCCACGGCTTGGGAGAGGGCGTTGGCGGCCGACGGCAGGTCGCCGTTTTCACCATAGGAAATGCCCAGATAGAAATAACCTTGGGCATTGTTCCCGGGCGTCACGGCCACGACGTGTTTGAAGAGAGTGATGTTGTCGCGCCAGAACTGGAGCTGATAACGGGTGTCCCAGGCGCAGGCCAGCACCAGAACGGCACCCGCGCCCGTCTGGACGAGCCGGATCATCGGCGCCGGCGCCGGGGCCAGTTCCGTCACCGCCCAGATCACCAGCATGAACAAGCCGATTGAGGGCAGGTAGGTGTAGCGGTCGGCCATGGCTTGCGCGCCCACCTGGAGGATGCCAATGACCGGCAGCAGCATGATGAAAAACCACAGCCAGCCGGTGAACAGGTATGGCCGCCGCCGGAGTTGCCAGATTCCCGCGCTGAACAGGGCCATCAACAGCACGGACGATGCCCCGACCAGCGCCGGGCCGGGGCCATGGAGGGGCAGCGGATAAAAAATGGCGAGGTCCGCCGGCCAGAACATTTTTTCCAGGTACAGGCCGTAGCCCGCCAGCGCATTTTCAAAACGGGCCGGCCAGTCGACGGCGCCCAGCGGGATCACCGCGCCGCCGGATCTTTGCGCCCACAGCGTGGCGGCACCCGAGGCCAGGGCGAGCAGGAACAGGGGGATTTTTTCGGCCACCAAGGAGGGCCATCGTCGTAGCCAGTCCTTCATTTTTGAATCCGGGCCGGGCGGGAACGGATTGCGTGCCAGCGGCCAGAAGTCCAGCACCAGGAGGATGAGCGGCAGCGTCACGAGCATGGGCTTCGCCATCAATCCCAGGGCAAAGAGTCCCGCCACCAGCAGGTAGTTCCGGGTTGTCCGGTCCCGGCAATACCGCGTATAAGCGATCAATGTGCCCAGGCAGAAAAGACCGCTCAAGACATCCTTGCGCTCGGAGATCCAGGCCACGGATTGCACATGCAGCGGATGGACGGCAAACAATGCGGCCACCAAAAAACTGCGCCCGCGCCGGCCGGTCAGCCCGTGCAGCCAGATGAATACCAACAGGCTGTTGGCCGCGTGGCATCCCAGGTTGATCCAGTGCGAGGCATGGGGATTCAGCCCGAAGAGATCACAGTCCACCATGTGGGAGAGCCAGGTCAGGGGATGCCAGTTCCCGGCACACGCCGTGGTGAAGGCCCACGCGATGCCCTCGGGAGTCAGCCCCGCCTGGACGTGTTCATTTTGGTAAACATAATCAATGTCGTCATAGCCGATGAAGCCGAACCGGCCAACCGGCCAGAAACAGGCCAGCGTCAGCAGCAACAGGGCGGATAGACAAAGGAGATTGGGGCGCATGTTCGGTGTCATTACTCTCGCACGGCTTGATGGTTCCGGTACAAGGCCAGCAATTCCTGGTTTCGGCGCAGCAGTTCCGTTTCGCCGTTTTTTGCGGCCAGATCGCAGGCGCGTTGGGCGGTGGCGGTGGCATTGTCAAATTTGCCCGCCTCCGCATACGCCGCGCCGAGGGTGCCGAGGAAGATGGTTTTTTCAAATTTCGTCAGTTCGCAGGCATGTTGGGCGAGATTCACCGCGCGGTTACCGTCGCGCAGGGTGTCGGCGCGCGTGGTTGCCAGCACCCACGCAAGATTGTTCAGCGCCTCGGTTGAATCGGGATCCAACTGGACGACCCGGTTGAGCTGGACAATTTCTTCCTCCACGCGGCCCTGGGTGGCGAGCAGGCCGGCATAACCGAGGTGCGCAGAATATTCCGTCGGCTCCAGCGCGATCACTGAGTTGTATTCCACCTCGGCGGCGGCAAACTGTTTTTGCTGGGTGAGCAGGTTGGCCAGATTGCGGCGGATTTGCAGTCCGTCCGGTGAAAGTGTCCGGGCCACCCGATAGCAGACCAGGGCGCGGTTCGTGTCGCCGGCTTTTTCATAGCCGATGCCCAGCGCGAGATACGCGGAATCGTTGTCCGGCGTCACCGCGATATTGTGGGAAAATAATTCAATGGTGTCCCGCCAGTATGCTAGTTGCCGGGCCGACAACAGGATCAATCCGCTGAGACCCAGCACGGAGGCGGTGGCCGCCATCATTTTCCACGTGCGGGTGCGCCACAATAATTCCGGCACCGTCCACACCAGCGCCATGACGGGACCAATGAGCGGCAGGTAAGTATAACGATCGGCCATGGACTGCGGGCCAACCTGGATGATGCCGATGACGGGCAGCGCCATGCCGAGATACCAGCCCCACCCGACGGCAAGCTGCGGACGGCGTTTAAACTGGACGATGCACCCGGCGGTAATCGCCAGCAGCAGCGCCGCTTTCAAAACGGTCTGGGCCGGATCGAAGCTTTTGGGAAACGGATAGATGGCCGCGAGGTTTGCGGGCCAGCATAATTGTGCCAGGTAGGAAACGTAACCGGAGAGCGCGTTCGCCACCCGCGGGGCGAGGCCGAGCTTTTCCCATGGCGTCATGGCTGCGTAATCATGCTGAATCCAATATGTCGCCACGCAAAACCCAATCATCAGCCCCAAAAACGGGATTTTCTCAATAACGAGCGATCTTACGCGCGCCACTTGCCATGGGTCATTCGTCACTCGTTGCAAAGGCCAGATATCAAGCAATAGCAGCACGAACGGAAGCGTCACCGCCATGGGTTTGCTCAACAAGGCGCAGGCAAAGGCCACCAAGCCGGCGTAAAAAAATATTTTTTGCCGGGGGGGGCCGCGCTTTGATGCGTCAACGAACTGCGCGTAAAACAGGAGCGCCAGCAAAAAGAAAAATGCGCATAACACATCCTTGCGCTCCACGATCCACGCCACGGATTCCACCCGCAGCGGGTGCCAGGCAAAAATGGCGGCCACGACGGCGCTCCGCCAGGTGGCGCCGGTGAGCTGCCGCAGCAGCAGGAAGAGCAGGGCGGCATTGGCCGCGTGAAGGAAGGCATTCGCCAGGTGATGCGCGCCCGGCGTGTTGCCAAAAAATTGCGACACGACCAGGAAAGACAGGTTGGTGAGCGGATGCCAGTTGGCGATGATCACGCTCGTGCACGCCCATTGGATGCCCGCCCACGTCAGCCCCGCCTGCACCGCCGGGGAATCCTTCAACAAGATTGGATCATCGAAGTAAATCAGGTCAAACGCATGCACCGGCCAGTAGAGAGCCAGCGTGATTCCCGCCAGCAGCACGGCGATGGTCCAAGTGCGACGCATTTTAATTAAGAATGCCCGATGTTAAAAAAATATGGTGGTCACCAAAATGAAAATCTGAACGTTCTTGCGCGAAAATCCGTCTCCTGGCCGGTGGTGGATGCAGGCAATGGCGACCGTACGGGGGCATCTTGACACTGTGCTTGCGAGCGGAGTTGTCCGATCGGGGGAAGGAACGGGCGACGGGAAAGTCGCCCGCACCGGCAGGCTGGAAAGCGTGCCCTACGTTGGCGCCGGAGCGCTTCCCGGACTGGCGGGTGTGAGGATGCGCCGGCGACCGTATGCCAGCACCCTTCGCTGCTTGCTTCAACGTGGCCGGGCGTGGTTAAATTTCCGGCTTGGAAAAATTATTCGCCATCATCCATGAGGACGCCGACCTGCTCGTCGTCCACAAGCCGGCGGACCTGGTCTGCCATCCGACGAAGGGGGACGAGTATTCCAGCCTGATCAGCCGCGCCCGGATATATTTTGAGCGGCTAAACAAATTAAAATTACGCCCGGTGGATCACGCCTCACCCATCCATTCCGCCATGGCCCCAGCGCCTCATTTGGTCAACCGGCTGGACCGTGAAACCTCCGGGTTGGTGCTGATCGCCAAGAACCCGTCGGCTGCCCGCGAACTGGGCAAGGTTTGGGAAACCCGCGCCGTGCAGAAGGAATATCTGGCGGTCGTCCATGGCCATGTGATGGCGGATTCGGGGATCATCGATGCCCCGCTGGGCAAGGATGAGCACAGCATCGTGGCCATCAAAGACTGCGTCCGCCCCGACGGCGCCTCCGCCCAGACCGAATATTTCGTGGAGAAACGGTTTACACGTCCGGGCAGGTTGGACAACGGCACCTCCGTCTCCCTCTCCGTCAACGGAGTTGGGGGAGAGGGTCGGGGAGAAGTGGTCCGATCTGACTGCGCTGATCCATCTGCCAGCCTCCAGCTTCCATTCTCGTTGTTACGCGTCACCCCCCGCACCGGTCGCAAACATCAGATCCGCCTGCACCTCGCGCATCTGGGCCATCCCATCGTGGGCGACAAGCTATATGGCGGCGATGAGGATCTGTATCTGGCCCTGGTCGAGGGGCGGTTGACGGAGGAACAGCGCCAGCGGCTCATCCTGCCGAATCACGCCTTGCACGCCGGGCGGCTGCGCTTTGCATGGCGGGAGCAGGCTTATGATTTTCAGGCACCGCCCGAGCCTTGGTTCACGGCGTTCGCCCATCCCAATTTCGGTAGCAGCGCGGCGTAAGCCCGCTCAAACATTTGTCATTAGAGCACATCTGGCACGCGAATGTGGCCGGCCCGGGAAGGGACACGGATTTCTATCTTGCAAACAAAAAGCATAGGGCGCAGAGAGGCGCAAATGTTTGATTTCAACTGCCCGTGTGTACCGCTGTGCGCAAGAGTTGCTTCAACGGGGAAAAACAGTCATAATACCTTCACGGCAAAATTTTGCCGGGATCAATAAAATCAAACGGCATGAATCACTCTGAAATCGATCAAGTGAGTCTGGAACTGGCCCGTCGCGTTGCCGAACGACTGCGCGGGCAGCCGGAGGTGATTGATTTTGCCCGCGCCAACCTTGTGCGTTGGTCGCAACAAAACAACTTCGCCCCATCACTGCTGCGTTGCTATGCCGAATGGCAGCAAATCCTCTCCCGCCCGGTGGAGGAGGTTTGCGCGTTGCTTTGCTCTGAATCGGACGATGCCCAGCGGTTGCGTCAAAATTCGCCCTTCGCCGGCGTTCTCTCGCCGGCGGAAGTCTGGGAGATCAAATCCCGCTTCCGCCATGCACCGGCTACAGCTTGAACATATCATCCGGGCTGCCGCCGGTATCACCGGCGCGTCGGAATTTGTGATTGTCGGCAGTCAGTCGGTGCTGGGGCAGTTTCCCCAGGCCCCCGCAGAGTTGCTGGGATCCATCGAAGCCGATGTTTTCTCGCTGCGTGACCCGGCGGACAGTGATTTGATTGACGGTTCCATAGGTGAAGGTTCTCCTTTTCATCAGACTTTTGGTTACTACGCGCACGGGGTCAGCCGGGAAACCGCTGTTTTGCCGGACCGGTGGCAGGAACGCCTTGTGCCGGTGCGCAATCAGAATACCGGCGGCGGAACCGGCCTTTGTCTTGAAGTTCATGACTTGGCAGTTTCCAAATTGGTGGCCGGACGTGAAAAGGATGTGGAATTTTTGAGCGGTTTGCTGCGCCATCATTTGATTCAAGTACCGGTGATCCGGGAGCGGTTGTCCCATACGCCTTTGCCCTCCGACCGGCTTCAAACATGTCTCGCCCGGCTGGAGCGGTTGGTCAAGGCTGGCTGACGGATAAACAGCGCCAGCGGCTCATCCTGCCGAATCACGCCTTGCACGCCGGGCGGCTGCGCTTCGCATGGCGGGAGCAGGCTTATGATTTTCAGGCACCGCCCGAGCCCTGGTTCACGGCGTTCGCCCAGCCCAATTCCGGTAAATCCCGGTAGCAGCGCGGCGTAAGCCCGCTCAAACATTTGTCATTAGAGCACATCTGGCGCGCGAATGTCGCCGGCCAGTTCACCGGACTGGAAAGTCTGCCCTACATTCTGAGCCAGATACTAACCATAGCAGGAGCCCGTCCGATGTAGGGCAGGCTTTCGTGCCTGCCGGTGCACCGGACTTTCCAGTCCGGTGTTCCGGTTTTGGT
>JARLJW010000021.1 GCA_031290985.1 Verrucomicrobiia bacterium | reverse complement strand
GGTTGAGAAACGGCGCTGTTTGGTGTTCGCGAAAGGAGGTTGGGAGTGCTTTTGAAGAAGCAAGCCCCACCTCTCCCCAGCCCTCTCCCCCGTTGCACGGCGGAGAGGGGGCCAGAGGCGTCAGGTTTAATAAAGGTTTCTCAGAGCAGCAAGATGCCTGCGCTACGGCGATGGCGCAGAGGCGGAGGATCAAGGTAGATCAAGGCGATTCAAAGTGAATCAAAGTGAATCAAAGTGAATCAAGGTAGATCAAGGTGAAAATAGAGTCGCGGATTGGTGGTGGGAAAGCGGCGCTGAAGCGACCGTAATCCAGACGCTGCGCGACTGCCGGAGCAGCGGGTGAAATTGATCAGGCATGGGTCATTTGTTGCTCAAGTGCCTGCGGCGCAGGCAGAAATGGTCGCAGCGCGACCATTGCAACCAGCAACGGGTCAAGTCGAATCAAGGTGCATCAAGGTGCATCAAGGTGCATCAAGGTGCATCAAGGTGGAGGCGAGCCATTTCCCGCCTCGGATACAAAGCATGGAGGAAGACGAAGAGGAAGAGGATGAGGAAGATCATGGTGAATCAAGCCGCATCAAGGTGAATCAAGGTGGGGAAATCTCAATCAATGAGTTTGAGCGTTCGTGAATTGGGGCAAAGCCGCAAGCCACTTAACATGGGTTATTCAAGGTCAGTCAGCGTGTGGTCAGCCACGCGAGCACGGCTTGGGCGTGGCGGTTGAAGTCCAGTTGCGGGCGCAAGGCAGCGGCGGCGGCGCCCATGGCGGCAAGCTTCTGGCGATCCTGCAGCCGCAGCAGGGCGGCGGCCAGGGCGGCGGTATCGCGCGGGTGGTCGATGATGATCCCCGATTTTTCCGGCTCGATGAACTCGGCCGCGCCGTTCTGCCGCGTGGTGATGACGGGCATGCCGCTGGCGAGCGCTTCCAGGACAACCAGCGAACAATGATCGCTGAAGGTCGGGTGGACGAGGACATCGCAGGAACGGTAAAGCGCGGCGGCGGCGGGGCCATCCACCAAGCCCAGGAACCGGATATGCCCGGCAACACGCGACCGGGCCGCCAGTTTCTCGAACGCCGGGCGATGGCCGTTGCCGACGATGTGGAGTTCCGCCGACAAGCCGTTTTTTAGGGCCTGGCCGAGGGCGGCGAACAGGCAGTGGAGGCCTTTCAATTGAAAGTTATGGCCGGTGAACAGCAGCTTCAGCTTATCCGCCGGTTGGCGGTGGCGGTTTTTTTCCGGGTGAAAGCGATCGAGGTCCACGCCCAGCGGGGCGACCGTGATATTGGCGGCGGGCACCGGATAATCTTCCAGGATCTGGGCGTGCACCAGCCGGGAGAAGACCATGATCTTGGTGGTGGCGGTGCGGGTCAGGAGCTGCTCCTGCATCTGGAGCAGCCAGCGGCGCTTGAGGTTGAACGGGGAGGCCAGGGCATGGACCGAGCGGAAAAACGCCGTGTTGCGCGAGTCGCGTGAAGCCAGGAAACCGCGCCGTTGGAGGCCCATGTGCGGCTGGTAGTGCGTGATGCCCGGCAGGGCGATGGTGGAAAGCACAACGGGTTCATCGCCGCGCAACCGCCGGTGCACGGCGCGGACGAAATTTTTCTCGCCGCGCAGCCCGGAGCCGCCGGCGGGCACGACTTCCACGGTCACGCCGGGCAGGGAAAAATCAGCGTGGTCGCGGCGAACCAGCACATGGACGGGATGGCCGTGTTGCACCAGGAAGCCGGCGAGGCCGGTGAGATAGATCTCCGCGCCACCGCGCCGCCGGTTCAAGGAATCGGTGATGAGGGTGACGGCTGGTTTCATGGTTTGACGCCGAAGCTGATGGTGAAGCGGGGGCGCATTAATAATTGCCGATGATTTTCCGCATTGAGACGGGTTTGACCAGAAAATTGTCCGGCGGGCGGTGTTACAACATGCAAATGGCGATGGCGTCGCCGGCCGGTCGCAGCCGGGTGGATGCGTTTGCGGAAGCAACCGGTGAAAGCGGCTCACCGCACCTTGAGCTGGTAGCGATGGGCGGCGGTTTGCACTTTCATCCGGGCATTGAAGACGCGGGAGAGATTCCGGGAGTTCAGCGTGGCCACCTTGGTCCCGGCGGCCAGCACGGCGCCGTCTTTGAGCAGCAGCACGTGGGTGAACACGGGCATGATCTCCTCGACGTGATGGGTGACCAAAACGAGCGTGGGCGCGTGGGCCGGCCGGCCGAGCCGCTGGATGAAATCAAGAAAATGTTCGCGCGCCGCCGGGTCGAGCCCGGCGCAGGGTTCATCAAGGATGAGCACGCGCGGGCGGGCCATGAGCGCCCGGCCGATGAGCACACGCTGGCGTTCGCCCTGGGAGAGCACGCGCCAGGGGCGGTCGGCGAGATATTCGCATTCGACCTGCCGGAGGAGCTGGCGCGCCCGGGTTTTCTCGGCGCGGGTCAGGCGGCCCCAAAAATCGATCATGGCATATTTGCCGCTGGCGACGGTTTCGAGCGCGGGCTCGTCATCGGCCATCAGTTGGCGGACGGAGGAGCTGACGAGGCCGATCTGTTTGCGCAGCTCGCGCCAGTCGGACTGGCCGTACGTTTCGCCGAGCAGGGTAATTTCCCCGTCGGTCGGCATGAGATAGCCGGTAAGGGCGCTGAGGAGGGAGGTTTTGCCGGAACCGTTGGCGCCGAGGATGACCCAGTGCTGGCCGCGCGCCACGCGCCAGTCGACGTTGTGCAAAATGACGGTGCCAGCGCGCACGATGTGGAGGCGGTCCACGGACAGGATGGGGCGGGGAGTTTTCAAAATCAGAGTCCGGCGATCTCCGGCCAGAGCGGTTTGAGGTCCTCGTCGGCGAGGGCCATTTTTTTGACCGCCGCCCGGTTGCCGATGGTGAGGGCGCGTTTCAGCCAGATGCGGGAGGTTTCCAGTTGTTTCAACTGGCAGGCGTAACAGGAGAGGTTGAAGGCGATGACGGGCTCGGCGGGGAATTTTTCCGCGGCGGGGAGCAGCGCGCCCCAGGCCATGATGAGGCCGCCGTTGCTGGCGCGGCGCACGGCATAGGCGTGATGCAACCAGCCGGAGGCGTCCTCGGGCTGGAACCGGATCTCGAGCTGGGCGATGTCCCGCGCCTCCTCCCAGCGCTGCTCGCGCACGCACAGCGTCCAGTGCACCGCGAGGACGGCGGGATGGGAATGCAGTTCCGGCGCGATGGCATTGAGCTCGATGCGCGCCTCTTCCGGGCAATCGAGACCGAGCCACCCTTGGGCGGCGTTCAGAAAATGGAGGTCCGGCGGTTCAATGCCTTGCACACGGACAAATAAGCGGTTGGATGTGACGTTGGCAAGCGGTGAAACCACGGCGGCGACACAAATATATGAGAGGGCGCCTGAAATCCCAATTGACAGCGCCGGAGGCGGCCGTCAATTTCCGCGCATGAATGTGACTGAATCGCGCTGGTTGCCGGTGGTTTTGCTGACGTGTTCGAATGTGTTCATGACGTTCGCGTGGTACGGGCATTTGAAGTTCAAAGGCAAGCCCCTGGCGATCGTGATCCTGGCGAGCTGGGGCATCGCGTTTTTCGAGTATCTGCTGATGGTGCCGGCGAACCGCTGGGGCAACTCGGTCTATTCGGCGACGCAGCTCAAGATCATCCAGGAGGTGATCACGCTGACGGTGTTCGTGGTGTTCGCAACTTTTTATCTGAATGAGAAATTTCGGTGGAACCATGCGGCGGCGTTCGGGTGCCTGCTGGCGGCGGTGGCGTTTGCGTTTTGGCCAAAAGATTAGAACGAACAACCAGCCAACGAAGCCGCCAAGGTCCGGTCGCAGATGCCGCCGGAACATTCATGCCCCAAAGTGCCGGCTGGGCCGCGAAACCGGGTCGCAGCGCGGCCTTATCCGCCCCCGGTCGAAGCCGGGTTGGGGCGGGTTTTTTGCTTGGGTTTGGGGGTGGCGGGTGCTTTTGGTCTTAAAACTCGCTTGGCAGGGTGGCGGCATTCTGTTTAATTGGCCGCGCCCGATGACAAAATTTCCCACCATCCTTGTGTTGGTTCTTGCCGCCGCGCTCGTTGCCTTTTCCGCCCGCGCCCAGGAAAAACCAAAGCTGGACGTGGAGGCGTTGAGCCAGGTCATGCCCGGCCATGCGGAAGGGGTGCTGGATTATGACATGGCCACGGGGCTGTCCACGGGCACCAACGGGGTGTTTGTCCGCTACGGCAAAATCGTGTTGACGGCCGATGCCGCCACGGTGAATTCCAAGACGTACGACGTGACGGCGGACGGCCATGTGCGCATCATTTCCGGCGACCAGATCTGGGTGGGCGATCACATCGATTATAATTTGATGACGAAGGTGATGCGGACGGAGCAGTTTCGCACGGGGAAATCCCCGGTCTACGCGGCGGGCTACGGGCTGGGCGGCGATGTGAGCAACCAGGTGTATACGGCGCGCAATTCGTATGTGACGACGGATGACATCTTCCAGCCGGGCTATCGCGTCCGGGCGAGCCGGATCCGGCTGGTGCCGGGGCAGTATGTGGAGATGTGGAACGCGGTGTTGTGGGCCGATAACGTGCCGGTCTTTTATTTTCCGTACTACAAGCGTTATTTCGACAAGCGCGCGAACAACTTCAATTTCACGCCGGGGTATCGCAGCAGCTATGGCGGCTTTTTGCTGGGCACGTACACATGGTTCCTGAACGACCAGGTGGACGGGGTGATCCACGCGGATTACCGTTCCAAGCGCGGGCCGGCGGTGGGGCCGGATGTGAGCCTGCATCTGGGGCGCTGGGGCGAGGCGAACCTGAGCTATTATTACCTGTTCGACACGAATCCCAACACGAGCACCAACGTGTTCCCGCAATTTGGCAACATCCCCAAAAACCGCCAGCGGTTCTACATGGGCTGGCAGGCGACGCCGTCCACGAACCTGAATTTGAAGGCGATGGTGAACTACCAGAGCGATCCGCTGGTGTTGCGCGACTTTTTTGGCGGCGAATACGACGCGAACCCGCAGCCGAACACGTTTGTCGAGGCGCAAAAATATTCGGACAACTGGAGCCTGGACGCCCTGGCCACGCCGCGGGTGAACAGCTTCTTCAACCAGATCGAGCGGCTGCCGGATGTGAAGCTGACGGGTTTCCGGCAGCAGGTCCTGGACACGCCGTTGTATTACGACAGTGAAAGTTCCATCGGCTGGTATCGCGCCTTCAACGCGAACGCGACGAACGGGCTGTATACGACGAGCAGCGGTTTTTACACGAACTCCGCCCTGCGCGCGGACACGTATCATCAGGTGACGCTGCCGTGGACGTTTTTCAACTGGCTGAACGTGGCGCCGCGCGCCGGGGGGCGGTTCACTTATTACAACCGCAGCAGCTATGCGAACGGCGGGACGGAGGGTGTTTCCCGCGGCGTGTTCAACACGGGCATGGAGGCTTCGTTCAAGGCCTCGTCGCTGTGGAAGGATGCGAAAAGCCCGTTGCTGGACGTGGATGGATTGCGCCACATCGTCGAGCCTTCGGCGAACTATGTTTTTGTGCCCAACCCCAGCGTTTCGCCGTCCACGCTGCCGCAGTTCGACGGCGAGATGCCCGCGATGCTGATTTCGCCGGTGAACTTCCCGGATTACAACAGCATTGATTCGATCGACACGATGAATGTGATCCGCCTGGGTTTGCGGAACGTTTTGCAGACGAAACGCGCGGGCGATCTGGATGACCTGCTGAACTGGAACCTGATGCTGGACGTGCGGCTGGATCCGCAGCCGGGGCAGAGCCGCCTGAACGACCTTTATTCGGAGTTTGCCTTCCATGCGCGTTCGTGGCTTTCGCTGGAAGAGCAGTTGCGCTACGACACGGAGGGCGGGCACCTGAACCTGTCGTTCCATCAGCTGACCTTCACGCCGAACGACCGCTGGAGCTGGGGCATCGGCCATCTTTACCTGCGGGGCGCCACGTGGAGCGGCGGCCTGTGGGATGAGAACAATTTCATCAGCAGCACGGCGTTCCTGCGCCTGAGCGACAACTGGGGGCTGCGCGCCCAGCATGATTTCAACATCGTGACGGGCCGCCTGCAGCAGCAATATTACTCGGTCTACCGCGACCTGCGGGTGTTGACCTGTGCGTTGACCTTCCGCGTGCAGGATGACGCGAACAACAACAAGGACTACACGGTGGCCATCCAGGTCTCGCTCAAGGCGATGCCGTCGCGGCGGGTGGGCAATGATGCGGTGAACCCCTACGGCCTGGTGGGCGAATAGGTCCTACTCGTGCGGCAGGGAGACGACGAAGACGGAACCTTTGCCGGTTTCGCTGCGCACCTCGATCTGGCCGCGGTGTTCCTCGATGATCCGCTGGCTGATGGCGAGGCCGAGGCCGGTGCCGTTTTTCTTCGTGGTGAAGAAGGGTTCAAACAGGCGGGACAGGTTTTCCTGCGGGATGCCGGGGCCGGAATCGCGGACGGAAACCTGCAGGTGGGCGCCGTTGTTCCCGGTGGTGACGCAGACTTCGCCGTTGCTGCCGACGGCCTCGACGGCGTTCAGGAAAAGGTTCATGAAGGCCTGCTGCAATTGCGCCTCCTCGCCATGGATCAGGTCGGGGGCGGCGTGATATTCGCGTTTCAGCGTGATGAGGCGGCCGCTCATCTGGTGTTCGAGCAGCCGCAGGGAGTGATCGAGCAGCTCGTGGGTGCGAACCTTGGTGAAGGCGGCCGGCTTGGGCGCGGAATAGCGCAGCATCTGGCTGGTGAGGGCATTGATGCGGCGCAGTTCGCGGCGGACGACCTCGGTCATCTCCTTGTCCTCGCCCTTCTCGGCGAGCATCTCCACGAAGGTGCCGATGGCCACGAGGCCGTTCTTGATCTCATGCGCGACGCTGGCGGAAACGAGGCCGAGGTTGGCGAGGCGGTCGAGCCGGCGGAGATTGGCCGACAGGTCGGTGGACACGGCGGTAGTGTTCACCGCCGTGCTGCCGGTAATTTTCTTTTGAGTGCCGGATGTCATGGTAACTTGACGACACCCACACGCCTTGGTCGCAAAAGTTAGGAAACTTCCCACAAAGTGTAACCGGATATTGAAGTGTTACCAACAAAAAATGCGGCAGCGGCCGCGCGGCTGCATGAAGGGGGTGACTTTTGGCCGCGCGGCGGCTAGGATGCGCTTTGCTGAATGAAAAAGATTTTTGACACCATCGAGACGGTCGTCGCCGACCTGCGCAAGGGGAGAATGGTCATCGTCGTGGATGATGCCGACCGTGAGAACGAGGGCGACCTCGTGATGGCCGCGCAATTCGTCACGCCCGCGGCCGTGAACTTCATGGCCAAGCATGGGCGCGGCCTCATTTGCGTGCCGACGACGAGCGAACGGCTGCAACAGCTCGGCATCGAGCGCATGGTAAAACAGAACCGCGAGGTTTTCCGCACCGATTTCCAGGTGAGCGTGGACGCGGCGCACGGCATCAGCAGCGGCATCAGCGCCGCCGACCGCGCCCACACCATCCAGATCATGGCCTCGCCGACGGCGGTGCCGGATGAACTGGTGCAGCCCGGCCACGTTTTTCCGCTCCGCGCCAAGTCCGGCGGCGTGCTCCAGCGCGCAGGCCATACCGAGGCGGCGGTGGACCTGGTCCAGCTCGCGGGCGCCCGGCCCATCGGCTTCATCTGCGAGATCATGAACGATGACGGCACCATGGCGCGGCTGCCGGCGCTGGTCAAATTCGCCAAAAAGCATAAGCTAAAAATCTGCACCATTGCGGACCTCATTGAATTCCGCCGCACCCGGGAGAAGCTGGTGGAAAAAGTTGAGACCATCAAGATGCCCACGGACTATGGTGATTTCGACCTGCACCTGTATCGTTCCAAACTTGATGGGCAGCATCACCTGGCGCTCGTGCGGGGTGACGTTACGAAGAAAGACAAGGTGCTGGTGCGCGTCCACAGCGAATGCCTGACGGGGGATGTCTTCGGTTCGCGCCGCTGCGATTGCGGGCCGCAACTGCACTCCGCCATGCGGCAGGTGGCCGAGGCCGGGTGCGGCGTGATCCTGTACATGCGCCAGGAAGGCCGTGGCATCGGCCTGGCACCGAAGATCAAGGCCTACAAATTGCAGGAGGAGGGGCTGGACACCGTCGAGGCGAACCTGAAGCTCGGCTACGGCATGGACCTGCGCGAATACGGCCTCGGCGCGCAAATCCTTGTGGACCTCGGCCTGAAAACCATCCGGCTGCTGACAAACAATCCGAAAAAGGTCGTCGGCTTGAAGGGCTACGGCTTAAAAATCGTTGAGCAGGTTCCCATCAAGGTGACACCGAATCCGCACAATGAGCGGTATCTGAAGACGAAGAAGCAGAAGATGGGGCATTTGTTGTGAGGGTGGTTTTATCGCGTTGAACGATATTTAAAGACGGACACAGAACAAGGCGCCGTGGGGGTGGAGCGCTTCAGGCCTGATCAACTGCTCTTCACACCCTTCTCAGTCTCGCGCAGGCAGTGGGTGAGGTAGGGCAGGAGCTGTTTTTTGCGGGAGACGACGTCGCGCAGGTCGTAGATGCCGGGTTCGAGGCGCGGGTAGTCGATGCGCTTGATGAGTTTTTCGCCGCCGACGGCAAGCAGGAGCGAGTTTTGCCGGGTGACATTGGTCACGAGCAACGCGGAGAAATGATATTTGTGTTCCGCGCGGTAGGCTTCCAGGGCGGCGAGCAACTCGTCCTTGCGCTTCCAGAACTGCTCGAAGCCGATCTCCTCGATCTGGGCGACGCTGAACTTGACGTTGTTCTCGGTGTATTCCTTGCAGTCGGTGGTGACGGCCTGCGGCGCGGGCTTGAGCGTGAGCAGCGAGCCGGAGGCAAAAAGCTTTTCCGTAAACTCGCGGGCGTTGATCTGGGAAAGCGCCTCGAGCTTCTTCAGGATTTCCGCGTCGCGGGAAGTGGTCGTCGGCGAGGTGAGGTTCAACGTGTCGGAGACCAGGCCGGCGAGCATCAGCCCGGCGATTTCGCGGGGCATTTCCACGCCATAACGGAAGAAGCAATCGGCGACGATGGTGCAGGTGGAACCGACGGGTTCGTTGCGGAACAGGATGGGCTGCTGCGTGGCGAGCGTGCCGATGCGGTGATGGTCGATGATCTCGATGATCTCCACCTCGTTCGCGCCCTGGACGGCCTGGGAAAGCTCGTTGTGGTCCACGAGGATCAGCTTGCGGGTGACGGTTTTCAGGAAGTCGGTCTTGGACAGGATGCCGACGGTCTGGCCTTCGCCATCGAGCACGGGAAAGGCGAGGTAGCCGGACGAGGTGGCTTCTTCGCGCACGGCGGCGAGCGGGGCGTTTTCGCGGAAGCAGAGAAATTCCTCGTTCAGGACATGGCGCACGGCCACGGCGGCGCGGCAGAGCGAGGCGGTGGTGGCGGTGTCGTGGGGCGAGGTGATGACGCTGACATTGCGTTTTTGCGCGGCCTCGATGGTCTTCGGCTCGACGGTGATGCCGCCGGTGACAATGAGCACGCGCACCCCTTCGCGGATGGCGACATTCTGGATGTCCCAGCGGTCACCGACGATGACACAGGATTTTTCCGGGGGGAATTTTTCCAGGCGCGCGGCGAAGGATTCCAGGCCCATCGCGCCGATCATCAGGATGAGCTCCTCCTCGCATTCCGCATTGAAACCGACCACGAGCTGGCCATCGAGCGTTTTGGCGAGGCCGGAAAGCGACGACACGACCTCGCGGGAATTCTGCTGGCCGGCCTGCCGGCTGACGGCGGGAAAAAGGAATTTGCTCAGCTTGAACAGCGAAAGCAGGCCGCGGCATCTCTGCGCCTCGTCCAGCACGGGCAACATGCGGAGGTTTTTCTCATCCATCAGGCGCAGGGCCTCGGCGGCGGTCGAGTCGGGCCGGACGCTCAGGATTTTGCGCTGCATCACGTCCGAGATCTTCGGCGAGACATCGGCGACGAATTTCGGCGGCAGCACGCCGAAGGTTTTCAGGACGAAGTCGATGCGGTCATTGGTATCGCCGCAGCGGGCGGCGACGGCCTCGTCCATGCCGGTGCGGCGCTTGAATTCCGCGTAACCAATGGCCGAGCAGATCGCGTCCGTATCCGGGTTCCGGTGGCCGATGACTAAAATTTCACTCATTCAAAGTGGACGGAGGCTAACCATAATTGGCGATGGCGGCAAGCGGAAGGGGGAATTGACTCGCCGCGGCGTCCACCGCAACATTTTTCCACCACATGAAACATTTGTTTGCATTAGTCGTTGCCCTGGGATTGGCCGCCGGGACCAGTTGGGCGGCGGACAAGCCCACTCTGAACGTCATCGACTTTGGCGCGAAAGGCGACGGGGTGACGAAGGACACCGACGCGATCCAGAAAGCGCTCGATGCCTGCGGCGAAAACGGCGGCGGCACGGTCTTGGTGCCGGACGGGGTTTATCTGACGGGCAGCCTCCAACTGCACGCGAACACCACGCTGCAGTTCCAAGGGCGCTCCAGCCTGCTCGGGAGCCCGGACATCGCGGATTATCCGCTGGTGAACGTGCGCTGGGAAGGCGAGTTTCGCGAGGGCCATCGCGCCTTGATTTCCGCGACGGACGCGGCCAACGTGACCATCACCGGCGGCGGAATTTTTGGTCCGCCGCTGCCGCTGGGCAAGCTGCGCAACCCGCGCGGTCCGGTGCTGATCGAATTGACCGGCTGCACCAACGCCCTGCTGGAGGGCTTCACCACGCAATACCAGCAGCTCTGGTCCATTCATGTGCTGTTCTGCAAAAATTTCACGGCCCGCAGCCTCACCGTCCGCACGGTTTACGCCAACGGCGACGGGTTGGATGTAGATTCGTGCGACGGCGTGACCATCGATCATTGTGACATCGACACGGGCGACGACGCCATTTCGCTCAAGTCCGGCCGCGGGTTGGCGGCGCAGAATTTGAGCCGGCCAACCGAAAATGTCATCATCCGCGACTGCCAGTTGCAGAGTTCCAAGTACGCTGCCATCGGGCTGGGGACGGAGATGTCCGGCGGCATTCGCAACGTGAAGATCGTTAACTGCGTGATTTCCGGCTGGCAAAACGCCATTTTCATCAAAAGCCGCGACGGTCGTGGCGGATACATGGAAGACATCACCGGGGAAGACCTCACCGTGCTGAAATCCCCGACGTTCATCGGCATCGACCTCATGAAAAAAGGGATCCAGGCCACTGACCCGGTGCCGGGCGACGTGGAGAAATGGCCGCGCGTTCACAACCTGACTTTCAAAAATATCCGCGTGCAGGACGTGGCCGAGCTGGTTGACGGCAGAAACGTGCCGGCGGCCAGGCCAATCGACGGGTTTACGTTGGCGGATATTTCCGGGACCTGCGGACGGGCGATCTCGCTGGCCAACATGACGAATGTGAACCTGTCCAAGATCCGCGTCAGCGGCTTTGAAGGCGCGCTCATCACCACGAACAATGTCCACGGCAAGGGCCTGAACGATCCTACGTTGAAATGATCAAGGCTGCGGCGCCGGATGCAGTTTCGACCACTTTTTATAGTGTTCCAGCACGCGTTTTCCCGTGTCTTTGAACCAGCCGTAGCCTTTCCGGCGTTCGCGGGAAAGGTCATTCACATCATCATGGATCATCAGGTCGCGGTCGCCAAAGATCGGCTCCTCTGTCTGAACATCGTAATAGCGCGCCCAGATCGGGCCGCTGCCGGGCGCATCCACCAGCTTGCGGCTTTCGGTGCCGACGACGCGGAAAGCCTTGCCCATGATCTCGGTTTTCTGGAACCAGGCCGCCGCCCCGTGGACGGCGGCGACCACGTTCGAATCGGGGTTCGGTAGCAGCATCAGGAACAAAACAATTGTTCCGCTTTCGCTCGAGGTCGCTGCCGGCATCTCGTAATTCCGCGCGGAGGCGGGCTGCAAAGTGAGGGCGTCGTGCTGCTGGCACCAGACCGTGCGCCGGCCGTTCACCTGGATCTGTGCGGCGAGGATGCAATCCAGGCCGCGCTGCCAGCTCGCATCCGCCTGCGCACGCAATTCCGGCGGCACAAAGGCAAACTCCCTCTGCCCGCCCGCCACGTCGCGCAGCAACTGGATGACGTTGAGCATGGCATCATCGTTGAACGTGATGGCATCGTGGTAGCCGCCCTGCAACGGCCAGACCTGCGGCCAGCCGCCGTTGGGATATTGCGCGGCGAAGATGTAATGGATGCCGCGGGCAAACGCATTTTGCAGCGGAGCGGTGTTGGTGCCGCCGGCGGCGATGACCTTGGCCAGGAAGCGCAGTTCCGTGATCGTCGCGTCGTTGTCGAAGGTGCCGACATAGTTCCAATGGACGTCGGCGGGCCGGTCAAAATCGTTGGTGATGAGGAAATGGGAATTATTGTCGCCGGCGAAGAGTTCACCCGGCTGCCGGGGGTGTTTGGTGAAATCGGTATGCTTGCTCCAGCCCCCGGCCGGGGTCTGGAAGGAAACGACACAATCGGCGATGCGCCGCGCTTCCGGGCTGCCATACCAAAAAGCCATGCGGGTCAATGGCGTGCCCTTGGGCGTGGCGGAGCCGGGCGGCTGGATGGCATTGGTCAAGCCGTAAGCCTTCAGTTCCGCATGGAGAAAATCCTGGTCGGCCTGGCGCTGGCGGATGGAGGTTTCCAGGTAATTTTTCCAGGCCGGCAGGCTGGCAACGCGTTCGGGCGTCAGCGGGTTCGCGGGGACGTTGGTGCCGATGACGGCGGCAAAGGTTTGCAGGGCGGTGAGCATGAGGATGGCGAACGCGCCGGCGGCTTTGAGGTTCATGGGTTGCCAGTCCAGACGCCGGTGGCGGTGGTGAAGTTTCAGGGAACGACGATGCGCAGTTTTTTCCGCTGCACGGAGAACGTCGCCGGCAGACGACCGATCCATTCGCCGTCCAACTCGAAGGCGGTGCTGGTTTCGCTGGTCAGCTCGATCTTCTCCGCGCGCAACCGTTGCACGCGGTGTTCCGAGAGTCTTTTCCGCAGCAGAAATCCCGGCACGAGCCGGAGCAGGGTCGGCACGTCGACGGCGGGGAAAACGCAGGCGTGCAGCAACCCGTCGCTCAAATCGGCGTCGGGGAAAATATGGAACGAACCGCCATACATCCGGCCGTTGCCGAGCAGCGCGAGTTCGCCCTCCAGCTTTTTGCCGTCGCCGCTCACACAGATGCGGTTTTGCTTTTCCACGAGCGCCTGCAGGCCGGCGACCACGTAGGCGAGCGGTCCGGCGCTTTTCTTCAGCTTCCAACTGACGAGTTCAATCGCCCGCGCATCGAGCCCGGCGCCGGCGAGCTGCATGAAATAGCGCTGGGCCGGCTTGCCTTCGTCGGAAAAATCCACGCGCCCCAGGTCGATCCGGGTTTCCTTCGCCCGCTTCAAAACCTGCCAGGCGCCTTCGAGCTTGGCGGGAATCTTCAGCTCGCGGGCAAAGACGTTGACTGTGCCCAATGGCAGAACGCCGAGCCGCGCGCGCTGGAAGCCGTCCGGCTCATCGCCGATGCCGTTCAGGACTTCGTTCACGGTGCCGTCGCCGCCCGCCGCCGCCACGATGTCGTAGCCCGTGGCCACGGCGGCCTGGGCGAGCCGGCGGGCGTCGCCGGGCCCGGTGGTGGCCTTGAGGGCGCACTGCTGGGACAGCTCGTTCAAGAAGCGGCGGAAGCGCCGCGCCTTGTTGCCGCGCGCGGCAGGGTTGAAGATGACGCAGATGCGCATGGAGAGAATGATTTCTTTTCCGCGCCCCGAGTCGAGGATAAACACGCCGTCCCGCTTGCGCTTCAGCGACATTTTTCGGACACTGGCGGCATGAACGAAGCCTCCGAATGGAAAATTGCCAAATGGCCGTTTCTGACCGCCTATGTCGTTTTGCACGTAGTGGCCGGCGTCATCGCCGTCAAGATGCCGCATCCGATTTCCCAGACGGAAATCATCCTCGTCGTCACCTGCGTCGTTGTGGGCGCATTCCTGGGCTGCCTGCCGTTCATCCTGGAATATCGCGCGGTAAAAAAGCTGATCGAGGTCAACGCCGTGACCACGGTGGCGGAACAACTGCACGACCTGAAAACGTATTCCGCCCAGGTCGCGGCCGCCACCGACCAGTGGGCGCGCGTGCAGGAAACCACCAAGGGCAATGCCGATAAAACCGTGGGGGCGGCCAAGGAGATCGCCGAGCGCATGACGGAGGAAATCCGCGAATTCAATGAATTTCAGGTGAAGCTCAATGACACGGAAAAAGGCGCCCTCCGGCTCGAGGTGGAAAAGCTGCGCCGCGGCGAGGGCGAGTGGTTGCAGGTGGTCGTGCGCATCCTCGACCATATTTTTGCGCTGCATAATGCGGCCGTCCGTTCCGGGCAGCCGGACCTGGCCGACCAGATCGGCAATTTCCAGAATGCCTGCCGCGATGCCGCCCGGCGGGTGGGCGTGACCCCTTACAGCGCCGCGCCGGAGGAGAAATTTGACGCGCAAAAATTCCGCGCCCATGGCGTGGAAACGCCGCCGGCGGATGCGGTCATCGCCGAAACGCTCGCGCCCGGCCTGACCTTCCAAGGCCGGCTCATCCGCCCCGCGCTGGTGCGGTTGCACGATGTCAATGCGCCCGAGGTGAAAGCACCGGAGGCACCGGCACCGGCGGCGGAAGCGGTACCGGAGAAACCGGGGGCCGCGCCGGAATCCGGGCAGTTGGCGCTGGAGGCGGAATAATTTTGACCGTCGCAGCATGATCAGCGGGTTCTTGAACCGCAGACCATCGCGACTTTGCCAAAAGGCGGCGCACATTTCTCCCTCTCCCAGCGGGAGAGGGCCGGGGTGAGGGAGGACGCATTGCTTTACCATGGTTTGCGGATTCAGCTCAAAAGGTTTTAAACCTGTTCCGTCCGTCCCAACGCCAGGAAGTGCAGGGCGCGATACTTTACTTCCTTGTTGAACGTTTTCTCCAAAGCAGCGGCGTAGAGTTTCAATTGCGGCGCGTAGATTTTGATTTTTTCCGGGAGATCACGTTGGCCCAACTCGTCCGTCTTGAAGTCCACCACCCAGATTTCTTTGGGCAGCAGGACGACGAGATCGGCCACGCCTTGAACGACGATAAATTCATCGCCCAATCCCGGCTCGGCCTTGCGACCGGTGATTTTTTCCAATTCGTCGGGGCTGAACCGGGCGGTGAACGGCAATTCGCGTCGGACCTCTTTCAGGTTTGATCGAATCTGTTGGCCCAGATCATCGTTCCAAAACGCCGCGAGCGCATCCAAATCCAGCACGGCGCATTCATCCGCCGTTAAATAGCCTTCGCGCTCCAGCCGTTCGGATTCCGCCGCAAGCGCATCGGTCTTTTCCAGCCGGACATGCTGAAGAAATTTGTGGTGGGCTGCGCCGATCTCCGAGGCCGACAATCTCCGGTCACCGGCCGCCGGTTTCCGTTTTGGCGCCGGTGGGTTGAAGGGTTTCGCGGGCAGCAACGGTTCCGCCTCGTCAGCCAATTCCTCCGCCTCGCGCCGCAATTGGGTGACGGATGACTTGGCCTTCCGCTCGGTCGCGGCTTGGAATGGATAATTCCACGCCAGCATGTTCCGGAGCTTCTCGCTGGCCCGCAGGTCGGGCGCGTTTGCCGCTGCTTCCATTGCCGGTCCGGCGACGGCGGTTTGTTCAACCAGGGTTTCATCGCCGACGAGCCGCCAGCGTAAATGTTCAAATTCACCTTCCGCCGGGGGCGGGGTTTGGAGCGGCTGATTCCGAAACCACAGCGCCAGCCAGTCGGCAAAACTCTTTGCACCGGCGATCTGTGGCGTGGTCACCGGCTGCGGCTCGTTCCAGACGGTCGTCCAGGTTTTCTCCGTGAGGCTCACCGTCAGGATCAAGTTGTCCCGCGCCCGCGTCAGGGCGACGTAGAGCAGACGGATTTCCTCGCCGCGCAGTTCGCGTTGCTGCCGGCGCCGCGCCAGCCAGTGTGGCAGACTGGGGTAACGCCGCCCGCTGGCGGGCGGTTTCACCTTGGGACACAGCCCGAAGGCCTCGTCGAAAATGATTTCGCCGCGCAGGTCCTGTTCGTTGAAGCTTTTGGCGAGGTCCGCGAGCACCACGACCGGAAATTCCAAGCCCTTGCTCTGATGGATGCTCATCAGGCGCACGGCGTTTTCCACGATGCCGCCGGAAATCTCCGGTTCAACGGCGGCTTCCTGCCGGGCCTCGATGAATTTCAGGAACCGGAACAAACCCTGCCGCTGGAACTGGTCGAACTGCTGGGCGAGACTGAGAAAGCCGGTGACGTTCGCCGCCCGCTGGGTGCCGCGCAGCCGGGCGCGCAACCAGTCGAGATACAGCGTTTCCGTGAGCACGGCCTCGAGACATTCCGAGAGCGAGGATTGCTTGGCCAGCTTGCGCCAGCGCGAAAAGCGTTCGAGAAATTCCGAGATTTTTTGCGCCGCCGGAGTTGCCTGGCGCACGGCCGGGTCCTGGCTGCGGGCCAGCGCCGTCCAAAAATGCCCGTCCTTCAATCCCAGCCGGATCTCCGCCAGCTCATCCAGCGACAGGCCGACGAGCGGCGAGCGCAGCACGGCGATGCACGGCACATCCTGCAGCGGATTGTCCAGCAGTTGCAACAGGCTCAGGAGGTCGAGAATCTCCGCGCTTTCATAAAAACCGCCGCGCGCCACGGCGAGCGGGATGCCGGCGCGCTCGAATTCCTTGGCGAAAATTTCCGACTTGCCGCGCGGGGAACGCAGCAGGATGGCGATGTCGCGCCACTCCGCGGGGCGAAAGACCTTGGCGTGGTCATCCCAGATTTCGTGCTGGTCCGTGATGAGCTGCTGCAAACGCCGGGCGACCAGGCGGGCTTCTTTTTGGGCCTCGTCCAAATCAGCCAGGTCGCCATCCTCCTCCTCGCGGGATTCATTGCGGCCGGGCTTGAGCCGGATGAGGAGTTCCGCGCGCGGGGCGGAGCCGGCGGGACTTTGCGGCAGCCCGGATTTCAATTCCGCCGCGGCATCATAACCCACGCCGCCGACCGCTTCGCGCATGACGAGCCGGCAGACGGAGTTCACGAACTGGAGCAGGCCTTCCTGGCTGCGGAAATTCTCGGAGAGCGGAATGGTATTGCCAGATTCGCCGTGCCAGTTCCGGGCGTAGTCGCGGAAAATCCCGGGATCGGCGAGCCGGAAGCGGTAGATGCTCTGCTTGACATCGCCCACGAGAAAGCGGTTCGCCTCCGGGCCATCGCCGGAAAGCGCGGCGATGATTTTGTCCTGCGCGGTGTTGATGTCCTGATATTCGTCCACGAACACGAAGCGCAGTTTTTTGCGCCAGCCGCCGGCGACGGCCGTGGGCGTGTCCGCCGAAAAATCCCACAGCAGTTTCAGCGCGAACTGTTCAAGGTCGTGGAAATCCACGACGCCGTCGGCGCGTTTGCGGTCGGCAAACCGGGCGGAGAACTCCTGCGCCAGCCGGAGCAGGGTTTCCATGTGGGCGCGGACCCAGGTCCAGTCTTCCACCAGCGGATCGCGTCCGTTTTTCACCGCGGCGAGCGAGACCAAAAAGCCGGCCTCTTGGAAAAAATGCTCCAGCGGTTTGCGGAGGATCGTTTTGCGCCTGGCCGGCCAGTTGCCATCGGCGGAAACGAGTTGCTCCAGGATTTCACCGGCGGAATCGCGGGTGCCGATTTGTTTGAGACCGGCTAAAATATCGGCCAGTTCAGCGGCTTTTTCATTGCCGCTTTTCAAGCTCTCCAATACGGGCAGCCATTCGTTCCGCCACGCGGCGACGGCGTCCAGCAGCCAATGCCGCCATTCGCCGGGTTCGGGGCTGGCAAAGTGTGCGCGCTGGCGGGCGAGCCAGCCGGCGGCATCGGGGCGCGTTTGGGAATAATGATGCAGCCGCAGGATGAGCTTGCGGATGTTTTCATCACGGCCGCCACCGTGGACCTGGATCAGGTTCTGGACTGCGAGGGAAAAATCATCCGCGCCTTCGTAGTGGGCCGAGAATTGTTCGTCGAGCGTTTCGCCGGCGCGCTGGCGGGCCTCGCCCTCATCGAGGATGGCAAGCTGCGGATCGAGGCCGAGGTCGTAAAAATGTTCGCGGATCAGCTTGAGGCAGAAGCTGTGGAGTGTGCCAATGTGGGCGAGGTCGAAGAGCACGAGCTGGCGCGCCCAATGATCGGCGTCCGGATCGGTGGCGGATTTTTTTTCAAGTTCACGGCGGAGGCGCTGGCGCATCTCGGCGGCGGCGGCCTCGGTGAAGGTGACGACGAGGAGTTCGTCGAGCGACACGCGGTCGCGGGCAAGGCAATTGAGGCAGCGTTCGACCAGGGTCTTGGTCTTGCCCGTGCCGGCGCCGGCCATGACAAGGACGTTTCCGCGCGCCGCGACCGCCTGCCGTTGGGACGGCGTGAGCTGGTCGGTCTGGGCGGGCGCGGGTTCCATGCGGCGGAAACTTTAGCCACAGATGGACACAGATGAAACACAGATTTGTGGCGTCGGGTCGTGTCCAAACGCGGGCGGATGCAAATTATTCGTGTGTTTCGGCCGTTTCGTGGGTAAACCATTTCCATGAACGATTCCCTGCGTTTGAAGGATCAGCCGGTGAGCGAGCGGCCGCGTGAACGGCTGGTGGCGCGCGGGCCGGATGCGTTGACCCATGCGGAGCTGATCGCGATTTTGCTGCGCACGGGATTGAAGGGCACCAACGTGGTGCAGGTGGGGCAGAATCTGTTGCAGAAGTTCGGCTCGCTCAACGCACTGGCGCTGGCCTCGGTGGACGAGGTGTGCGCGATTCCGGGCATCGGGCGCGACAAGGCGGCGACGCTCGTGGCGGCGTTCGCGCTGGCGCGGCGGATGGAGCAGGAGCGGCGCGAGGATTCGCCCGTGCTGGACAACCCGGCGACGGTCGTGAGCTACATGCGGGAATCGAACCGGCTGCGGAACGTGGAGTCGTTCCAAGTGCTGCTGTTGAACACGCGCAAGCGGCTGATCCGGGTGGAGGAGATCACCGAAGGCACGCTGGACACGCTGCTGGTGCATCCGCGCGAAGTTTTCCGGGCGGCGATCGTAGCGAACGCGGCGGGCATAGTGCTGGTTCACAATCATCCCAGCGGCGACCCGACGCCGAGCGAGGCCGACGTCAAGGTGACGCGCGACCTCATCCGCGCGGGCCAGCTTTTGAAGATCGAGGTGGTGGATCATGTGATCATCGGCCGGGCCACGGCGGAACGGGCGAAGGACTATTCTTCGCTGCGCGAGCTGGGGCATTTTTATTCCTGAGCGGAACGGGTTTTTATCACCAGTAGCTTTCATGGTTTACTTCATGGCCGGACCCGCCGGGCGGGAGCGTTTGCGGAGGTAGATGAAACCCATGAACAGGACAAACGCGGCCAGGAACGGCAGGAACCGGCCGGGCGTGCCAAGGACTTCAAAATCGCGGCCTTGAATGTAAGTCGGGCATTTGATTCCTTTTTCCGCCAGCAAGGCCACGTTGGCGTCATCTGCGGGAGCCCAATAACTGGTGGTCTTTCCGTTCTGATGAACTTCGATGAGGAAGGAGCGGAAGGTGTCGGGCGACTCACCCCAGATGGAGCGGTAGTGCGAGACCGAGATGCTGGCGGTCAGATTGGCCGGCGCCGTTTGATTGACAAGCCCATGAAGTTCGTCCGCCGAAAGATTTACGACATTGTGCCGCATATCCAAATAGCAGAACACCAAAAGGCTGGCGGCGGCGGCGGTGAGCAACAAAATCGGGCGGCGATAAAATTTTCTGGGAGCCGGTGCCGGGCCGGTTTCGACGGACCGGGCGGCGACTTCATCAAAGTCGATGTCGTATCCGGTGGAAGACGATTTGCGCCGCCGCAGCCAGACCCAGAATATCAACGACGCGGGAACAAATGGATACGCCAGTCCCAACCAGAAGGTCATCACTGAAAGGAACGTGGCCCGGGCTTCATCATGCAGGAAACCAGTGACACCAAACGTCAACAACAAGGGGATGGCGAGAACCAGAACCAGACCGCAACCGAACACGCGCCAGAACTTTGCCGCCGCCTGGCGCTGCTGCAGCCGGCCGACGGCGTCCCGCCCGAGTTTGTGACCGCAGAAGCTTCCGATCATGGCCGGGATGGCCACCAGCCCGGCAAAGAACCCGATGGCCTTGAAAAAGCCGGCCACGCCGGCGGCCTGGCCGGTGGCGCTTTTCGTCGCGGCCATGCCGACCACTGCGCCCTTGGCGGTGGTGGCGACCGCGAGCACCGGCAGGGCGGCGATCACCGCGATGGCGAAACCATCCGCCGGCCCCGTGCGGCGCAGCCCGTTTTGCACCACCTTGGTGACGCGCTCGTTCAGCATGGCGCGTCCGCGCGAGAGGCGTTGGCGCACGGCTTCCTCGGAAATCGCCAGGACATCCGCCACCTGCGGGATGGATTCATTCTGCCGATAAAACAGGACCATCGGCTCGCGGTAAATGTCCGGCAGCCCGGAGAGAACATGCCACAGGATGACTTCCTCCTCCTTGCTGATGGCCTGTTCATCCGGTTCATGGGCGGGCGACGCGGTCATCACGGTGTCCTCCAAGGATTCCGCGCCGGCGACCGGGTTGCGGGTTTGGCGGCGAAAGGCGTTGTGGATGAGGTTGCGGGCGATGCCGTAGAGCCATGCCTTGAACCGGTCCGGCTTCTGCAGGTTGCCCAGCTTGCACCAGGCGGTGATGAAGATCTCCTGCGTGAGATCCTGGCTGCGGGCGACATTGCCGCAGGCGCTGTACGCCAGGGCGCAGATGGGCGATTGATAACGGGTGACGATTTCAGCGAAGGCCTCACGGTCGCCGGCCAGGCTGGATTCCACCAGGGCGTCGTCGCTCAGCGATTCCGTGTTAAAGGCAAGATTGGTATTCATACTTACCTAAGCAGTGGCCTGCCCGGCCCAAGTGTGACAGGAAAGTTGCAACTGGCACCGGACAATTTTTGGCCGGCACCCGACCGGCTTTGCCCGGGCGGCGGGCGGAGCGCCATGAAAGCCGCTTGCTTTCGCGCAGCATTAAGCAATGATTTAGGCATGTCTGCCAGTTATAGACCCAGCGGCCCGGTGACCCTAACCGAAGACCAGATTCTAGCCCTGCACCGGCGGCTGCGGGACATGCGCCATGATGTAAACGGCCGGCTGGCGAACATCGCCGCCGCCGCGGAGCTGATGCGGATGCGTCCGGAAACGACCGCGGAACGGCTGAAGGTCCTGCTGGAACAACCGCATCAGGCCGCCGAAGCCATCTCGCATTTCTCGCGTGATTTTGAGACCGCCTTTGGGTTGAGCGCGGATTAAGGTCCAAACTTTTCCCCGCATGGAAGAACGGTCTGAAGCTGAATTGATCACCGCCGTATTGGCCGGTGACGCCGCCAGTTTTGAGCCGCTCGTCGTAAAATATTCCCCCCGGGTCTTTGCCACCGCCCGGCGTTACGCGCGGCGCGACAGCGAGGTGGAGGACATCGTGCAGGAGGTCTGGCTCAAGGCGTTCGACAAGCTGAAGAGCTTTCGCGGCGAGGCGCCGTTCGAGCACTGGCTGATGCGCATGGCCGTACGGACGTGTTATGACTTTTTGCGGGGCCACCAGCGCAACCGCGAGTCGTCCTTCAGCGAAATCTCGGAGCCGGAGGAGGACTGGCTGGAGCGGTTCGTGGTGGATCCGGCCAGCGCGCCCGAGGACGCGGACGCGGCCAAGCTGTTGATAGACCGGGTGATGGAAAAGCTTTCGCCGGAGGCGCGGATGGTGATCCAGTTGCTGGAGATCGAGGATCGTTCGGTAAAGGAGATCGCGGAAATCACCGGCTGGTCCGTGCCGCTGGTGAAAGTCCGGGCCTTTCGGGCGCGCGGGGAGATGCGGAAAATTCTGGCGCGGATGACCAAGGAAAAGTATTTGTAACCCCATATGCAAGGCCCACGTCAAACGGATTGGAGCGTGTATGAATCTCGCTGAACTACACAGAAAACTCGCCGCCGCCGCCCGCTTGCAAAAGCCGGACGACCGGGTGCCGTATGCGTTCGAGAAACGCATCATGGCGCTGGTCGCGGAACGCACGGCCACCGCCTGGCGCGTCCAGTGGACGCGCGGCCTGTGGCGCGCCGCCGTTTCGTGCATGGCCGTGGCCGTTGTTTGTGGCGCCATCTCGCTGTTCACCCCGGACACGAACGATGGCGGCAATGACCTCTCGCAAGATTTTGAAAACACGCTCCTGGCTTCCGTTGACCAGGGCGATTCCACGCCGTGAACAACTGGAAAGTCATCCCCACCATCGTCCTGGCGACCGTGTTGATCTTCGGCGCCGGTGTCATCACCGGCGGCCTGCTCGTGAACCAGGTCCAGAAGACCCATCCCAAAGCGGCGCGCAAACCGGCACCCGCGGCGGAAGCCCGCCCGCCGGCAACCAACACCGTCGCCAGCACCAACGAACTCGCCAAGCTGCGCCCCCCGGAAATCCTCAGCAAACGCTTTTTGCAGCAGCTCGACGCCGAACTGGCCCTCAAGGCGGCGCAGCGCGATGCCATCTCGAAAATCATCGATGACGGCCAGAACCAGATGCGCAAGACCATGCAGGACGCCCGCCTGGAAATCCGCGAGGTCTTGACCCCCGAGCAGCGGCTGCAATTCGACGAACTCGTCAAGCGCCCGTTCCACAAGCCCCTCTTCAGCACCAACGCCCCCGCTGCCACGGTGCCGACCAACCTGCCTGCGGCCACCCCGTAACATTTTTAATCCTCATCGAGGACGGCGCTGATCTTCTTGCGCAATTCCTTGTTCACGGAATTCACCGGCCGGTTGGCGTCAATGAACTCGAACTTGTAGGTCTTCTGCAACTGGCGGAACGCCTCGCCCATCGCCGTCTGGTATTTTAAAAACGAATCGAAGACATCGCGCGACAGCCCGAGGTCCAGGCCGCTCTCCCAATAATCCAGCGTCGCATTTTTGGCGAGGTTGCGCTGCACCAGTTCCTCCGGTTCCACGGACAGATAAAACACGGCGTCCGGCACGGGCGCGATCCCATACAGATTCTTCAGCCATTTTTCATCCATGCCGCGGACCATGTCGCGCGCCATCAGCGTGTAAATATAGCGGTCGGCGAGCACGATGAACCCGGCCTTCAGCGCGGGGATGATCAGGTTCTCCACCTGGTCGGCGAAATCCGTCGCGTAAAAAAGCGCCAGCGTGGTGCGGCTGAGCACATTGCCGTGCTGGGCCTTTTCAAGTTCCTCGCTGACGAGCGTGGAGCGTTTGAGGCCCACCTGCACCGTCGGGCGGCCGCTCGTCTCGAGCCAGTTGACCAGGTCAACGATCTGCGTGGAGCGGCCGGAACCGTCGGCGCCCTCGACGACGATCAATTTGCCGCCGAGATCGTCGCAATTGACGCGCGGGATGCCGTGTCCGTAAAAACGATGGGATTTTTTCATGCGGCTTTGTCCTCCTCAATTTCCTTCGGCTCCGGCGCATCCGCCGGGAGCGCCGGTGGCAACGGCAGCGGGCTGCGGCGTTTGAATTTTTTCAGGTCGATCCGCTCGCTCACCAGCTTGCGCACGATCACCTGCTGCTTCTCGACGCTGGTGTTCGCGTCGATGGTCACGAAATTGAACTCCTTGCTCATCGCCATGTACTGCTCCAGGATGCGGCCCTGGAAAATCTTGAAGCTTTCGTAGGGATCGGTCGAAAGGCGGAGATCCATGCCGGCTTCAAAGAACTTCAACTTGGGCCGGCCTTCGAGGATGCGGTTGAGGGAAACTTGGAGATCGGCCTTGAAGAACATCGTCAAATCCGGCGCGGCGGCGAAACTGTAATTCCCGCGCACCCAGTCCGGCCGGCAGCCGCGCGTGACATCGCGCGCGAACGCGGTGAAAACGTAGCGGTCGCACAGCACTATGTAACCGGCGCGAAGCAGGGGCACGAGGTGACGCTCATAGCGGTCCGCGAAATCCGTGGCGTGAATCAGGCTGAAAGTGGTCGGCGTGAGCAGCTCGCGCTTTTTGGCCTTGCTCGTCGCGGACTTGACCAGTTCGGACGAATTCCATTCGCTGAAATACACCTTGATGCCCACGGCCTCGAGCCAGCGCTTCAAGAGATAAATCTGCGTGGATTTGCCGGAGCCATCCAGGCCCTCGACGGCGATCAGCCGTCCCGGAAACTTTAATTCAGCAAATGTCTTCATAAATCACGTCCACCGTATTTTTCATAGTGTGCCAAGATGAGACAGGTAACAAGCCGAACTTGCCGGCGGATTGGCGCGCGCGCTTCATCCATGTCCTCACTCATTGATCTACCTTGATTCACCTTTATCCACCTTGATGCACCTTGAACCCGCTCCGGTTTGACCGCCCTTGATGGCCCTGCGCCAGCAACGTCCCCGCAACCTTCACAACCTTCGCTTCTTCGCGCGAAACCTTTCCGTTTCCCATCCATGTTTGATCTATGCGCAGGGTTGTCGATCATCGACCGCTGTCGATCATCGGCTGCTGTTAAATTTTTCGCAGTTTAACTTACTTTAATTTGGTTTAATTTTTGCGTTTTCATTGGCCTTTTCACAAATTTCCGATGGCCCAAAATGGACACATTTCCCCCGTCCCCCGGTTGCCCGTGCGGCTCGCACCCGTACGCCAGTACCGCCAGCGTGTTTTGGACTGCGGTGGCAAAGCGCAGCGGCGACACCGCTTTCGCCTGCCACCAAAGCATCCTTGCCCAAAAAAAGCCGCCGCCGCCACCCGTCACTTATCACCCGTCCCCTTCCCTGTGGCCGTACGCCAGTTTGCCAGTCCGGCATCTGGTGGCCGTACGCCAGTACTTTTAAAAATTCCCTGGTCGGATTAGGTCGGATTTACCCGGATAACCGTCGATTCCATTGTTCCCAAAACACCGACCAAGGTGGTATGGCCATCCCATCGCCATGACAGCTTACCTCGCGCCCCCATTCGGCATTCGTGTTTTGCGATTCATTCGTCATTATGGTTTCGTCATTCGTCATTTGCACGTCCCCTTGCCCCCGGTGACCGTACGCCAGCACCTCGTCGACACTATCAGCCCCCACGCCCTCCCGGCAACCCCCGCCCTGCAAATAAACCCAAGTATTTTATTGAACGTTTTTCCAAAAAAACTGTCGTATACTCGGGCGGACGAAAGAAGGAAAAGCGGATACATGGCAACCTTCCAGTCGAACCGCCGGCACTTTTGTCCCTGCTATCCTTCATGTCCCTGTCAGCCTGAGCCTCGCAAACCCGCCGTGCCTAACTCCGTCCACCGCCCGGCACACGCGCAGCGTCTGGAATGCGGTCGCTTCAGCGCCGCTTTTCTATCGCCAACCCACGACGCCCAAATCGTCCAGCCCAAGGTGGCCCCCGTCGCGCTGCGACCAGGTCTGCCGGCACAGCCGGCACTTTGTGGTACACAACCAATCCGTAAGACCCGCAGAACCAAACCCACGTTGCTCCCGCCAAAGCGCCGAGCGCAGGGAATGGTTGCTGCCTTAAAAATCCCCGCAGGCAACTGTCCCTATCGACACAATGACCGAACGGCTGGTGCGAGCGGGGTTGCCAGCACTGGGCTGGACCCAAAAAGGAATTGCCCCAACGCCTGAAAGGCGATAAAGGGAAGGTGAAATTAGCCGGCAGTTGCGTGCGGAAACGACCATGACCCTAAGTTGGATTGCCCGGCAGTTGCCGATGGGCAATTGGACATATGTGTCAAACCTTCTGCGTGAAAAACTCTAAAAATGAATTTGTGTCAATAGTGACGCGTACTTGCTCTGACTTCGGCAAAAAATTGGAAACGCTGAAACGTCGGCCGTTGCAGGCCGAGCAGAACAGGCCCTGATAGACGGTTTATGAAATCAACATGTCGCTTTTTAGGACTTTTAAATTAGATGTTAGTTTCTATGAGGCTGTCTTTTTGGAACAAGGTATTATTATTTCGAAGATGCTTTATCCGGTACGTTTATTAGTGCGGCAAAGCTCGTTGGATATATATGACACAAGAATTCTATGCACTTGGTAATGATCGAACGGCCTGCAACATCCGTGCCTTTCTCGATCACTTCGCCCCAAAGCGCGAATCATGCTGTGAGGATTACCCTGTGCCTGAGAGTTCCGGCACACCGGCTTTTGTGTTTAAAACTGAGGGGGAGATATTGAAATATCTGGAGGCTCATCCAGATGAATCATATGCCATTTATTGGAATCATCAGGGTTCCTCTTTAAACCAAGCAATGGTCTTTTATACTCGGGACGGCAATGTAATTTTCGGACTGGCGGAAGAAAGCGAGACGCCCGATAGGCGGCTGCAAGAGCTTGCTGAGTATGTGGGTGCGAAGCATGCACTGATGGGATCAGAGCAGCCCCCTCCCAGCACGTCTAGAGAGTTCGTTGCACTATGCAAAAAAGCAATAAAGAAGTGAGCTTCGCGTACCAACCATAGCCCAGTGGCAGTTGGAGCGAGAGCTTCGGGTACGACGGCTTGAGCCGGCTTATGAGCGTGGCTTCACCGGCGGGCAGCTTCAGCTATGGCTACAACGGCGCGGGCCGCCAGATCAACGCCCAGCTCTTGCTGTGGCAAGTGTCACCCATAAAAGCGTGCGTCACCGGCTAAAATAGTTTTCGTTCCAAAAATCTTTTATTTTCAGATCACACACTTACGGAGAGCCGCCTTTGCCGGCCCTGCCCGAACCCGTCATTTCGTCCCATCGATTCCCATCTGCGTTTATCTGCGTTCATCGGCGGTTCAATTGAATGGCTGCGGGTTAAACTGACCTGAAAATTTAAAACCTGAAACCCCGAGCCGGAAGCCAGGACTTGGCCGCCGGCCACCCGGCAAACCCGCAGGCAAGATGTCGGCGCTGCGTATCAACGCGAAAACGCCAAACCATTTGAGAAAATTGCCAAAGGTGCCGGCCGGCGGCCGTCCGCCGCAAAAACCGCTTGCTTCTGTCCCCCATCGCGCAATGCTCTGGCTAACCAATCTCCACCATGAACAACGTTAAATTGAAACCGCCGGTGCTCGGCGTCATCTACGGCAACCGTGATTTTTTCCCCGACCAGCTCGTCAGCGAGGCGCGTCAGGATTTGGCGCAGCTTTTCAGCAAGCTGGGCATCAAAGCCATCCAGCTCGGCGAAACTGATTCCAAGCTCGGCGGGGTGGAGACCCACGCGGACGCGCGCAAGTGCGCGGAGCTGTTCCGCAAACATGCCGGCGAGATCGACGGCGTGCTGGTGTGCCTGCCGAATTTTGGCGATGAAAAGGGCGTGGCCGACACGCTCAAGCTGGCGAACCTCAACGTGCCGGTGTTGATCCAGGGCTATCCCGACGACCTGAAGCAGCTCTCACCCGTGCGCCGGCGGGATGCCTTCTGCGGGAAGATTTCCGTGAGCAACAACCTGGTGCAGGCGGGCATCAAGTTCACGCTGACAAGCAAGCATGTGTCGCATCCGGCCTCGGAAGGTTTCAGCCGCGACCTGCAGCAGTTTCTCGGTGTGTGCCGGGTGGTGAACGGGCTGCGCGGCGTGCGGCTCGGCGCGGTCGGCGCGCGGCCGGGGGCGTTCAACACGGTGCGGTATTCGGAAAAAATCCTGGAACGCCACGGCATCAGCGTGACGACGGTGGACTTGTCGGAATTTCTCGGCAAGGCGAACCGGCTCGATGCGCAGGCGGCGGCGGTCAAGGCGAAGCTGGCGGAAATCACCGGTTACGCGCCCGCGCCCGGTGTGCCGCCGGAGAAGCTGTTGCAGATGGCGAAGATGGGCGTGGTGTTGACCGATTGGATGAACTTGAACGCGATCGACGCCACGGCGATCCAGTGCTGGACTTCGGTGCAGGAGAATTTCGGCTGCAACGTCTGCACGTTGATGAGCATGATGAGCGAGAAGTTTCTCCCGAGCGCGTGCGAGGTGGATGTGACCGGCGTGCTTACCATGTACGCGATGCAACTGGCCGGCGGCACGCCCGCCGCGCTGGTGGATTGGAACAATAATTACGCGGACGATGACGACAAGTGCGTGCTGTTCCATTGCGGCAACTGGGCGAAATCGTTTTTGCCGGACATCAAGATTTCCACCGCGCCGATCCTGGGCAGCATCCTCGGCGTGGAGAACACGTACGGCGCGCTGGACGGCCGCACGCCGGGCGGGCCGTTGACGTACGGCCGTCTCACCACGGCGGACACCGAGGGCAGGATCCGCGCCTATGTGGGCGAAGGCGAACTGACGAATGACAAGCTGGACACGTTCGGCAACCGCGCCGTGGCGCATGTGCCCAATTTGCAAAAGGTGCTGCGCCATGTCTGCCAGCAGGGTTTTGAGCATCATGTCGTGATGACGCAGTCGAAGTCCGCCGGCATCCTGGCGGAGGCGTTCGGCAATTATTTTGGGTGGGAAGTGAAGCACCATGGGCAATCCCAGGATTGATTTCCGCGCTAAAACCACCGGCACGTGATCGCAACTTTATCCAGGCTGCTGGGCATTTCCGCCGGCGTGATGCTGGTCGTTGCCTCGGCGCACAGTGCGGATTGGCGCGCGGAAAGCCTGCCGCAATATGATCAGCTTTTCCGCCAAACCAACGGCTGGGTCGGGGCCGACGGTGATTTTGCCGTGGCGCTCACCAATGGCCTGACGCTCTGGCTGTTCAGCGACACGTTCGTGGGCGAGGTGCGCGACGGTCATCGCCTCCACACCACCATGGTCAACAACTCCGCCGCCTGGCAGCAGGGCGTCGATCCGGCCAACACCCGCATCGAATTCTTTCATGGCCAATCCGCCGATGGCAAACCCGCGGCGCTCATCACGCCGGCCGACGGCAAAGGCTGGTTCTGGCTTTTCGACGGCGTCATGGTGCAGGGGAAATTATTTTTGTTCCTCGAGCAAATTGAGCGCACGGATCAAAAGTCGGTCTTGGGCTTCCGCGAAACCGGCACCTGGCTGGGCGAGGTTTCAAATCCGCTCGCCCCGCCGACGCAGTGGCAGGTCACGCAGACGAAGATTCCTTTTGCCCGGTTCGCCGCCGGTGCAAACCGGCTCTTCGGCTCCGCGCTGCTGGCGACGAATGGTTTCATCTATATTTTCGGCACGCGCGAGCAAAAGGCGGCGGGCAAAATGATGATTCTGGCGCGCGCGCCGGAAACGGACCTGGCGAATTTCGCCGCCTGGCAATTCCGCACCCGCGACGGCTGGAGCACGAACGCCGATGACGCGGCCGACCTCTGCGGCGGCATGGCGAATGAATTTTCCGTTTCCTGGCTGCCGGCGTTGCAGCGCTACGTTTTGATCTGCACCGAAAACGGCCTGTCCGCAAAAATTGTCGCGCGCACCGCGACTGAACCTTGGGGCAACTGGAGCGCGGCCACGGTAGTTTACCGCTGCCCGGAAATGGCGTGGGACAAGCGCATTTTTTGCTACGCGGCCAAGGCCCATCCGATGCTGTCGCCGGCAACGGATGAATTGATCGTGACCTACGCCGCCAACTCCTACGAACTGGCACAGGTCGTGAATGACGCGCGGCTTTACTGGCCGCAATTTGTGCGCGTGAAATTCCCCGCGACCAACGCCCGGCGGCATTGAAACCGGCCGCCTTGAAACCATCCGGATCAGGTCGGGAGGAATTTCCCGTTGGTTCTTCGCTGCTCTGGTGGAATCAGGTTGTTCACAAAACATTTTGCGTGAGGTGGCAGCACTGGCTGCCTCTCCTCCGCAGCCTTCTGCCCATTGGGGCGCAACTGGACACCGTCCTTGTTCGGAGTTCCGCCTTTAGGCGGTTCCGGTAAAATGACGCGCCGGACCGCCTAAAGGCGGAACTCCAAACGGGCAGGTGCCCCGCGTTTAAGGACAGTGTTGAGCTGCGCCCTAGTTTTTCTTAATGCGATAGAAGCGCTGGCTGTTGGTCGCGTGCGAATCGGTGACGGGGAATGGTGAATTGGTGAGCGTCAGGGAAAACAGCCTGACCCAGTTGGTCGAGGCCAGATTGGTGGAGACCTGCACATCGTAGCTGTTGTTGACGGAGCCGTTGATGTAGAACCCGAACTGGCCGGGAGAAGTCTGCTGCGGCAGGGACATGACCGGCGTGCCGTTTGGATAAACAGTGATGTTCAATACGACGTTCGTGGGCGGAATGCCAACGAGGTAGGGGCCGAAATAATCAATATAGCCGGCCCTATCCAAACCGCTTTTGCCGCCGTAGCTGAAGTTGACGCCCCAGGTGCCGGACGCCACGCCGAGCGAGTAATTCCCTGAATTGTCCGTGTTGATATTCTGCGACGAGTAGCTGTTGCCGCCTAGAAAGGTGGCGGCAAACATTGCGACGCCGGAAACGACATTGCCCAGGTTGTCGCGGACCTGGCCGGTAATGTGCGCGGTGACGGGCAGGGCCAGGAAATTTTGCAACACGGTCTGCCCGACGCTGAGGCTCATGTTGGTCGGACTGTTGACAATGTAACTGGCCAGAACGGGATTATCGGAATCATTGGCCTGACAGTTCCAGTCGCTGCTGATCCCGCCCAGGCCAACGACGGCGTAATAGCCATTGGTGTCAGTGTAGCCGACGGCCCCGTAGAGGTTGTTGCTGCCATCGTTGCTATCAACCCGGATGTTGGGGAAGGGCTTGCCGTTGCTGTCCGTGAGGCGGCCGTAATACAGCGCGGTGCCCTTGAAAACTGCGATGTTGGCATTGGTCACGTTGCCGGCCGTGGCGTTGACCTGCAAGGCGTTTTGCGGGGCGACGAAAGCCCGGCGCGAGAGACGCTCCTTGGCGAGCTTGATACTCCAGTAATCGGAGGAGACGGCGGCGGAATAATTCCCGTTCGTGTCCGTGAAGGCGATTTCAAACAGGCTGGGGCCTTTGTTGCCGCCGCCGCCACCACCGTCGCTGTTGCCGCTGCCGGATTGCAATTGGAACATCAGGCCGCCGACCCCGTTGCTGTTCGCGGAATTATAAATATTGCCGGAGATCGTCGCCGTGCCGTTGGTCAGGGACAGATTGTTGGTGGACACGAGACCGTTGGTCAGCGTCACCGTCGGAGCCAGCGACTGGTCGCAATAATAATTGGGCGCTGTGCCAATAAGGGAATAAGTGCCCGGGTCGAGGTTCAGGGAATAGTGCCCGTTAACATCCGCCACCGCCGCCCCCGCATAACCGTTGTTTGGGATGGCGGCCACGATGGCGTACGGCACCGGGGTCACCCCGTTGCTGTAAATGGTGCCGGTGAGGGATTGGGCCGTCGCCGCATTGGTCACGGTGAACGTGGCCGTGACCGGCGCAAACGCGGCGGTGGGACTCACGACCCGGTAAATCATGTGGCCGACGATATTTTCCAGGGTCATCGGCGGAGCGAAGTTCAAAACGGTGGTGATGGTGTCCGTGGCGGAATTGCTGTCAAACGGCACGCAGATGTTCGTGATGCCGCTGATGACCATCGCGCCGCTCTCGGCGATGTTGAAGGCGTCCATCATCGGCTCGCCGGCATCAATCGCGCCATTGGCGTTGAGGTCGAGCCATTTTTGGACGGTGACGGGCTGGCTGTTGGTCAGGCCGCCGATGGTCAGCGTGATGTTGCCCGGGTAGGTGTTGCTGATGACCGACGGGCTGACGGTCAGCGTGGCGGCGGACAGGTTGAAGCCCCCGATCAACAGCACTGACAGCGAAAAAACCGTGATGGCAGGCAGGAAGCGGGCGAAGCGGGTGTTCATGGGTTTTCCTGAGGTTGTGGGTTATGTCCGAAACAACTTCGGCACTCATGGCTTTTTACCGGACAACCCTTCCCAAGACAAGGTGAATTGCCTGTTGACTTTATATGTCCGTTTGATAAATTCCGCGTCCCTTTGATTGGAATTTGAATGAAAACGCATTTGCCGAAAGTTAATCTGGACCAGCGTAAGTGGCACGTCATCGATGCCGATGGCGCCGTGCTTGGCCGTCTGGCCGTGCAGGTTGCCGACATTTTGCGCGGTAAAAACAAACCGGTTTACACCGCCCACCTCGACGCCGGCGACTTTGTCATCGTCGTCAACGCCGAGAAGGTCAAGGTCTCCGGCAAGAAGGAGCTGGCCAAGGAATACATGAGCTATTCCGGCTGGAAGGGCGGCGAAAAATACGCCACCGTCGAGCAGGTGCGCGCCAAGAACCCCGAATTTCTCATCGAGCACGCCGTCAAGGGCATGATCCCCAAGAACCGCCTCGGTCGCGTCCTGCTGACCAAGCTGAAAGTGTTCAAGGGACCGAAACATGATCACGCCGCGCAGACGCCGGCCGTGTTGAAAGCTGCTAACTGATTTTTGTATGGCCACCAAAACCACCAACGAATTCCTCGGCACCGGCCGGCGCAAGACCGCCATCGCCCGCGTGCGTCTCGCGACCGGCACCGGCAAGATCACCGTCAACGGCCGCGCGTTTGAAAACTATTTCCCGCTGGACACCCAGCGCGCCACCGTTTCCTCCCCGTTGACCATCACCGGCACGGCGGACAAGCTGGATGTGCGCGTGAACGTCGGCGGCGGCGGTCCGCTCGGCCAGGCCGGCGCGGTGCGCCACGGCATTTCCCGCGCCCTGTTGAAATTCGACGCCGCCCTGCGCCCCGCGCTGAAGGCGGAGGGTTTCCTCACCCGCGACCCCCGCGAACGCGAGCGCAAAAAGTACGGCCAGCCCGGCGCGCGCAAACGCTTCCAGTTCTCGAAGCGTTGATCGCAACGGAAAGTTTCAAAACCCGCTGGCCCAGGCCGGCGGGTTTTTTGTTTTTAACGGAGTGCGGCCGTCCCCGGCCGCAGCAACATACAAATGGAAGTGGACGGTCAAGAATTCGCTGCGGCAGGGTTCGCGAAAGTTGCTGCGCCCGGGGACGGGCGCACTCCGGCCGCCGGATTTTGAAAATCGTCAGGACAAAGGTTATTTTGATTTGCATATGAAACCATATGAAGTGAAAGCCGGTGACTTGCTGATCTCGGATGACCAGCAGCTCCTGGATTGCGCCTTGATCCATGAGTTTCTGGCCACGCGCAGCTATTGGGCGAAGGGCCTGCCGCTGGCGACCATGAACCGCTCAATTGAGAATTCGCTCTGTTTTGGCGTGTATCTGGCGGGCAGGCAGATCGGCTTTGCCCGGGTGGTCACGGATTCCGCCACGTTCGCGTGGCTGGCGGATGTGTTCATCGTGGAGGAACAGCGCGGACACGGGTACAGCAAGCAGCTCGTCGCGGCGGTGCAGGCGCATCCGCAACTGCAAGGGCTGCGGCGCTTCCTGCTGGGGACGGCGGATGCCCACGGGCTGTACCGGCAGTTCGGATTTGCGTCCATAAAACACATCGAACGTTTTATGGAAATCTGTCCGCAAAACCCTTACAACTGTGCCTGATGTTTTTGCTCATGTCTTCCGGAGCGCGGCTGTGTCGCAGACCAGCCGCAGCAACGTGAAAATGCTGCGGCTGCCGCTTCACGCACAGCCGCGCTCCGGAAAAAGATTCCTGATGAGAACAACGTAAATTTTTGGTCAAATCATCTGAAAATGAAAACTAAGAAAGTCGCCATTGTCGGCGCGTCGGGATATTCCGGCGAAGAACTTGTGAACCTGCTGCTGCACCATCCGCATGCGGATCTGGTGGCCGTCACCTCGCGCCAGAACGCGGGGCAGACGCTGGCGCAGGTGTTTCCAAAATTTGCGAGCCACCCCAAATCCAAGCTGCTCCGCTTCGTGGAGCCGAATGCCGAGCTGCTCGCGAAACAGGCGGATGTGGTGTTCCTCGCCCTGCCCCACGGCGTCGCCGCCGAATACGCCATCCCGCTCATCAACGCGGGTTGCGTGGTCATTGATCTGAGCGCGGATTTTCGGCTGAAGAGCCCGGAAATTTACAAAGAGTTTTACGCGCACGAGCATCCGGCGCCGGACTTGTTGAAAAAATCCGTGTACGGCCTGCCGGAGTTTTACCGGGACGAAATCAAGAAATCGCTGCTCATCGCTTCACCGGGCTGCTACCCGACGAGCATTTTGCTGCCATTGATCCCGCTGCTCAAGGCGGGGCTCATCAAGTCGTCCGGCATCATCGCCGACTCCCTGAGCGGCGTCAGCGGCGCGGGCCGCAAGGCGGACATTGATTACCTGTTCTGCGAATGCAACGAAAGCGTCCGGCCGTACGGCGTGCCGAAGCACCGGCACCTGTCCGAGATCGAGGAGCAGCTTTCGTTCGCCGCGAAAACGAAGGTGACCATCCAGTTCACGCCGCACCTCATCCCCGTAAACCGGGGCATCTTGACCACGCTGTATCTCGCGCCGGAAAATCATTTTTCCACGGCGGAAGAAATGGCGGCGCTCGGGGCGAAGATCACCGCGTGTTACGCCAAAGCTTATGCGGCTGAACCGTTCGTGCGGTTGCTCGAAGGCAAGGCGTTGCCGGACACGAAGAATGTCGTGGGCACAAATGTTTGCGAAATCGCGTGGCGGCTGGATCCGCGCACGGGCCGGTTGATCGTGATGAGCGCCGAGGACAATCTGGTAAAGGGCGCGAGCGGCCAGGCGGTGCAGAGCCTCAACATCTTGTGCGGCTGGCCGGAAACGGCCGGGCTGGTTTAAGTTTGATTTGCGAAAAATGACGCATGGAGGCTTCATGGCAGCTCTTGCCAACCTTGGCAGAGGTGGGGCGCGTCACTCCGTGCGCGCCGTCGCGGTGAACCAGAATGCGCCCATTGCCAACAGCGGCGGGCAGAGGACTGCCCGCCCTGCCTGGCTGCTGTGCCCATATTGCATTTAACTGTTATCAGCAAAAAACTGAGACCCGTGACTTCGTCTCTTGGAAAAAATATTTGGAACGCGGCGGATTACGCCGCGAATTCTGTCGTGCAACAAAGCTGGGCGCGCGAACTCATCGCGCGGCTCAAGCTGCGCGGGGACGAGCATATCCTGGATGTCGGCTGCGGCGACGGCAAGGTGACGGCGGAGCTCGCCCGGGCGGTGCCGCGCGGCGCGGTGACCGGCATCGATGCCTCGACGGAGATGATCCAGTTCGCGAAGCAGACGTTTCCCGCGGCGAAGGTTTCCAACCTCCATTTTAAGATCGGTGATGCGCGGGCAATCCAGTTCAAGGAGAAGTTCGACGTCGTTTTTTCCAACGCCGCGCTGCATTGGGTGGATGATCATGAAGCGATCCTGCGCGGGGCGGCGTCCGTCTTGAAACCCGGCGGGCGGCTGGTGGTTTCCTGCGGCGGCAAGGGCAACGCCCACGAGGTCTTTCTGGCGCTGCGCCCATTGATGCGGTTGAAACGCTGGCGCGGATTTTTCCGCCACATGCCGATGCCTTACTTTTTTTACGCGCCGGGCAGTTACGAAAAATGGCTGCCGCGCCACGGTTTCAGAATCAACGCGGTCAAGCTCGCACCGAAAGATGCGACCTATGCAGGCGCGGACGGATTTGCGACGTGGCTGCGGACGACGTGGCTGCCGTTTGTGCAGCGCTTGCCGGAAAATGTGCGCGAGGAATTTATCACCGCCGCCACGCAGCGCTATTTTAGCAAGCACCCGCCCGATGCGGAAAACCAGGTCCACGTCCGCATGGTGCGGCTGGAGATTGACGCCGTGAAACTCTGAGCGATGAAGATTCCGTGCTACCAGGTGGATGCCTTTGCCGGCGAAGTTTTTCGCGGCAACCCGGCGGCGGTGTGCCCGCTCGACGCGTGGCTGCCCGATGCCACGATGCAAAGCATCGCGGCGGAAAACAATCTATCGGAGACGGCGTTCACGGTGCCACGCGGCAACGGTTTTGATCTGCGCTGGTTTACGCCCACGATCGAAGTGGATTTGTGCGGCCACGCCACCCTGGCGACGGCGCTGGTGATGTTTCAGGAGCGGAATTTTGCGGGCGGCACCATCGAATTCCATTCGCGCAGCGGCATCTTGCGCGTGTCGCGGGAGGGCGAGATTTTGACGCTGGATTTTCCGGTGCGACCGGGTGTGACCTGCGCCATGCCGGAGGCATTGGTGCGCGGGCTGGGACGTACGCCGGTGGAGATTTTTAAATCGCAGGATTTTCTGGCGGTGTTCCAGACGGCGGCGGAAGTGCGCGCGCTGCGCCCGGACTTTGCGGTGTTGAAAACGCTGGCGGCACGGGGTGTCATCGCCACGGCGCCGGGCGAGGACTGCGATTTTGTGTCGCGCTTTTTTGCGCCGGCGGCGGGCATTGATGAAGACCCGGTCACGGGCTCGGCGCATTGCACACTGATGCCGTATTGGGCGGCGCGGCTGGGCAGGACAAAGTTGTTTGCGCGGCAGATTTCGGCGCGCGGCGGCGAGCTGTTTTGCGAGCTGGCCGGTGACCGGGTGCGCATCGGCGGCAAAGCTGTGCTTTACCTTCGGGGAGAAATTGTTTTGGATGATTCAAAGTCCGTTCGTTAAAAAATGAAATTGAAACTGAAAACCATCAAAGGTTGCATCGTTGCGCCCACCGGCTTTCTCGCCAGCGGCGTGTTTTGCGACATCAAAAAACTCGGCACGGGCAAGGGCTCGAACAAGGGCCAGAAGCGCGACCTCGCGCTGATCGTGTCCGAAGCTCCCGCGACGGTCGCCGGCATGTTCACGACCAATCAGGTGTGCGCCGCACCGGTGAAGGTCTGCATGGAGCGCATGAAAAAAGGAACCGCGCAGGTGGTCGTGGTGAATTCCGGCAATGCCAACGCCTGCACCGGCAAACAGGGCATGGCGGATGCGCGCGAAATGGTTTCCTTCACGGAAAAGACCCTGGCGCTTTCAGCGGGCCGCGGATTGGTCGGCTCGACAGGCCGTATTGGCGTGACGATGCCGATGGACAACATCCGCGCGGGCATCCTGGAAGCCGCGATGGAACTCGGCGGCACGGCGGCCCACGCCGACCGCGCCACGGAAGCCATCATGACCAGCGACACGAAGCCGAAACAGGTCGCGGTGGAATTTAAACTCGGCCGGCACACGGTGCGCATCGGCGGCATCTGCAAGGGCGCGGGGATGATCCAGCCGGGCATGAGCGCGACCGGCGCGCGACCGGCGGCGCTGCCGCATGGCGGATTGCATGCCACGATGCTTGGGTTCATCACGACCGACGTGGCGATTGATCAAAAGGTTTTGCAGGCGGCCTTGAACGAGGCCGTGGCGCACAGTTTTAACCGCATCACCGTGGATGGCGACATGAGCACCAATGACACGGTGCTCGTCCTGGCCAATGGTCTTGCCGGAAATGAAAAATTAACGGCTAAAAATGCAAAACTGGGGATTTTCCAGGCGGCCTTGAACCATGTTTGCCTGGAGCTGGCGAAGATGATTGTGCGCGATGGCGAGGGGGTTCATCGCGTGGTGACGGTGCGCGTGAACGGCGCGAAGACAATCCAGGATGCGGACGCGGCCGCGCGCGCGGTGGCGAACAGCGCGCTGGTGAAGACGAGCTGGCACGGCGGCGACCCGAACTGGGGCCGCATCATCGATGCCATCGGCTATTCCGCCGCGACGGTGGCGGAGGAGAAAATCGACATCGGCTACAGCGCGCCGGCCAAGGCGAAAGTTTTATGGAGCCTGAAACACGGACAACCGACCAAGGCGACGTTCAAGCAATTGTGCATCGCTGTTGCGCCAAAGGAATTTGACCTGCACATCAACCTGAACCTCGGCAAGGCGAAGGCGGTGATGTATGCGTGCGATTTGACCGAGGCGTATGTGGACTACAACAAGGGCGACGTGACGGATCCGACGACGCTGGGAGGGTGAAGTTTAAGAAATCCGCGGATGTGATTTGAAAGCAAGGTAAGCGACCATCCTCCCTGCCCGGTCAATGAATGGAAGGCTCCATATCACCCCTCCCTGGCAGGCGGGTTTTCATCGCATAAACTCTTCAGCGAAGAATTGAATCTTGTGCCCAAAGAACGTATTCTGGCCCGCTGCGCATGGCCAGTTTCATCACAAAATGAAACCCGGCGCACCAAGGCACAGAGATTACAAGATTCATTATGACGGATGACGGAAATAAATATTGGGCGTTCCTGAGCTTTAGCCACCAGGACAATCGCGGGCAGCGCCCGGACGCACCGGATGTCAGCAGCCTGTGCTGGGGCGATTGGTTGCACAACGCACTCAAGAATTTTCCCGTGCCCAAGGATTTCGCCGGCCAGGTCAACAGCCGGGGTGAAATCATTCCCGAACGGATCCACCCCATTTTCCAGGATGATGAGGAACAACCCGGGGACGCCGGCCTGAGCGAAGACATTCGGAAAGCATTGGAGCAATCCATCTGCCTGGTCGTGGTCTGTTCGCCGCGTTCAGCGAAAAGCCTGCATGTGAATGAAGCGGTGCGTTATTTCAAGCAGCTCGGGCGGGGAGAAAATATTTTGCCCATCGTGGTTGCCGGGGAACCCTATGCCAGCGACGGCAAGAAGTCCGGCATTTCACCGGACGACGAATGCTTTGTTCCCGCGATGCGTCACGCGGTGCGGCCGGATGGAACGATTGACCCCGCCCGACGGGCGGGCAAATGCATTTTTGTGGACGCCCGGCACGGCGCGAACAAGCGGGAAATTCTGGCCAAAGATCACCGGAACGCCGAAGCCGATCTGGAGATGGCCAAGACCCAGCTCATCGCCTTGCTGATCGGCGTCGGATTCAACGGATTGTGGTGGCGTGAACAAAAACGTCATTTCTTTGACCTGGCCGAAACCCAACAACAGGCCCGGGAGGCACTGAGGCAGGTCGAGGAAGCGCAGCGTCAATTGCAGGCAGCCCAGCGTGAGGTCCGTGAGGCGCAGAGCAAAGCCTTGGAGGCGCAAAACCTGCCGCGCGACATTCATAACCAGATCCAGGAAGCGCAAAACCAGGCCTTGGCAGCCCGGAACCAGGCGGGCGAAGCGCAGAAACAATTTCAGGAATTTCAAAATAAATTCCGGGAGACCCAAGCGCAACTGGAGGAAGCCCGCAACCGCGCGCTCGCCGCCGAAAGCAAAGTTCTGGAAGCGCAAAACCAGGCGCGGGAAGCTTTGCAGCAGCTTGAGGAGACCCGCCATCAGGCCCGCGAGGCGCAGAGCAAAGTTCTGGAAATACAAAATCAGCCGCCAGAAGTTCCCAACCCGATTCAGATTCAGGAAGCTCAAAGCCAGGTTCAGGAGGCCCGGAATCGCGCGCAGACTGCGCAAAGCCAGCTCGAAGAAACCCAGAAGCAAGCGCAGGAGGCCCAGGACAAATTCTTGGAAGCGCAACGCCAGGTTCAGGAACTTCAGAGCCAGGCCCGCTCTGTACAAAGTGAACTTGTGGAAGCCCGCAATCAAGTGCGCGAGGTTCAAGGCCAGGTCTTGGAGGCGCAGAAGCAGGCCCGCGAAGCCCAGAACAAGGTCCAGGAAATCCAAAACCAGACCCGGGATGTTCAAGGCCGGATCAAGGAATCCGCCGACAAAGCCGTGGAAGCTCAGAATCAGGCTCGCACCGCGCAAGCTCAAGTTCAGGAAATCCAAAAGAAAAGCCAGGCCGCGCGGCGTCTCGCCAAGGTTTTGGCGCTCATTGCCGTGCTGGCGGCGCTGGCGGCCAGCATTGCCTGGTGGCAACGCAAGATCGCCACCCAAGCCCTGGCCAAGGCGGCGACGACGGAGGCCGGCGAGGCCGGCCCCCTGAACCGGGAACAGATCCAGCAGGCGCTGCAGAAAAATCGCGGAGCCGGACCGGAGGAAAGCCAGTTCCGCAGCCTGGATGCCCTGGCGGCCCGGGTCCCGGCGGAGGAAATTTCCAACACGCTGGCGGCGGCGGCGGCCATTTTGGATGACCCGCAACGGAGCCATTTTCAGGAGCAGTTGGTGGACTTTTGGGCGAAGACGAATGCGCCGGCCGCCTTCGACTGGAGCTGCCAGTTGACCAACATTGATTCCCGGCAGTACGCCTTGGAAAAAATTGTCCCGGCCACGGCGGCTGATGCTTTTACCAACACGCTCGCCCGGTTGAATGATTTGAAACCGGTGCCCGATGAACAGATTTATACGCTGCTCTTCCAGCGCTGGGCCACCAAAGATCCGGTTCAGGCGATCGAACAGCGACAAACGATTCCCGGTCAGGATGCCACCGGCCAGATTTTATCCACCATCCTAGAGGTCTGGGCGGATCAACAACCGGAGGCCGCTTTGAAGTGGCTGGAGGCCCAGCCAGATTCCGAAGCTCTGCCCGCCGGAACCTGGCGCAACCTGATGATCGCCGGCTTGTTTGACGTCTGGGCCGCGAAAGACCTGGCGGCTGCCACGTCCGCGTGCCAGCAGTTGCCGGATGGCACGGCCAAGGAAAAGGCCTGGGAATTTGTCCTGAGCCGGCGGATTGAGGCCGATCCGGCATCGGCGGCGGACGATGTCACCAATCTTCCGGCCGGCAACTTTCGTCAAGCTGCCATTGGCGAATTATGCAATCGCTGGACCGCCACCAACGTTTTGGCCTGGGCGCAATCCCTGCCCGCCGAGGCGGAGCGGATTGCCGCCATCAACCAGGTCATCGCCAACTGCGCGGACAAAGATCCGCAGTCGGCCGTCCAGTTTACCAATGTGTTGGCCGATTTGTCCGGCACCACGCTGGGTAAAATTGCCACCGCCTGGTCCCGGCGTGATTTGAACGCCACCACGAATTGGGTCGCCAGCCTGCCCGATGGGGAGAAAAAAGATGCGGCGCTGCTGGCCTTGGCGGAAACCTGGGTGCAGCGCGATCCGCAGGGCATGGTCACCTATGCGCTCGGCCTGCCCGCAGGCGATACGCAGACGCGCTACCTGACCGCCGCCTGCCGTCAACTGGCCCTGCGTGACCTGCCGGGAACCGTGGAGCTGCTCCAGCCGTTGGCGGATGCAGAATTGCGGCAAAGCATTTTGGAAGAGGCCGCCCGCAACTGCGACCTGCCCCACCTGGAGCAGGCGGCGAAATATATCACCGCAATGCCGGCGGACGCCGACCAGAAAGCCGCCATCAAGGGGCTGGTTGCAAACTGGACAACCTTCGATCCGGAAGCGGCCGTCAACTGGCTTGTTTCTTTTCCGGAAACCAATGCCCAACCGGAACCGGTGCAGTCCGTCATCAAAGCCTGGTCTCAACGCGAACCGGCGGCGGTGGCCCAATGGCTGGCAAAGACGCCGGCGGGAACGGCCAGTGATGGAACGGTCAGCGCGTTTCTCGAGGGAGCCGTTGAGCAATATCCCGCATTTGCCTGGCAGTGGACGCAATCTGTAACCGATGATGCCAAGCGACAAAAATTTCAGCTCCAGATCGCCCGGCAATGGATGAAAAGCGACCCCTCAGCCGCCTTGGCCTGGATCAACGGTCTGGAGCTGCCGGACAAAATCAAGCAGCAGTTAAAAGGCGCGTTGCCGTGAACCACGCTTTTTAGAAATTCGTCCGGGCCGGACGGGCCACTGTGTCGCCGGGCGACCAGCTCCACTTGGAAAGAGTTTGTTTGCAGAAGCAGAATCAGATCTCCGGCGCCGGGCGGAAGCCGTCGAGCCAGTGGCGCAGGCTCATCACGGGATGTTCCCATAACATGCGCGGACCGGCGTGGCGCATCATGACCTTGACCTGGTCGCGGCGCTTTTTTTGATAGCAATGCACGGGGCATTTCGCGCAGGTCGGCTTGTCGGCGCCGAACCGGCAACGGTCCAACCGCACGTTGGCGTAGTTCAAAAGCGCCTGGCATTCCATGCACAGCGAGGTCGTTCCCCCGTGTTGATCACGGCAATAGATTTGCATCATCGCCGCCATGGTGCGCCATTCGCGCTTCAGCCGCGGGTTGGTGAAGCGGGTGAGCGCGGGTTCCGGGGCGGCGGCGGGCGGGGCCGTCAAAGTGGATTCAGCGGTCAGGTTCATGCCTCTATCATCGCCCAGTAACCGCGCCGGGGATTTGATGCAGGTCAAAGTTTGCGGCAATTTCCGCCCGCGCGGAAAAACGTCATTCATTGACTTGAATCAAGACCGGCCCGCCCGGTTTGGGCGATGATTGTCGTGTAAGAAAGAAAAAAACTTATGAACGACAACGCTGCCAATCCACCCGCGCCCGCCAAACCAACCACCGTGGTCTATGCCTGCTCCGGCTGCTCGGACGCGGGCGAACTGGCCGACCGCATCGCCCGGCGGCTCGCCCGCGAGGGCGCGGCGGAGATGTCCTGCCTGGCCGGCATCGGCGGGCGCGTGAAGCCGCTGGTGAACAAGGCCGCCGGGGCCGGGCGCATCCTCGTGGTCGATGGCTGTCCGCTGAATTGTGCAGCGCACACGCTCCGACTGGCCGGCTTTCAGAAGTTTGACCACCTTGAGTTGCAGAAGATCGGCATCCGCAAAGGTTCCTGCCCCGTGACGGAAGAACTCATTTCGGCTGGCGTCCGGGCGGCCGCGGAAATACTTTCACCCGAACCCCATGATGCCGCCCATTAACCAGTTCAAACGCTTTGATGTCCGCGCGCTGCTCGCGCGCGGCGTCGAGCCGTTCCCGGAGATCCACAAACGCGTGACGGCGCTCAAGCCGGGCGAAGGCTTGATCGTGGTGGCGCCATTTTTGCCGTCGCCCTTGGTCGAGAAATTGAGCGGCGAGGGCTTTGCCAGCAAGGTCGAGCCGGGCGGCGGCGGCGACTGGCTGGTTTACTTTTGGCCCGAGACTGCTTGAATAGGGTCATGTCCGCCGACTTTGCCGAATTCAAAAATCTGGGCGTGGTCAACACACTGCGCAACTGCCGGCTGTTCACCGGCCTGCCGCCCGCCGATCTGCAGAACATCGCGGCGGTCACGGTCGTGAAATCACTGGAAAAGGACGATTACCTTTTCCATGAGGGCGATCTCGCGCATGGGTTTTACGTCGTGCAACGGGGCGCGGTGAACGTCCACCGGGTCAGCGCGGTGGGCAAGGAGCAGGTCATCCACATTTTCCGCACGGGCGATTCCTTTGCGGAGGTGGCGCTGGCGTCCCCCACCGGGTATCCGGCCGATGCGCGGGCACTGGAGCCGACCTCGGTGTTGCTGGTGCAGAAGCAGGGCATTCTCGCATTGCTCAAGCGCCAGCCGGAACTCGCGCTGCGGATGTTGGGCTCCATGAGCAGCCATCTGCGCGTGCTCGTGGGCCAGCTCGAGGACCTCACGGTAAAGGACGTGGAAACCCGCCTCGCCAACTGGCTGGTGAAACGCTGCCCGGATTTGAAGAGCGAAGCGCCGGTGAAGATCGAGCTGACGATGACCAAGCGTGTGCTCGCGGCGGAGCTCGGCACGGTCAGCGAAACGTTCTCGCGCACCCTGGCAAAATTTCGCGAACAGAAACTGATCAGCGTGAAGGGCAAGACGGTGACGGTGCTGTCGCCGATAAGACTCCATTCGCTGCTCCGGCACAACCTGGGTGAATAAGGCCACTGGCCTCCGGATGATGCCGACACGGCAGTCTTTCCTCCTCTTATTGAGGCTCGGGCAATACGGTGACGGCGCGCGGGCTTCAGCCCGCTTCAATGTCCAAAGTGGCGGCGCGCGCAAAATACCCGGCGCGCTGATGTTTGGGGAATTGAAGCGGCGTAAACCGCGCCCCGCGCGCGCCGCCGTCGGGTCACGGCATTGTACGACTCTCAATAAGCCGTCGTTTCGCCCATCCGCCCCGCCCGCCGGACGCTTTTAGTTGCTTATATCGTGTTGCGATATATATTGCCGGAGCCGTTGGACGCAGCCCGCCCGGCGGCGTGAACATCCGGCAAAAATATGAATGCTGAATTATTGATGGATAAATCCACCGCCTACTTCGTGAGCCAGTGCCGGAACCGGGTGGCGCACCTGCCCCGTGAAGGTGCCGGCCTTTTGCGGCCGGCGGTCACCATCTCGCATCAAACCGGGGCTGGCGCCCCGGAGATCGCCGAGCGGCTGGCCATATCGCTTCAGAAACCTGATTTTGCGGGCGACGAATCCTGGTCCGTTTTCAACCACCAAATCATAGAAATGGCACTGGCGGAAACGCACTGGCCGAAGCGTGTGGCCGGGAAGATCACCGAGGAAAAGCGGCCCTTCTTTGAGGAGCTGATTGATGATGTGCTCGACCTCCAGCCGCCCTCCTGGGTGTTCGTGCCGCAATTGGTTGAAACCATCCGGCGTCTGGCCACGGCCGGTCATGCGATTCTGGTCGGCCACGGCGCTACCGTGGTCACGGCAAAGTTGACCAACGTGTTCCATGTGCGCCTGACCGGCTCGCTGGACCGGCGGATCGGCCGCGTGCAAAAACTTAAAAACCTGACACCAAAAGCCGCGGCGAACCTCATCAGGACCGAAGATCGAAAACGGGAGAAATTTTTAAAGGCACACTTTCATGCCCACCTGGAAAATGAGCTGCTCTACGATCTGGCGATCAATACGGACCGGGTTTCCAGCAGCGACGCAGTCGCCTTGATTTCCGAAGGGGCACAACGGTTTTTTTACGGGTTGGGACGGGTTGCAGCCGTGGCAGATTGATTTGACCGGCGTATTCACCCTCGGCCTTGATCACTCCCCGCCCTGGTCCAGCTGCTCAAGCAGGCGCTTGAATTCGGGGCCGACGCGCCGGAGCTGTTCGCGGTGCAGGGCCGAAAGTTTCTCCAGTGTTTTCTCACCCCGCCGGGTGAGATGCACCAGCACCCGGCGGCGATCTTCGTCCGAGGGTGTCCGGGCCACGAGTTTTTCCAGCACCAGCCGGTCGATCAGGCCCACCACGCTGTGGTGGCGGAGCTGCAGCCGTTCCGCGAGCTCACCCACGGTGACCTGTTCGCGCCCGGGAAAGCCCTTGATGGCCAGCAGGGCCTGGTGCTGTTGCGGCGTGATCCCGGCGGTTTGAGCGGCGGTTTCACTGAAATGCAGGAATTTCCGCAGGGCATGACGAAACGCAGCCAGTGTTTCATACTCCGCCTTGCTGATGTGTCGAGGCCTTGGCATCCGGCGTATTTAACACGGGCCGTGTCCAGCCCGCCACAATTATTTGACAATATCGTACTACGATATAATATGCGCCCCCTGATAAATGCAAACCAAAACAGCGGCCCGCCCCAATGATGAACTCGCGGATTTCAGCACCAACCACCGCATGTTGCTGCTGTCCGGCATGGCAGTCGCGGTCGGGGCAGTAAGCGCGTTCCTCGCCTCCGCCCTGATCTGGCTGATCGCCGTCATCACCAACCTCGCCTTTTATCACCGGTTTTCGGCCGCCCCGGCCGTTCCGCAGGGCCATCATCTGGGCCATGCCGTGGTGCTGGTGCCGGTGGCTGGCGCGCTGGTCATCGGGTTGATGGCGCGGTTTGGTTCCGAAAAAATCCGGGGGCACGGCATCCCGGAAGCGTTGGAAGCCATCCTGCTGGGTCGCTCCCGGATTTCGCCCAAGGTGGCCATCCTCAAGCCGCTTTCGTCGGCCATCTCCATCGGCACGGGCGGGCCGTTCGGGGCCGAGGGGCCGATCATCATGACCGGCGGCGCGTTCGGCTCGATCTTCGCCCAGCAATTCCATTTGAGCGCGGCGGAACGCAAAACCCTGCTGGTGGCCGGGGCGGCGGCGGGAATGTCCGCCGTGTTTGCCACGCCCGTCGCGGCGGTCCTGCTGGCGGTCGAGTTGCTTCTCTTTGAATGGAAGCCGCGCAGTTTCATCCCCGTGGCGGTCGCCGCGATTGTGGCTTCAGTGCTGCGTGTGCCGCTGCTGGGTGCCGGGCCAATCTTTCCAGTTGTTGCACATGCGCCCGTATCCGGCGCAGAACTGGCGTTTGCCGCCAGCCTCGGAATTTTGGCCGGTTTCGGTTCCGGGTTGCTGACGACGCTGGTCTATGTTTTTGAAGACCTCTTTCAAAAACTCCCGCTGCACTGGATGTGGTGGCCGGCCATAGGCGCGGTATTTGTCGGCGTGGGGGGAATCATCGATCCCCGCGTGCTGGGGGTGGGCTATGGCACAATTCACAGCCTGCTGCGCGGCGAACTGGTCGGCACCGCGGTCATCGGGCTGCTGCTGGCAAAGGCGCTCGTCTGGTCGATCGCCCTGGGCTCGGGAACTTCCGGCGGCGTGCTGGCCCCCCTGCTCATCATGGGTGGCGCGCTGGGGGCGCTGGCCAGCGCATGGATTCCGGCCGGTGACGTGGGACTCTGGGCCTTGATCGGCATGGCCGCGATGATGGGCGGCACGATGCGTTCGCCCCTGACGGCCATGGTTTTCGCCGTCGAATTGACCCATGATTTCAATCTGTTTCCCGCGCTCCTCGCCGGCACAGTGGCGGCGCTGGCCGTGACGGTGCTGCTGATGCGGCGTTCCATCCTCACGGAAAAGCTCGCCCGGCGCGGTCACCACGTCACTCGAGAATATAGCATCGACCCGTTTGAATTTGCGCGCGTGCGCGATGTGATGGACAAGGATGTGCCCACCATTCCAGCCGACATGCAGCTCACCGATCTTTCGGACCGCCTGGCCAACGGGGATGCCCGGCTCGGACGGCGGCAGGGAACTTTGATTGTGGATGCACACAACCGGCTCGTCGGCATCATCACGCGCGGCGACATCGTGCGCGCGCTGCGGTTGGGCGGACCGGCTGAAATGACCGCGATCGAGGCCGGCAGCACAGACCTGACGGTCGCCCACCCGGACGAACCGTTGCACGCGGCCCTGGTTAAAATGCACACCCGGAATGTGGGGCGTTTGCCGGTGGTGGAACGCCATGACCGGTCAAAGGTGGTCGGTTACCTGGGACGCGCAGCGATCCTCTCGGCGCGGCTGAAACTCCACGAGGAGGAAAACGTGCGCCAGAAGGGCCCGGCCAGCCGGCCTGATGCCGTCCAATCAAAACCCACCTGATCCAGTTATGATCAAACTCGCCCTGATAAAACTCATCATCGCCGCCGTTTCCGGCACGATCATTGTCTACGCACTCTGAGCATGCCGCGCTTCCGTTACCAGCATGATCCGCTCTTCCTGAGCGGTTGCGCGGCCTATGCCGTCAACCGCTGGCTGATCAAGCCGCAGGTACACTCGGGGTTCATGCACGATCATTTTAATGATTGCTGGCTGATTCCCTGCGCGTTGCCGTTGGTGCTCTGGTTACACCGGCGGCTCGGCCTGCGGCGGCACGATGAACCGCCCCGAATCACTGAAGTCGTTTGGCATCTTGTCTTCTGGTCAATTTTGTTCAAAGGCATCGGCCCAAGGATTTTTCCGCACGTCACTTATGATCTGTGGGACATACCCTGTTACTGGGGTGGCGGAATCGTGGCTTGGGTCTGCTGGCACAAAGAATCATTTTTCCCACCCAGCGTCCGTCCATGAGCTTTGACCGGATCGCACCCTGTTACCGTTGGCTGGAAGCCATGCTGGCGGGCGGCAAGCTGCACCAGTGCCGCACCGCCTTTCTAGATCAACTCCCCGCCCCTCACAACATCCTGCTAATGGGCGAGGGCCATGGCCGCAGCCTGGTCGAGTATCGCCGCCGCTTTACGGACGCCCAAATCACGTGCGTGGATGCGAGCCGGCGCATGCTCACGGAAGCCCGGCGGCAACTGGCGCGTCACCGGCTAAGTTGGAGCCGGGTGGAATTCCTTCATGCCGACATCTTGAGCTGGATGCCACCCGAAAACCGGCATGACCTGGTGGCCACCAATTTTTTTCTAGATTGCTTCCGCCCCGATCAGCTGGAGCAGGTCGTCTCCAAGATCGCGGCCAGTTCGACGCGGGACGCCACCTGGTTGCTGGCGGATTTTCAAATCCCCTCCGCTGGCTGGCAAAGCGTTCGCAGCCGGATGATCATCTGGTCGCTGTACCGTTTTTTTCGTGCCACCACCGGTCTGCCGGCTCGCACGCTGACCAAACCCGACCCGCTGCTGAGCAAGGCCGGATTTCAGCTACATTACCGCGTCGTCAATGAATGGGGGCTGCTGCATGCCGACCGGTGGGAGAAGCCGGCGTATGGCAAGCAGGCTGCCACGGTCAGACAAGGCCGCAACGCAACCCTGTCCACCTTTTCGGAGCAATCACACGTCGCAGGTTATCCGTTCGCATCCAACCGCATCCGACCGAGTCAAGGCACATCAAGATGAGGAGGGGGCACGGCGAAGAGGGATGCCGGCGACGGGTTTGAGGGCGGTCAGAATTTCTTTTGGACGCCGGTGTCGAGGTAGCCGCCGATGGTCGGGGTGGTGCCGGCTGGTGAATTTTGGTCCGTGGCGCAGCCGGTGCACAGGGAGACGATAGCAGCGATCAACAGCAGGGTTTTAAAAAGGGTCATGGCGTAAAACCGGGGGCGGACCGGATTTATTTTTTCCCGCCCCAGAAGGTCTTTTGCTCGACGGAACGTTGCTTGACCTTGAGCTGGCCGAGGATGGCGTGCCAGCCGATGTAGATCTTGTGCCACTGGGTCTCGAGGCCGCGCAGGGCGCCTTCGCTCATCTCGCTGAGGTAGCGGAGCGAGGGGGCATTGCTGATGAGGTGATGGATCTCCTCGCGCGTGGGGGACTGCACTTCGACGGAGGCGTAGATCAATTCCAGCTCCTGCACGATGATGCTCTTGATCTCGAGAAAATGGTTGTCATCCGCCGGGCCGAACTTCTTGGCGCGCGCCTGGGCGATGAACTGGTTGAACTGTTTCCAGCATTCGATGTGGGTCTCGATCTGGGTGACAAGCTGATTGATGTCCTTGGAGGTCATGGGCGTGGCGGGTTGGGCGTTGGCAGCAACGCGGTTTGCGGCAACAGAAAAATGATGGCGCCGCCGCGCAGTTCGCGGGCGGTGATGCGGAGGCTGCCGTAGTGCAGGCTGACTTCGGCCAGCGGCATCTGGGAGGCGCGGGCTTCGCGGAGCAGCTCCAGGACATCGCGCGCGATGGTCTGCAGCAGGGGCTTGGGATACGTCGAGGAGACGGTCGAGGAGAGGATGCGCCCGTCCCGGTCCACCGTGATGGTGCCGGAGGGCAACTGCTGGACGGCGGCGAGGCTGCCGAATAATTTTTTTAGGAGTCCCATGAGGCGGCGAGTTTTCGGCTTTTTTCCGTCAGGTTGCCGGTGGCATCGGTGGGCCAGCCGACGAGGAAGGTCTTGTCCCCGCGGGACAGCAAGATGACCGTGCGCTCCAGGTTCTGGCCGCTTACGTGCGAGAGCGGGCCGGCCTCGAGCTTGTCGCCCAGGCGGTGCGCGATCTCATCGGCCTTGCGGGTCCAGTGCGCGGTGGAGGCGATGCTCTGGGTGCCGATGGCATCGGGTTCGCCCTGGCCTTCGGGCGGCACGGCGAGGATGAAATCGGCCCCTTCCCGCGTGAGCTGGGACAGTTTCCAGATGGTTTTGCGATGGGTCAGGCTCTCGAGCGGCTCGGCCGAGGCCGCCGTGGCGGCGCCGGCGTTCTCATCCAGCGTCTGGGCGGATTCGAGCAGGAGGGCGTTGACGGATTTGTTGATGGTCCGTTCGTGGCGCGGCTCGGCGGGGAGATTTTCAAAGGAGCCGGATTTCCACGCGAGCAGGCGCTGGAAGGCCACTTCACCGCGGGCGCCCTCGCATTCGGCGTCGAACAGTTCGCCGTCTTGAATCCACAATTTGGCCACGAGCGGCCCGCGCGTGATGCGCAGGACGGTGGAACTGCGCGAAAGGCATTCCATCTGGATGATGTCCATGAGGCTTTTGCTCTGGATGCCGCGAAAACCGGTGTCGCCCTCGCGGTCCGCCCGGCCGAGCAAGGATTCGAGACACTCATTGAACAATTTTGAGTTACGCTGCATCTCGGTCTTGAGCCAGAACAGGTCCACGCCCAGGGCGTAGGCGCGGGAGCGGAACTCCTCGTCCTCGAGCGCGCTCAGCACGATGGTGCGCAGTTCGGGAAAGCGGCGGCGGACGATGGCCAGCATCTGCAGGCCGTCGATGCGGGGCATCTTGAGGTCACAGATGAGCAGGCGGATCTTCTCGGTTTCAATGATGGTCAGGGCGCGGCGCGCCGAGTTGGCCGTGTGGATTTCCGGTTTGCTCGGCAACGTCACCAGCAGGTCGCGGCAAAGCGCGAGCCAGTCGACATCATCGTCCAGGACTAAAATTTTGTTCCGGTTTTCCATTCCAATTTCAGATTACCGCCAATCTTGCGGTCTTACCTACTCAAGTACTAACACAATTAAGAGCAATCCGCGTTCCCTTTTTGGGGCCATGGGGAGCCTTTTTTTGCATTGTAAATGGGACATACCCCGGTTTGCCAGTCCAACCGTGGGACAATTTTCAACCGCGAACACCGGTTTCCATGGACTGGCGCGGTTAATGCTAAATCCCGGTTGTTGCCAAAGGGCGACCAATCAAAACATGGCCAGTACAATGAAAATCAAGTTTGCCGGATTCCTTCGCGGCCTGCTGCGACACGCGGAAGACCGCGAAACGACGCGTCCGGTGGCCGTCCCGGCCGCGCCCACCCCGGTGGCACCCGCCCCGGCCAGCCTGCCCGCCGCCCCGGCGGCGGCCATGAGTGATGCTTTCGCGCCCGCCAGCCAGCCGGCCCAGGCCAATGCCAATGAGATCGCCCTGCCCCTCGCCGCCGTCATCGCCCATCTGCCGATGGACTTGAAGGCCAAGCTTATGTCCGCCCCGGCCATCGGTCAGATCATCGCCCTGCCGGTGGACAAGGTGATCAACCAGCTCGCTTTCGGTTCGGTCAAGGTTTCCTTCGGTGAATTGCGCCGGCTCGCCCCGGGGATTTTCGCCAATTCCGGCGGGGAATTTGACAGCCGCCAGGTCAGCCTGCCGCTGGCCGAAATCCTTTCACGCTTGAACCCGGCGTTGCTGGCACGCAAGCCGGTCCAAAAAGTGGATGTGGCGGAGGACATCGCCGGACCGTTCGATGGCCGTGGCCGCGGAATCACATTCACCACGCAGCCGTTGAAGCCTTCCACCGCCTCGCCGACGATGGCGGAACTGAACCAGCGGAACCAGCCGGTACCATTCAATCCCCCGCACATTACGCCTGCCCCCACGCCTGCGCCTGCGCCCGTCATGCCGCCGCGCGCCGTCACGCCCGCGCCGTCGGCAGACACGGAAGTCTTTTCCTTCAAGCCGCGCCAAGCCGCCCCGCCGTCCGCGCCGATCCCGTTCAACCCGCCGATTTCTATGCCCACGCCGCCCAGCCATAGTAATGGCAATGGCAATGGCTATTCCAACGGCCACACGAACGGCAATGGCAATGGGAATGGGAATAGCAATGGGAATGGCAACGGCAATGGGAATAATTACGCGGCCTTGCCGCCCTTCAAATTTGCGACTGCGCCCGCTCCGTCAGCGCCGGTGAATTCCTCCTTACCGCGCCCGGAGCCGGCGCAGCCCAAGTTAATGGTCGCGCTCGATGATCTCGCCGAAAACTGGCCGGATGCCCTAAAACAGGAAATCCTCCGTTCCAATCTGGCAAACTCCGATGTGCCCCTGCCGATGAGCCTCGTCGAGGCCGGCTTGAAACGCGGCCGGGTGACGACCACCTGGCGGGAACTGCGCACTTTGATAAAGCCAAGCTCCCCGGCTTCGCCACACGATGAATTGCAGTTGGATCTGCCCTTGAAAGTGCTGGCGCCAACCTTTTTATCCGCCCAGAAACAGACGGGCAAGACGCAGAAGCGCCTCGCCGTGGCGGAAGAGATTCCCAACCTGTTTTTTGGATTCCCGCAGGCGGCGGCGGCGGAAGCCGCCGAACCCGCCGCAGTCCCGGGCCAGGCTCCGGCTCCGGCAGCCCGGACGGCCGATACGAACTTTTACACCGCGAGTGACACCGAGGACGTGCCACCCGCCCGCACTCCGGCCCCGGCGACGGATTTCGTCAACCGCCACACCCACCCGCAGGAGGTCGTGGCGCGCGCGCTGGCCCTGTCCGGCGTGGCCGGCGCGGTCGTGACGCTCGCGGACGGTTTGCGCGTGGCCAGCCAGGTGCCGGCGGACATGAATGCCGATGCCGTGGCGGCCTTCCTGCCGCAGATTTTTGAACGCGTGAACCAGACCACCCGCGAATTGCGCATGGGCGCGCTGAACAACGTCGGCTTCACGGTCGGCAACGTGCCGTGGAAGATTTTCCGGATCAACTCCATCTATTTCGCCGCGTTCGGTCGCGCGGGGGAAGCGTTGCCCAAATCCCAGCTCGCGGGCCTCGCCGCGGAACTCGACCGCAAGAAACAATTTTAATTTTATGGCCATCATCAACCAAGCCACCAAGGAATTGCAGGTAAAAATCGTCTACTACGGCCCCGCCATGGGCGGCAAGACGACAAACCTCGTGCAAGTCCACGACCACGTCCAGACCAACAACGGCAACAAGGGCAAGCTGGTTTCGCTCGCGACGAGCTCCGACCGTACGTTGTTCTTCGACTTCCTGCCCATCGAGGCGATGACCATCCGCGGTTTCAAGACCAAGTTCCAGCTCTACACCGTGCCCGGCCAGGTGATCTACAACACCACGCGCCAGCTTGTTTTGCGCGGCGTGGACGGGATTGTTTTCGTGGCGGATTCGCAATATGAGAAGATGCCGGAGAACGTCGAGAGCTTCCAGAACCTGATGGACAACCTCCAGTCGCAGAAGCTGAACCTGGCGGAGATCCCCTATGTGCTGCAATACAACAAGCGCGACCTGCCGAACGCCGCGCCGTTCGAATACATGGATTACCTGTTGAACAACCGCGAGGTGCAGGTGCCGGCCTTCGCGGCCACGGCGCACAAGTGCGAGGGCGTCTTTGAAAGCCTGAACATGATCACGCGGCTGCTCCTGCAGAAATTCATCAACCAAGCTGTTCCACAATACGCGTGACATGCCTACCCTGCCCCAACTCATGGAGGACGACATCCGCGTGCTCGACGACGCGCTGCGCGAGTTTCTGGCGCAGACTTCGGCCACGGCCGCGCTGCTGATCGACAAGGGCGGGTTTCTCCTCACGCACCAGGGCGAGGCGGCGGACGTGGACTTCACCACGCTCGGGGCGCTGGCTTCCGGCGCGTTCATGGCCAGCCAGACCATCGCGGGCCTGGTGAACGAGAAAAATTTCAACAGCACCTTTCAGCAGGGGGAAAAAGTCAGCCTGCTGTGCGCCAGCGTGGATGAACATTGTCTGCTTGTCGTCCTCTTCAAATCCCAGGCGGGTGCCGGGCTGGTGAAATATTACAGCAGCAACTGCTCCAGCCGCATCGCCCAACAATTGGCCATCGCCCAGCAACGGACGCCGGGCGGCGGGTTCGACCTGTCCGCATTGAATGTCGCTCATCCACAAGAACTGTTCCGGAAGAAAGCCTGAGACATTTTATGGAAACGACCGCGCGAAATGAGTTCAACCGGCTCTTGCAGGCCATGGTTGACAGTTACGGCGAAATCTCGGACTTGCTGTTTGTTCCGGGCAAGCTGCCGCAGGTGGAAGTCCACGGCGCGCTCGAATCGCCCGCCTTGGGCGAACCCATCCTTACCGGCGCGCACGTCGAGGCCTATGCCCGCGTCGTCCTCGGCGGCAATGCCAAGCTGCAGTCGGATCTCGCCGCGACCGGCGCGTGCGATTGCAGCTATGCCCTGGCCGAAACCTGCCGTTTCCGGGTGAACATCTACAAACAGAACGGCCACCATGCCATGGTCATGCGCCGCCTCGCCACCCAGGTTCCCTCGCTGGATGCGCTCGGCCTGCCGCCGGCTTTCAAAAATCTCATCAAGGAAAAGAACGGGCTGGTCTTTGTCACCGGCGGCACGGGCAACGGCAAGACCACGACCCTCGCGGCGCTGCTCAATGAGATCAACCAGACCAGCAAGGTCCATGTGGTGACCTTGGAGGATCCGGTGGAATTTTTGCACCCGCAATTGAAGTCCACCTTCAGCCAGCGCGAGATGGGCCGGGACTTTTTCAGTTTCCCCGACGGATTGCGCTCCGCGCTCCGCCAGGCGCCCAAGGTGATTTTTGTGGGCGAAATCCGCGACCGCGAAACCATGGAGATCGCGCTCACGGCCGGCGAAACCGGCCACCTCGTTTTCAGCACGCTGCACACCATCAGTGCGGACCAGACCATCCATCGCATCCTCGGCCTGTTCAGCAAGGATGAAGAGCAGCTCGTGCGCGAGCGGCTGGCGGGTTCGTTGCGTTACATCGTCGGCCAGCGGCTGGTGCCGAAAAAATCCGGCGGCCGGCACCTCGTCACGGAACTCATGGGCACCAGCCTGCGCATCCGCGAAGCCATTGAACTGGGCGAAAATGAAAACCGCCGGCTGCACGACATCATCGAGGCCGGCAGCCCGGGCGGCTGGCACAGCTTCGAACAATCACTGCTCAAGGCCTACGAAGAAGGCATCATCACCGAGGATACCGCGATGCAATACTGCATTAACAAGCCAACCATGCGCCAGCGCCTAGACATCGCCAATGGCCACGTCCACACCCTGGCCCAGCGCACCAGCAAGCCTGGCGCGATGACGCCCATGATGGTGGTCGAGGCCGCGCCGCCGCCGCCGCCGCCCCCGCCCCTGCCGGTCGCGCCGCTCCAGCCGGCGATCAAGACCGAACCGCACCCCGGCCTGCTCAAGGGCATCTTGAACGGGTTTATTTGAGACGGGTAGTAATGGGTGGACGCTTGCCTGAAGCAGTTTTTACTGCGCCAAAGCCCAGTTCGCAAAATCAATAAACTCACCCTTTGCGCTCCACTGGTTCATAGTTATTTTGCCGCCGGTTTTCATCAGGCATAGCCTGGCTTTTTCCCGATCACCGGCCAATCCGGCGAGGTGGGCGTGAGCGTTGAGCGCCTCCAGTGAATCAGGAAATTGCTTCTCAATCGCATCCCAACCCCGGTCGATCCTTTCCCATGACAGCCCCGGGCTGCTCTCAAAAATATTGTGTTGCTCCGAATACCCGTGCATCCACGACACCACTTGAGCATACAGAATGTCACCCTTGGTGCCGCCCAGGCGATCCGCTGACTTGGCCAGGTCGGCTTCCCATTCGCCTTCCGCGCCATACCAGCGAGGCAAAAGAAAGGTCGCTCGCTGCTCATAAATCCGGGGATAATCCGGCCAGGCTTGGACGGCCTGGTTGAAAATATTATCAAACTGAACTTTGCTGACCTGCAATCCCCGGGCGATGGTCATCATGGTCGTCCAATAAACCGGACATTTTTCCTTCAGGTCCTTGGCGTCACTCAACACCACAGCCGCCTGGGCGAGCCGGTCTTCGAACAGTTTTTCAGCCGCATCAGAAACCGTATTGGCAAAGCCATTACCTCTGGCGTTCCAGGCATAATCGGTCAGATTTTCGGCCAAGGCCACCCGGGCAGTGATGGAGGCGGGCCGGTTTTGAATCCAGTCTTTGAGCGCCTTCTGGCGGGCAAGCCACGCCTCAGCTTCATTACTTGCCGGATAGGCCAAGCCACCATATACCGGAGCCACTTTCCAGTCACCATTGGGCCACGCATCTTCACCAGACCGGCCTTCCGCCGCCAAGGCTTCCAGCTTGTCATACTCCTTATTTTCAAGGTAGTTTCGCGCCACGGCCATCGTGCTTTTCCACTCCTTGGACTCGGCCGTTTCCACCACGCTCACGGCAAAGGGCAGCGCGTTGGTGGTGACGTTATGCGGCAACCCATCATCCGGCGGCTGATCAACTGATTTCTTTTTTGAGCAGCCAACCAGCGCCAGGCCAATCAATAAACAGATAAAACAATTTTGCTTCTTCGACGTTTGTAATGGGTAAAAATGTTTGAAAAAGCTGAGGCGGGGCGGTTAAAGTGGTGACTTTATGATTCCAGAGAAAATGTTTCATTCGATTTTGGCACTGGGTGAAAGGTGGCGCATCAAGCAGGTT
>JARLJW010000020.1 GCA_031290985.1 Verrucomicrobiia bacterium | reverse complement strand
TTGATGTACCACTGCTGACTTTCCTTGCGTTGAATGAGCTGAACTTTAGTGGGAGAACCCATAGAAGACAATACTAGTTATATAACTAGATATGTCAATAAAAAAATAAGGGGTTTAGCTAGTTAAAGCCAAACTCCAGCGCCGGGCTGCAAGCCCGGCTCTACGGCAGGCAGGATGCCTGCCCCTACAATATCCGGCCGGTTTACGCCGCCACTGGGGTTCGGGGTGCGGACGCCGCCTTGTTCCCCCAGGTGAACCACGCGCAGATGGCAAAGAGCAGCAGGTTGAACACCCCGAGCGTCTGCAGCACGACTTCAATCTTTCCCGGATGATGGTTGAGCATCCACGGCAGCGTGAAACCATAGCCGATGGCCAGCAGCACCATCCACGGCACCACGCCATAGCGTTCGCGCGCCAGGAGATCGTTCACCATGACGTTCGCCAGCGCGAGGGGCACCATGGCCCCGGCGTACCACGGCAGCAGTTTCACCGCTTCGGCCACATAGGTTGAATTGTAAGCCAGCTTGACCAGCGTCGGCCCGACGACGTTCAAGCCCAGCGCGCCGCCCACGGACAGCACCGCCGTGCCCAACACCACGAGCCCGAACAGGTTGGTTTTCTGCGCCTTGGTGCTCGCGTGGACGATCTTGGGGAACATCACCGCCGCCAGTGGCAGCACCAGCCATAACAAGCCGCGCGAAAGCGTGCCCACGGCCACATACGGCGCCATCTGCTCGTCATCGAAATAAGCCTTCGCGTACAAGGTGTCGGCCGTGAACAAAAACTGGCACGCGCCAAAGCCAAACAGCAGCGGCAGAACCTGCCGGAGAAGTTTCCGGCCGTCGAATTTTTCCGCCGGCAGCGACCACAGGTCGCGCGAGCGCCAGATGCAGACGGCCGCCGCCACACCGACACCGATCAACGCCCCGGCCATCATGCCGGTGGCACCAAAGGCGAGGACCAGGACCAGGAAGGCCGCCGCGCCAAACCGGCCGATGCCGGAAATGATCGCCGCCCAGCCCATCCAGAAAAAATCCTGCCGCCCTTGCAGCACGCCGGTGAACATCGGAAACCAGATGTAGGCGAGGATCACCGGCAACGTCACCAGCAGGCCCGCGGCATCCGGCAGATGCCAGCCGGCAACGATCTGCTTTTGAAAAATCACCACCAGCAACGCGCCCAGCGCCCACAGCAGAAATGTGCCCCGTCCGGCCAGCCGGATGATGCCGGCGAGCTGCCGTTCCTGTCCGGTCGCCAGGGCCTGGGCGCCTTGCTGCGCAAAGATCATCTGCAACGGCATGGAGGGCACGCACGTCATGACCAGCGTCAGCAGGGTGCCGAAGGCCGCGTATTGCGTTTCATCCACCGACTTCGCCTTCGCGAGAAAATGCACGAGATACGTCAGCCCGCCGCCCGTGATGGCGGAAATCATCAGCCAGCCGCTTTGCCGGAAGAAGGCCTTGTGCGGCTTGCGGTCAATCGTCGCAAGCACTGGTGCGGCTTCGTTTTTCGGTTCGCTCATGAATCATCGGTTGTCCGCCCCGCATTGGATCGCGGGAACGGACGGGAAATTTATTTCAGGGCAGGGACCGGAAAAACCGGACCAGCAAATCCTTCGCCCGTTCCAGTTCGGCCAGGGAAATCCATTCATCCACCGTGTGCGCCTGGGCGATGTCGCCCGGGCCGAACACCACGCTGGGAATGCCGCCCGCCGCCAGCACCGCCGCATCGCAGAAATAATCCACACCGACGGTGCGCGATTGTTTGACGCTGCGGAGAAATTGTTGGACCAGCGGCAGCCCGGGATCGGTTTCCAGGGACGGCGCCGGCGCGTGTTTGGCGCTGGAAATCTTGGCGTTCAACCCGTTGGCGGCAAGCAGCGCGGCGAGTTCGCGGCGCACGGATCTTTCGGTTTCGCCGGGCAGGGTGCGCCGGTCGATCTCGATGGTGCAGGCGTCCGGCACGATGTTCGGCTGCGAGCCGCCGGAGATTTTACCGACGTTCACGGTGGCGGTGCCGAGCAGCTTGTGCTTCCGCTTTTTCAACTGCGCGGCGTATTTGGTCTCAATGACATCGACGAGGCGCGCCATCTCGTGCACGGCGTTTTTGCCGAGGTGCGGCGTGGCACCGTGCGCGGCCTTGCCCTGCGTGGCGAGCTGGAGCCACAGGCTGCCCTTGTGCGCGGTGACGACCTGCAAGCGGGTGGGTTCGCCCACGATGGCGAGGTCGGCGGAGAAACCGCCGGCGACGAGGCCGCGGGAACCGGCCTGGCCGTTTTCTTCGTCCATCAAACCGACGTATACGTTCTGGGTCGATTGCGGGCGGCCTTTGGGGGCGGCGAGTTCGCACAGGGCGGTGAGCATGGCGGCAACGGAGCCCTTGGTGTCGCACGCGCCACGGCCGTGCAGGCGGCCGTTTTTGCGCTGCGGGATGAACCGCGTGCCATCCGCCCCCACGGTATCGAGGTGGGGCGCGAGAAGGATGGTCTGGCGGATGGCGTTTTTCGGCAGCAGGCGGGCGATGAAATTGCGGCGGCCGGGCAAAACCGGCTGGTATTCCACTTCGAGACCAGCCTGGGCGGCGGTGCTGGCGAGAAAATCCGCGACCCGCTGTTCTCCGGCGAACGGATGGCGCGGGGGCAGGAAGGCGGGATTCACGCTGGGGAGCGCGATGATTTCCGCGAGCAGTTTTTCCGTGCGCGTCATTTGGTGGAGGATGACAGAGGCGGGCGCGGCGCGCGATTAAATTTGTTTCAAACGGTTGAAGGTGGTCCAGAATGGAAAAAGAGCCGGAACGGTCCGGCTCTTTAACCACAAACCAAACAACGCCGGCGGAAAATCAGCGCTTGCGGCGCAATGCGAACAGGCAGCCGAGGCCGCCGAGCGAGGCCAGAACGAGCGTCGAGGGTTCGGGTACGGCAATCACCGAACCGACCACGGCGAAATTATCAATGCGGTCCGTGCCGGAGGTTCCAACATTGCCGCCGCCAATGGCGCCGCCGGTGGTGGCGGACAGGTCAACGACGCGGAAATAGGCGGTGGCGAGGTTGTCAAGGGCGCTGAGGGAGCTTAAATCAAAGGTAAAAGATTCACCCGCTGATCCGGAAGCGGTGTTGGGATTCCAGCCGGGTGAGCTTAAAACACTGTAAGAACTTCCAAAGGCGATGTAACTGGAGCCGTCGGTGCTGTATTGCAAGGTATAAGTCTTGGGACCCGTGGAACTGCCGACTTGGTCATAGGAAATGGTGATGGAGTTATAGCCCAGGGTGCTGACTTGGAACTGATAATAATCGTTCTGACTCCAATTGTTAGCGCTCCAAGAATTCGACGATCCGTTGCCGGAAGGAATGGACCAGGCGGTTCCCGCCGTCGCATGGAAGGCGCTTGCGGTTCCGGACCCGATGTCGGCCACAATTCCGCTTTGGGTTGAACCCGGGGTTTTACCCGCACCAACGATGTTGTTGGTGGAGAGGGAAGATTGAAACGTCCAATCGGCAATGACGTCGGCTTTCACCGTTTGATTCGCAAACGCAATTGCGCACGCGGTGAGCAATAAAAAATATGTGTTTTTCATCCGATAATTCCTTGCTTTAAACTTCTGGTCGCGAAGGCAACCAAACTTATTCCTTAAATCGGGCTAATTTTTACAGGGGTTGATGAAAAATACAACAGATTTTTTAATAAGATAAGAGTTTCCAGATAAACGATTCCTTTGCATTAACAAAAATGCAGGGGCGGGGCGATGCGCCATCGTGTAACCAGAGATAAAAAGCTGGCGGACATGGTCACGCTGCGGCCATGTTTGCGTGCTGCGCAGGCATAGTTTGTCGCAGCGCGACAAACTCCACCATCGTCACATCTGCTCCACGGTTTCGATGCCCAAGGTTTGCAATCCCTGCTGCAGAACCTGGGCGGTCAGGGCGCACAAGGCGAGCCGGGAATTCCGCGTGGCCTCATCCTCCGCCTTCAGCACCGGGCAGTTCTCATAGAAGCCGGTGAATTTACCGGCCAGTTCGTAAAGATAGTTGCAGAGATAGTTCGGGCGGTACTCCTCCGCGACGGCCTCGAGGGTGAAACCGAAGTTCAGCAAGTGCTTCGCGAGAATGAGTTCCTGCTCGGCGGCCAAATGGATTTCCGCATTCTGGATGGTTCCTTCTGCCTTCCGGAAAATGCTCTTGATGCGCGCATACGCATATTGCAGGTATGGCGCGGTGTTGCCGGTCAGCGCGAGCATCTTGTCCCAGCTAAAAATATAATCGCTCTGACGGTTCGGCAGCAGGTCGGCATATTTCACGGCACCCAGGCCGATGACGCGGGCGATCTCCTTGCGTTGCGCTTCGGGCATGTCCGGGCTTTTTTCGGAAACGATCTTGAACGCGCGTTTCTCGGCTTCATCAAGCAGGTCGCCGAGCTTCACGGTGTCGCCCGAGCGCGTTTTGAAGGGCTTCCCGTCGTCGCCCAGGATCTTGCCGAAGCCGACGTGAACCAGCTTCGTGCGTTTTGAATCTTCCGCCTTCCAGCGCGCGAAGGTGAGGAACAATTTCTTGAAATGGCCGAACTGCCGGTCGTCCACGACATAGACAATCGCGGTCGGCGACCAGGTCTTGAGCCGGTAACCGATCGTCGCGAGGTCGGTGGTCATGTAGTTGAAGCCGCCGTCGCTCTTGCGGACGAGCGCGGGGTCGGCCACCCATTCGCCATCGCGGCTGACGAGGAACGGGTCTTCCTTGGGCGGCAGCGTGCCGTCGCTGAAGACGCCCACGGCACCTTCGCTTTCGCGGGCGATGCCGCGCGTGAGCAGATCGGCGACGACTTCGCCGAGCCACGGGTTGTAAAAGCTTTCGCCGAGCGCGACATCAAATTTCACGCCAAGCCGGCGGTAGATCGTGGCGAACTGCTTTTGCGAGAGCACGATCATCTCCTGCCAGATGGCGACATTTTCCGCGTCGCCGGCCTGGAGTTTCACGAGTTCCAGCTTGGCTTCCTCGCGCTGCGCCGGGTTCGCGTCGCACTCCGCATTGGTCGTCTTGTAAATCCGTTCCAGTTCCGCAATGGGTTCGCGTTCCAGGGCGGCGCGGTCGAGGATTTTTTTCCAGCCCAGGAGCAGCAGGCCAAACTGCGTGCCCCAATCGCCGATATGATTATCCGCCACGACCGTATGGCCGAGCAGCCGCAGGGTGCGCTGGAGGGCATCGCCGATGCCGGTGGAGCGGATGTGGCCGACGTGCATGGGCTTGGCGACATTGGGCGAACTGAAATCGACGACCACAGTTTTGGGCGCGGCGGCCTTGGCGAAAAACAGGTGCTCGCCGCGCGCGGCGGACTGGAGCGCGGCGACCAGCACGGAATTTTTCAGGCGGAAATTCAGGAAGCCCGCCCCGGCGATCTCCACTTTTTCGCACACGGCGGAGACATCCAGTTTGGCGACGACATCGGTGGCGAGCTGGCGCGGGTTCAGCTTGAGCTGCTTGGCGAGCGACATGAGGGCGTTGCTCTGATAATCGCCAAACTTGGGATCGCACGGGCGGACGAGCACGGCGGAGACATCGGCGGCGGGCAAGACGGCGCTCACGGCGGCTTGCAGGGCGGATTCGATTTGTTTTTGCGGCAGCACGGCGGGAATTTAACCACGGATGGACCCGGATGAACACAGATAAAAACCGAGGAGGGACAAGACCAAGCGGAAGGCGAAAAGGGGAAAATCGAAACATTCAGCATTCAACATTCAGCATTCAACGCCCAATGTCGAAGGGCCAGCATTTGGTAAACCGCATGGACAACTACGGATGGACACGGATTTTTCGGGGGAGGGGTCAAAAATCCATTTTATGCAACTGTTTGGCGATGTCGGCCAAAATATGCGCATGTTTTTGAAATTGTCCGGCCGGAACCAGAAACAAAATAACGCGGTGAACCGGTTTGCCGTCCAGTGCGCCAAAATCGATCCCGGTTTTTGAGCGTCCCTTCACTTCAATGACTTCGGCAACCAATTCGGTTGAGGCGTGGGGAATGGCGATTCCGAAACCGATCCCCGTGCTCATGGACCGCTCGCGTTTATTGACGGCTTCAATGACCGACGGGCGGTGTTCCGGCAAAATTTTTCCTTCGATGACAAGCTGGTCGATCAATTCCTCAATGGCCTGCCAACGGTCATCAGACTGTAGATCAATGATCATTTCTTCCCGTGTTTGCGGATGACGGTGAGCGTGGCGCAAACCACAGATGTAATTGGTTTATCCGGCAGCACCGGGGGAATTTAACCACGGATGGACACGGTCTGCATATCTAAATCGGATTTCAATAAGCTAGCGAAAACCATTGATATGGCAAGGCAAATTCGCCTTAACTCATCACTGTTTTTGCTTACTTTTCACTGCTTTCACTGACAGTCGGCGGCTACTGGCAGAGGCAACCATTATGCCGAGCTCGGCATGCTGGCTATTTTCCGTGGCGGTTGGTAATGCCGAGTTCAGCGGGCGATCCCTCAAAACATTGAGGCATCGCCCTTTTTCATTTTTCAACCCGCATTATCGGCGTAGTTAAAGAAAGGCCAAGAGTTGGGCGGGTAGGCGCGGCGTGATGACGGCAGCATCCGGCAGAGTTGCAAATAATTTGTCCCCTTTGGGAGGCAGGCGCACACTTATCCGTAATGACGCCTGATACGGACAGCGACCTGTTGCGCCAGTTTGTCGAACACGAAGCCGACGCCGCTTTTGCCGGCTTGGTCGAGCGGCACGTCAACCTCGTTTATTCCGTCGCGCACCGGCAGACGGGCGACGCGCATCAGGCCGAGGAAATCACGCAGGCGGTGTTCCTCATTCTCGCCAAAAAGGCCGGCACGCTGCGGCACGAACCGGCGTTGTCGAGCTGGCTGTTTCAGGCCACGCGGCTGACGGCGAACAATTTCCTGCGCGGCGAATCCCGCCGCCGCGCCCGCGAACAGGAGGCTTATATGCAATCCACCTTGAACGAACCGGCGGACGAGGCCTGGCCGCGCATCGCGCCGCTGCTGGACCGCGCCGTGGAGACGCTCGGCGAGGCCGACCGCCGCGCCATCCTGCTGCGGTTCTACGAAGGCCGCAACCTGCGCGACGTGGGCGCGGCGTTGGGCGCAAGCGAAGACGCCGCCAAGAAACGCGTGAATCGCGCCGTGGAGAAGCTGCGGAAATTTTTCACCAAGCGCGGCGTGGTGCTGCCCGCCACAACCTTGACGGCGGCGCTGGCCGCGAACTCCGTGCAGGCCGCGCCCGCCGGGCTGGCCGCCGCCGTTTCCGCCATCGCACTCGCGGGAACAGCCGTCACCACTTCAACCCTCATTGCCGCCACAACCAAAACCATTGTTATGACCACCTTCCAAAAAATCGCCGTGACCGCCGCGCTGACCGCGACGATTGGTGCGGGCGTTTACGAAGCCAAGCAGGCGCACGACGCACGAAATGCCGTCGCAAAACTGCAAGCCGAACAAACACCGTTGGCGATGGAAAATGCCCGGTTACAGGCCGAGGCCAACAAGCTTTCTGACTTGCTGGCGGGCGCGAAAGATCAAAAGCAATTGACGCAGGCGCAGTTCAATGAGCTGTTGAAACTCCGCGGGCAGATCGGCGTCAAGCAGGCAAACTCGGAAGTCGAAAACGATCCGGCCTTTCAGAAGTCCAAAATCTGGCTGGCCAAGGAGAAAAAGATCCGGGAACAATTTGCGTTGCACCCGGAGCAGAAAATTCCGGAGATGCAATTTCTCACAGAGGAAGACTGGTTGGATCATGCCCGGCATGCTGATGTAGATACCGAAAAAGGAATGCGCATTGCGTTGAGTAATATCCGCGCCGCGGCGAGCGGTGCTTTTGCCACGAAATTCGGGCTGGCTCTGCAGGCCTACTTGGCGGCAAATCAGCAACAACTTCCGGCGACGGCATCTCAACTGGCCGGTTATTTTAACCCACCATTGCAAGATGCGGACGCGATTTTTTCGCGGTATGTTCCAGCTGCCTCTGATTCATTTGTATCAATGAATCCTAACATGACAAACATGCTGTTTGTGCAAGATAAATCCACGGTTGTGGATGCCATAGATCAACGTGTGATGTTCGGCCAACATGAAACCGTCTGGCTTCCTCCGCTACAACCATCACAAATGAATTCGGTATTGCCTTCAGATTTGGAGGCGGTGGCAAAGGCATATTCAGATGCAAATGGCCAGGGATTTTTAAGCCCCTACGACCTCAAACCTTATGCCACCACGCCGGAACAAAAGGCGGCGCTCGACAAATTGATTTTATCACTTAACCCAACCCGGTAATCAATCAACCAAACGACCGTGAATGGCGGATCCTAGTTACATGTGCCATCAACGCGTCCGTTCAGAGCGCTGGCAGGAAGGCCAAGAGTGTTGATACCGCCCCGGTTGACCGGAGAACGGCGTTGTCTTGGCGAGCGTTTTTGCTTTCAGTTCGAGACTGGCATGGAGACAGATTTGCGCGGGGTCCATGGACTCGCGCCCCAGCCACAGCGCGATGACCGAACGATCCAAGCCGTTTTACAGCGGGTCCATCGCCGGGCTGCGACGCAGAACGTGCGGCGAACAGGTTTGGATTTTAACGATGGACATTTTTCACATGCCGCTTTTACATGCCGCGTCAGGATGTGCTGGACGCCGTCGCGACTGGCCTCAGTTTTGTCCTTCGTGCGCAGGCTGGTCTGTTTGCCGGTCGTGCTGTCTTGGATGTAAAAGACTTCGCCGCGCCGGAACAAGGGATATTTCGCATGGGCTGGATTATCGGTTTTGATATTCCAGTCCCGTCTCCCCGGCGTTTTTGAATGCCAGCGGCGGCAAAGTTTCAGCAAGTTCTGGCCGGTTTTGGCGAATTGGTTGAGCATCCGCCGCTTTACTGACAGTGGCCGTCCATTGTGTGAGCAAACCTTGGTAAATGAAGGGTTTTATAAAACTCGCCACGGATGGACACGAATGGACACAGATAAAAACCGAGGAGGGACAAAACCAAGCGGAAGGCGAAAAGGGGGAAATCGAAACATTCAACATTCAACATTCAACATTCAACATTCAACATTCAACATTCAACATTCAACGCCCAATGACGAAGGGCCAGCATTTTGTAAACCGCATGGACAACTACGGATGGACACGGATTTTTCAAAGTCATCGCTGAATCTGATGCGCCCAGATTTGAAGTTGTTTGCTTATCAGCGGTGAACGGCCCGCCACGGCGAAGCCAACCTTTTGCGCGGCTTCAAAGTTGTCCCAAGAGCCTTCTGTATAGTTTTACCATCTTCCTGGAAATGTAGATCAAATGGCGTTGTGAAGTCCGATAGTCCGTTCCCGAACGGCCTTTTGCTTCCGCATTCAAGGCCCGCCGCGCTGGGGGAATGAGCCAAACCAGCACATTTGCGAGAACCATTCCGACTGGCATGGATACAAACAAAGCACCGCATACAACAACAATTTGCTTCCACTCAGGGGTGTCTGGCGAGAAAAGCGGCGGGCACCCTCGATACCCAAGATAGATGTCCGCAAGCCGGACAATGAAAAAGACAACACTGCCAATGCCGAGGATGACCGCGGGCAACAGCAAAAGATTCCATCGGCTCTTTCTGCGTGTCGCCCGTTGCCGCGCGCGGTCAAAATAGCCAGGCGCGAACAACTCCCCGGCGATTTCGCGACCACTCGATTTCTTTTTGGTGCTCATTTCTTTGCCGGACGTCCAAGGCTCAGGCACGCGGGGCCGACGATGTCAGCCACGCAGGCGGCACCAAGGCGTCCAACCGGAGTTGGCTCCGGTGACCGGTCAGGCTGCATGGACATCCCTTCTCAAGCTCCTAAACAAATAAAATAATCCGCCAAGCCAAAGCGCATTCGTAACGACCAGCAACAGCAAATAGAAGTCCGAAATCTGGTCATACGACATGCTGATAAAATGCTGCTGCTCACGGGTAAGCCCATGTGTGACTCTGAGCATAAGCTCCGGATCGTTGGTGTCGTAAATAATCATGCCTGACAAACTGCGAAAAATAAATCCGAAGCCAATCGCTGCGGCAGCGATGAGAATCAAACCACCAGACACAATTATATCAAGCTTGGGTTTCATGTGGGGTGAGGTGATGCAGCCTGACAGACAATGGGCGGCGGGGTTTGCAGCCTATCTTTCTCCCTGTGCAGGTTGTCCTGTGCCATGAAAGAGGTGTATTCGGGGCGGAAGGGTTTGTCGAGGGGGAAATGGGTGGTCTGCATTTGCCCGCCACCTCCGGCGGCGGCGGGCAAATGCGATGAGATTTTTTGGCGGTTTACCGGGGGTAGCCTCGGTCCGTGCCGGACTGGCCACAACAGTGCAGCGGAGCGTGGCAACCCCCGGCTAATTTCTGTAGCGCCTTCAGCGCATCGGATTGAAAGGAATATCACGCACGAAAGGAAATTGCGGATTTAAGGAAGGCTTGGCGGCGGGCGAGGTTTAAAATGGGGTGCAGCCGATCCTTGGATTAGACTGATCGCGCAAAGTGCTTCTGAAATAACTCACGCGAACGCTTCTCTCCTTCCTCGGTCAGCACGACCGACTTTGCCTTGCCAACAGGATCCTGAATGAGTCCGGCGGCATGAAGGCGCCCCAGTGCATCCCAATCGTAACCTTTCCACGACCGGGTGATGCCGTGCTCGGGAAACGAGGTCAGGAACATCAGCGCCAGAGTCATCTCGTCGACTTTGGATTGGTCGTAATCCATAGGCTGATAATAAAGGCATCACAAAGCGAATTCAAGCACTCCCGGGCATCGCAATCCGAACACTCAAGCGAGAGGTCCGCTTTTGTCCGCCATCCGCCGGAGAGTGGCGGACAAAAGTGAAGAGATTCCTTTTTTGAGGGGGGCTGAGCCTTCAGCCCTGCGGAAAGGGGCGAACAGATCGCCGGGAACCAGCGAGGACGACGGGAGGACAGGTAGAGGGTTGAGAAGGCGGTTGAACCCGGTGCGGGCGGATGAGGCGGGCCAGATGGGCATTGTCGGCGCGGGTGAAAGCGGCGGTCAACCGCACGCAGTCCCGACGCTGCGCGCGGTTGCAAGCGCCAGGCGGTCGCGGCAGCGTTGCGGTTGCTTCAGCACCGCTTGCGTGCGCGCGATGGCTGGCATCAATCCGCGTGGTCAGCGTCCGTAC
>JARLJW010000019.1 GCA_031290985.1 Verrucomicrobiia bacterium | reverse complement strand
GTTTAGGGGCCCCCGGGCCGCCGGCGGGGCGCTAAGGCAGAAGGGGCACCGCGGGGCGGGGGCGCGCGCCGCTCCGGGAAAATGCAGTTCCATCCGCAGCGTTGGGCGAAGGTGTATGACCACTGGCTGACGAACATCCAGGACTGGTGCATCAGCCGCCAGCTTTGGTGGGGGCACCGGATTCCGGTCTGGAGCAAAGAAGCAGATTATTTTCGCGCAGCTTGTTCTGAACTAAGTGCGCTTGAATCGGAAGGTTTCAACCTTTCTGAAATCCGAGTTGCAAATCTTGAAACTAAACAGGAATGGGGCGCAGAAAAGTTGCTTGAACGTGAAGACGAAGTTTCTGAACAAATCGTTGGTCGTTTTAGAATTGTCGTCTGCAATGTACTAAGTGAAAAGCAGACTCGGATTTTGGAAAATAATCTCGGTTTCACCCAAGACCCCGACGTGCTCGACACTTGGTTCAGCTCATGGCTTTGGCCGTTTGCGACGATGGGCTGGCCGGAGAAGACTGAGACGTTGAAGAAATTTTATCCGACGACGGACCTGGTGACGGGGCCGGACATCATTTTCTTCTGGGTGGCGCGCATGATCATGGCGGGGTTTGAGTACATGGGCGAGATGCCATTTCAGAATGTCTATTTTACCGGCATCATCCGCGACAAGCAGGGGCGCAAGATGTCCAAGACGCTCGGCAATTCGCCTGATCCGCTGGTGCTGATTTCGCAGTACGGCGCGGATGCCCTGCGCTTCGGCACGATGCGCAGCGCGCCACTGGGTCAAGACGTGCTGTTCGATGAAAAGGACGTGGAATTGGGCCGTAATTTCTGCAACAAGCTCTGGAACGCCTGCCGTTTCCGTCAGATGCAGGGCGGCGAGGTGCAGGGCGAGATCGAACGCACGTTGCTCACGGCAGATGACAAGTGGATTTTGTTGAAGCTCGATGCGGCAATTCGCGAAGTCACAATTGCGTTGAACGAATACAAGTTCAGCGAGGCGACCGCGGCGCTCTACCGGTTTTTCTGGAACGAGTATTGCGACTGGTATGTGGAGGCGAGCAAAGCCACGCTGCCGCGTGTTAGTGATTCGTTGAATGGTGGAAAAGTTGAATCGGCACCGGCTTCAACGATTCAACCCGTCAACAATTCGATGGCTCAAAAAGCAAACACTTTGGCCGTGATCGATTTTGTGCTGTCGCACACTATCCGGATGTTTCATCCGTTCCTGCCGTTCATCACAGAGGAGTTATGGCATGGCATGGGTTACGCGACGGACATGCCGGAGAAGCAGGGCGGCAAGACGATCATGAACGCGCCGTGGCCGCTGCCGTTCGATGAGGAATTGAAGGGGCATTACGGCCTCGACGATTGCTATCTGGAAATGACGGATACGAAGTATGAGCTGGTCCGTTTGGGTCGTGACTTGCGTCGCGCCGGGAACATCCAGGCGGCGAAGAAGGTGAAATACGTTTTCAAGCCCGCGCAGCATCTGACGCCGCATGACGCGGAGGTCATCAAGCTGCTGCTCAACGCGGAAGCACTGGAAGTCAATGAGACGTATCAGCCGCCGAAAGGCACGCCGACGGTGAATTCCAAGCTGGGTGAATTATTCCTGCCGCTGGAGGGATTGATTGATGTGGCCGCTGAACAGATCCGGCTGGCGAAGGAAGTGGAGAAAATCCAGTCTGAGATCGGCAAGGTGGAACAGAAGCTGGCAAATCCGAATTTCACGACCAAGGTTCCGCCTGCCGTGCTGGCGGAGCACGAGCAACGGTTGCTCGACTGGCGCGCGAAACTGGCGCACACGCAGGCATCGCTGGATGCCTTGAAAGGTTGAGCAATGTTTTTGAAATCGAAAGGCTGGTCCTCGGAGCGCGCCCGTCCCCGGGCGCAGCAACTTTCACCGGTCTTGGCGCGGGGAATTTTCGAGGGCTTGCTTGCCATTGAACATTGCTGCGGCCGGGGACGGCCGCACTCCGCATGATGAATTTATGAAGCCAACGCGATTCACTTGGGTTCTGTTGGCGGCGGTGGTTTGTTTAGCCGCCAGGGGGTTTGCGGAGGATGCGTTGGATGCGGCGGGTCGTTTGGAGGCGGCCGGGAAGTTCAGCCAGGCGGGGATGGTTTTGAAAGTGCAACTGGCGCGTGCCGATGCCAATGCGGACGAGCAGAAAAAACTGGCGTTTGCCGTGGACCGACTGCAGCGCATCCGGCTGGATTATCCGCTCACGCGTGAGGCGCTTTTGGCCAAGCTGGAAAAGTCCGTGAGCGGGCTGACCACGAACGAATTTGAACAGTGGATCGAGGAAAAGCGTTTTGATGTCCGGATGATTGACGGGCAGGAGCGGTTCATGGTTTCCAGCGTGCCCAATCTCTTCTGGCGGTATCCGGAATTGAATCCGCGCCGTCTATTGCCGAGGGATGAGACCTTCGAAATTCCGCTCTGGCAGACCGGGCACGACATCCGGGAAGCGGCACAAACAGAGCGAAAACCCTTTGTTTTACCGAAGGATTTTGATGTGACCATGACGGTGAAACTGGATGCGGGCGCGGTGAAGCCGGGGGCGACCGTCCGGGCGTGGCTGCCGGTGCCGCGGCGGTATGATTATCAGGACGGAGTGGAAATGCTTTCAAGTTCTTCGCCGGTGATCGAGCTGGCACCGGAGACGAGTGCGATACGTTCCGCGTACCTCGAGCAATCCGCCGCGAGCAATGCGCCGACGATTTTTGAGATCCATTATCGCTACGCGGCACGGGGCGTGTGGTTTGATGTGGATCCCGACAAGGTGGTTCCTTTTGACGGGAAGGATGCGGGCGTGGCGACGTTCACCAATGAGGCGAAGCATGTGGTGTTCACACCGGCCATGCGGGAGCTGTCGGAAAAAATCCTGGGCGGAGAAAAAAATTCGGCGCGGGCGGCGAAGAAAATTTACGAGTGGATCGGCGCGAACATCCAATACAGCTTCGCCACCGAGTATTCGACGATTCCAAACATCAGCGAATATTGCCGGTCGCATCACTATGGTGATTGCGGGGAGGAGGCGCTGCTGTTCATCACGCTATGCCGGTTGAACGGGATTCCGGCACGTTGGCAGACCGGTTGGGACACGTTTCCGGGCGCGGAAGACATCCATGACTGGACGGAAATTTATCTCGCGCCCTACGGCTGGGTGCCGGTGGATCCGTGCATGAGCATCCTGGCCACGCAATATATGCCCAAGCTGGCGCCGGCACAGCAGCGCGATGTGCGGGACTTTTTTTTCGGGGGACGCACCCAATGGCGGATGGCCGCGAACGCGGATCATGAGCAGGAACTTTCACCGCCCAAGCGCGGGTTCCGCTCGGACGACGTGGATTTCCAGCGGGGCGAGCTGGAGGCGAACGGCACCAACATCTATTTCAACCACTATCATTATGCGTTCGTGGTGAAAGAATTGGCGGGCAAGAAATAAGGCGATGGATGCGTTGGTTGGTTGGTTGGTATGGTGTCGCGCTCCGCGCGCGCCGGCGTGGCAAGACGAGACGTGTTGAAGCTGTTGGAGAGGTCGTCGGAGTCATAGTTGCAAATGAAGTGTTCGGGTAAGGAATTGGAGTCGGTTGCAGGCGCGGCGCGCGCGGAGCGACGCGCCCTACCTTGTGCCTCTGGCTTGGATGCGGCCCGCGTGGTTGACTGGTATGGCATTTTGAAAGGGCATTAGACGCATGAGTTTTATGTATTTCAGAGTTTATTGTTGGGCAGGTTCCCTTTAAGTTTTTCCGTCATGGAGCACAGTCTTGTCACCGATATTGCGATCTGCATCATCGCCGCCTGGGTGGTGGCGGTGGTGTCGCAGGTCGCGCGTCAGCCGCTCCTGCTGGCGTATCTGGTCGCGGGCTTTGCCGTCGGCCCGCACGGGATTTCATTTCATAAGGACGGAACCGGACTCATCACCAACCCGGACTCCATCCACACCATTTCTGAAATCGGGCTGTCGCTGCTGCTCTTCATGATCGGGCTGGAGATCGACCTGAAAAAAATGCTGAGCGCGGGCCGGGTGATAACGCTTACGGCCGGGGCGCAGATCCTGGGCTGCGTGCTGATCGGCTGGGTCGTTTTTACATTTATCGGCCCGGCGCAGACGCGTTTGGAAGCCATCTATCTCGCGGTCGCGGCGGCGATGAGCAGCACGGTCATCATCGTCAAGATCCTCTACGACAAGCGCGAACTGGAAACGTTGGCGGGCCGGGTGACGCTCGGCGTGCTGGTGTTGCAGGACATCGCCACGATCTTGTTCCTCGCCATCCAGCCAAACCTCAAGCATCCCGCGGCGGACGTGATGCTGAAGGCCGTCGGCAACGTCATCCTGCTGGTGGCGGTGGCATTTCTGGTCAGCCGTTTCGTGCTGCCGAAGATTTTCAAGCTGATTGCGCGCCTGCCGGAACTGGTGCTGGTCGGCGCGCTGGCGTGGTGCTTTGCGATGGCCGGCTTTGCGGATTATCTCAAGCTTTCCACGGCGATGGGCGCGCTGATCGCGGGCGTGATGCTCAGCACGTTTCCCTACACGCTGGATGTGGCGGCGAAAGTGACGAGCCTGCGCGATTTTTTTGTGACGCTGTTTTTCGTCGGCCTTGGCATGAGCATCCCGGTGCCGACCTGGACGTACCTGCTTTGGACGATTTTCGTCTGTCTGGTCCTCGTGGCCACGCGTTTGATGACGGTCTTCCCGGTGCTCTATTCTATGAAACAAGGCTATCGCGTCAGCCTGCTGCCGGCGATCAACCTGTGCCAGATGAGCGAGCTGTCGCTGGTGCTGCTGGCGCTGGGCAAAACCAGCGGCGACGTCTCGGATAATGTCATCGGCATTTGCGCGTTCTCCTTCGCCTTCCTGGCGGTCGGCTCAACCTACGCCATCCTGGGCAATGACACATTGCTCCGCAAAGTCACGCCGTGGTTCAAGAAGCTGGAATTGCACGACCTCGACCACACGGCGTTCATGACGCGGACGGATGTGAAGCCGCGGCGCATCTGCCTGCTCGGTTTCTCCTGGACCGCCAGTTCATTGCTGGCGGAGATCGAGCGCAGCCGCCCGGACCTGATTCCGGACATCGTGGTGATCGATTTCAACCCCGTCGTGCATGAACGGCTCAAGGCGCGCGGCGTGTACGCCGTTTATGGCGACATCACCGCGCGGGACGTGCTGCATCACGCGGGCGCGTCGCACGCGGAGGTCATCATCTGCTCGCTGCCGAACATGGTGCTCAAGGGCGCGAACAACCTGAAGATCCTCCGCCAATTGCGGCAGTTGAACCCGCACGCGAAGATCATCGTCCACGCCGAGTTGCTCGCGGACATCCCCTTGCTCTATGAGGCCGGGGCGGATTACGTGACCGCGCCACGCCTGATCGAGGCTGCCGATTTGTTGCAAGCGGTGGAATTTGCCGACCAAAATCTGCTCGCGGAAAAACGCCGGGAACAGGAAACACGGCTGAAAGAGCGCGACGAAGTCATTCCGTAAACTATTTTAATGAAACCTGTCTCAACTAAATCCGCCCTGGCGGCGGCCGTCAAGGCCGCGCGCGCCGCTGGAAAAGTCATGCACGTCAACTGGCACAAGCCGAAGCGGGTGAACTCCGCCGAAGCCCATGACATCAAGCTGGAACTCGACGTGCGCTGCCAGGCGCTCATCGAAAGAATTCTCGCCGCCGGCTTTCCGCAGATACCCGTGCTGGGGGAGGAAGGTTCCACGGGCGACACCACCGCCGAATACCGCTGGGTGATCGACCCGATCGACGGGACCGTGAATTATTTTTACGGGATGCCGCACGCGGCGGTTTCCATCGCGCTGCAGCACCGGGGCAAATCCGTGGTGGGCGTCATCTATGACCCGTTCACCGACGAGCTTTGGACGACGACGAAGGGGGAGCCGACGCGTTTGAACGGCAAGATCATCCGGGTGAGCGACCGTTCGCAGATCAATGATTGCGTCATCGCCATGGGCTTTTCCAAGAGCAAGGAAAACCTGAAAAAAAGCCTGCCGCATTTGATCCGCATTTCCAAACAGTGCAAAAAAATCCGCATCATGGGCTCCGCCGCGCTGGAGCTGGCCTACGTGGCGAGCGGGCGGCTGGATGCCTACATCGAGCGCACGATCAACCTGTGGGATGTGGCGGCGGGGCAGTTGCTGGTCGACAATGCCGGCGGCGAATTTTATTCCGCGCCCGCACCGAACGGCAAAATGCGGATGTGCGCTGATAATGGGAAATTGCGGAAGAAACTTCAGATCGCCAGTTTGTTGAAATAGTTTACCGCAGGCGTGATGTCGGGAAAGGTGGATGTTGTCGCGCTGCGACAACATATCCCCGCGTAGCGGGCACTTTGAGGTGTGGATGGTTTCTGGCGCACGAGTTCCGTCGCCTGACGTCGCGCTCGGCGACGGGGACTTGGCAGTCGGTCACTACGCAGCGCGACAATCGCCACCACGCGAGCGGGTTATTTGGCTGCAAAATACTTCTTCAGTTTTACCAGCGCCTTTGCGCGGTGGCTCATTTGGTTCTTCACATCCTCGCCCAGTTCGGCGAACGATTGTTTGAATCCATCCGGCACGAACAGGGGATCGTAGCCGAAGCCTCCTTGGCCGCTGGCGGCAAACTGGATGCGGCCCTCGCAGGCGCCATCGAAGGTCTGCGCCTCCAATTCCCCGGCATAGCAGACGGGGGAGGCGCTCTCGATCTGTTTTTCAGGCACGCGAACGAGGGCGATGACGCAGCGGAAGCGGGCGGTGCGTTTTTCCAACGGTACGTCTTTCAACAGGTGGAGGAGCTTGGCGTTGTTGTCCGAGTCCTTGGAGTTTTCAGTGGAACTCGCGGGCGGGCCGCCCGCGCTCCGGTCCAGGGCGGCGAAGCGCGCGGAGTGGACGCCGGGCGCGCCGTTCAGGGCGTCTACTTCGAGGCCGGAATCATCGGCGAGAACAAAATTCAGTTTCGAATTTTTAATCTCAAATTTTGAGTTTCCGGCCAGCCATTTGGCGAGTTCCACGGCTTTCTTGGTCGCATTGCCGGCGAAGGTGGCGGCGTCCTCGACCACGGGCGGGGCGGCGGGAAATTCCCTGAGGGTGACGCAGCGGAACTCCGCGCCGAGGATGGCCTGGATTTCCCCGACCTTGTGGGCGTTGCGCGTGGCGATGAGCAGCGTTGTCATGGCCGCAGTGTAGATAAAAAAATTCCGCGGGCGAGCTTGACGCGCAATTTTTCAGGCGCAAAAATCAGCGGATGAATTCACGCATCGCCCTTGCCGCCGGCCTCGCGCTGGCGGCGCTCACAACTGAAATCGCCACGGCGGAGACCGTTTGGCTGGATCAACTGGATGTTCGTACCGCCTCCCAGGGCTGGGGCGAGCCGCAGAAGAACAAATCGGTCGGAGGCAATGCCCTGAGCATCGGCGGAAAAACCTTCGAACACGGCTTTGGCACCCACGCGGAGAGCATTTTACACATCAACCTTGGCGGCGGGGCGCAGTCGTTTGCCGCGAGCGTCGGCGTGGATGACGAGGTGGGCGGCAACCGGGCGGCGAGCGTGGAATTTATCGTCGTTGGCGACGGTCGCGAATTATGGAAGAGCGGCGTTCTGCATGCCGGCGACGCGGCCAAGGATTGCGCGGTGAACCTGTCCGGCGTGAAGCTGCTCACGTTGAAAGTTGGCGATGCGGATGATGGCAACTCCTACGACCACGCCGACTGGGGGGACGCAAAATTTGAGACCGACGGCGCGAAAACGTTCGTTGCCAGCGGCGAGGAAATGCCCGAGCCGGTCGCGCCGTATATTTTGACGCCCCCGGCGCCGGCGACGCCGCGCATCAACGGGGCGGATGTTTTTGGGGTGCGGCCCGGTTCGCCCTTCCTTTTCACGATTCCGGCAACGGGCGAGCGGCCGATGAAATTCTCCGCTAAAAACCTGCCCGACGGCCTGAAACTGGATGCCAAAACCGGGCGCATCACCGGCGCTTTGAAAAAGCAGGGGGAATTTGTCGTCACGCTGCGCGCAAAAAACATCCTGGGCAAGGCGGAGAAAAGCTTCCGCATCGTGTGCGGCGACCAGATTGCGCTGACGCCGCCGATGGGCTGGAACAGTTGGAACTGTTTTGCGCACGCGGTTTCCGCCGACCGGGTGAAACGCGCGGCGGACGCGCTGGTCAAGAGCGGTCTCGTCAACCACGGCTGGACCTACATCAACATCGATGACTTCTGGGAAAATCATCGCGACTCGAACGACCCGACCCTGCACGGGGATTTTCGCGATGCGAAGGGCTTTGTCGTGCCGAACTCCCGCTTTCCAGACATGAAGGGCCTCGCGGATTATGTCCATGGCCTGGGGTTGAAAATCGGTTTGTATTCTTCGCCCGGCCCGTGGACCTGCGGCGGCTGCACCGGCAGCTTTCAGCACGAGGCGCAGGACGCACAGACCTATGCGCAGTGGGGTTTTGATTACCTGAAGTACGACTGGTGCAGCTACGGCAGCATCGCTGATGGAAAGCAGGCGACGGACAGCAGCATTCCTTCGTGGTCCGAGGGCAAGGGCAAGAGCGACATCGAGGTTGCCATTTATCCGTACCGGCTGATGGGCAAGTTTCTGCATGAACAAAAGCGCGACATTGTTTTCAGCCTGTGCCAGTACGGAATGTCGGACGTATGGAACTGGGGCGGCTCGGTGAACGGCCAGAGCTGGCGCACGACGGGCGACATCACGGACACCTGGCGCAGCATGAGCGACATCGGGTTCAAGCAGGACAAGGCGGCGCCGCTGGCGAAGCCGGGCAATTGGAACGATCCGGACATGCTCATCGTGGGCGAGGTCGGCTGGGGCAAAACGCACCCGACGCGCCTGACCACCGACGAACAATACACGCACATCAGCCTGTGGTGCTTGTTGTCCGCGCCGCTGCTGATCGGTTGCGACATGGAGAAATTTGATGACTTCACGCTGAGCCTGCTGAGCAATGACGAGGTGCTGGCGATCGACCAGGATGCGTTGGGCAAGGAGGCGATGTGCGCCATCAACCATGACACCGTGCGGATCTATAAAAAAGACCTGGCGGATGGCGGACACGCCATCGGCTTCTTCAATCTTGGCGCACAGCCGGTGGATTTGTCCTTCAACGAATTTGCACCGCTCGGCTTGGCCGGACGACAGCACGTGCGCGACCTGTGGCGGCAGAAGAACCTGGCGGACGTGGACACGCTCGCCGGAAGCCTGCCGCTGACGATTCCGGCGCATGGCGTGTTGCTGTACAAATTCAAGGCGGCGAAGTAACCGGCACCCGGCCGGTTTTCGCCTCCATCACATGAAACTGTTTATGGCCGCCCTCGCGCCTGGCGCGATGGCCGGCCCGGCCAATGTGAATCAATCCAGCAGTTCCGCCAGCCGGCCATACTTGCGCTTCAATTGATCGATCAGGCGGTCGCAATGGCGGATGCGCCGGATGGCGTGAATCAGGAGATACAGCGCCAGCGCGATCAGGCCGAGGTTCAAGAGCAGCAGCGGAATTATCCAATGCAGCACCTCGTGGATTTTATAGGACTGCGACGTGGCGATGAGCACGCTCAGCACCCCCAGCGGAAAGGCAAAAATGGCCAGGCCGGTGCGCAAGGTGGCCAGCGCGGTGCGCTTTTCCGCCAGCAACAACTGGACCTCGCCCATGGTCGTCGAGTCGAGGTTTGCCACCAGTTCGGATTTGTCGGCCGGATCCATTGCTATGTGAACTTAAGACTCCGGTTCACTTCTTGCCAGCGGAATCAGCAACCGGTTCCGGCGTCAGCGGCTTCACAATATCCGCGATCAAGTCCGGTTTCGCCGGGTTGCGTTCGAGGACGGGATATTTTTCACCGTCGTGATAGTCGATGGAATACGTTTTGAAATAGTCGTTGAACTGGACCAGCAGGTCAATCGGCACGCTGTTGGTCACGGCGCTCTTCACGGCGTCGCGGAGGATTTTGGCCGACCAGGCGCGGCCGTTCACGGCCACCAGCTTCATGGCCGGGCCAAAGCCCGCGGCATCCGCCGGTGAGCCCGGGATGACGTCGCTGACGCCGCCATCGCTGCCGAGCGAGATGCCCAGCGAATAACTCATGTCCGTGTATTTGCGCTGCGCCTCGCGGGATTTCAAGAGCGGCGGCACCTCGTTGGTGTAGGCGAGGAACCAGCCGCCGTTTTCGATGCCGCCGAGCGGCGCGTGCGGCGTGATGGCATAGATGCGGTCCTGGAAAAACTTTTTCCAGTCGGCTGGCGCAACCTCGTTCAGGGTTTTCACCACCTCGTCAAAATCATAGGGGACGACCTTGGGATCGGAACTGTCGCCGCCGTGGAATTTTTTGCAGAAATCATCGAGTGACTTTTTGCCCTTGGTCTGCTGGCGGATCACGGTGTCGACCTCCAGCCAGATCAGGTCGCCCTCGGGATAGAAATCCACGGAGCGGCGGCGGTTCACCCCTTCGTTGTGGCCACCGTACAGAAGCTGTGCGGCGGCGGTTGTATCAGACAAGGGCCGCCACAGCCGGCCGGAACGGTGGTCGAGCATGGCCGCGTTCAGGGCGATGATCTGCCGAAAATCCTCGTTTGTCTCCAGGCCGCTGCGGGTGGCGAGGACTTTGCCGAGATAATCCGTCAGACCTTCATAGACCCAGAGCAGTTCACCCCGCATGGGCTGCTGATAATCCGGCGTGGCGAGGCCGGCCGGCCGGCGATATTTGCCGTTCCACGAATGCACCATCTCGTGCGGCAGCAGGTCGGCATTCAATTTGCGCGCGTCGGCGTCCGTCAAAAAGTTGTCCCCCACGCGGTCATCGCTCGATTCGTGGTGTTCCAGTCCGAAGTGCGCGACGTGGTCGCTCAACGTGAGCAGAAAATGGTAATCGCGGTAGTGATGCGCGCCGAAGAGGGCGTTTGCCTCCTTTACGAGCTGCGTGAAATGCGGCATGTCCTCGGGCTTGATCTCCAGCGCTTCCTCGTTGTCGGCCGCGATGTGCAGGAAGTGCGGGACTTTTTCGCCGGGGGCGAGGTCGATCGTGCGAAAGAATTCCCCGGCGATCACCGGCGAATCGATCAGCGTTTCCAGCGGGGCCGGGGAGAACCGGATGGTCTGTGTGAAGGCGCTTTCCTCGGCCGCGACCGGCAGGGCGGTGCCATACTTCCAGTTCGCCGGCAGTTTTAAGGTGGCAGTGAACGGGATTTTCAAGGCGGCATCCGTTTGCGGATACAGCAGGATCTGGTTCCAGTTCAGGTCCAGGAGCCGCACCGTGGACGAGCCGCCGCCCGACGGCAGCAACAGGTCAAGGGCCACGTCCACCGTGTCCGCACCCGCCGGCACATCGAGGTGAAAGGTGCACATCTCATCGGCATCGCGCTGCCAGACGACGGGTTTGCCGTTGGCGGAAAATTGCAGGCCGGTGAGGTCGTTAATGGGGCCGGTGGGGCCGTGCTCGCCCGGAATCCATTTCGGATAAAACAGCGTGAGTTTGCCGGGCGCGGCGGGGATATGCAGCCGGGCGTGCAGCAGGCAGCGTCCGGCCTCCGTGGCGTCCACGTCCAGCCGCACCGGTTTGTCGGCGGCGGCGGCGGCCATGGCAAAAAAACTGACCGCGGCCAGCATGGTCAGGAACCCCGTTTTGATTTCCATCCCGACACGATGGTGAAAACGGGTCGCGAAGGAAATCAGAAATTTCATCCGCGTGCGGCCAGCAGCCGGCGCAGTTCGGCCGGCGGCGCCGCAACCATTTTGGCGGTGACCGAAAACCTTTTTACGCGGCTGCCGGGCAGCTTGAATTTGAAATCGCGGAACACGCGTTCGCAGATGGTCATCAAACCGCGCGCGCCGGTGTTCTCGGTGGCGGCGAGCTGGGCGAGGCGGCGGAGGCCGTCGTCCTTGAACACGCATTGGATGCCGTAGGCGGCGAAGGCGCGTTCGTATTGGTGGATCAGGCTGCTCTCGCTTTTGCGGAGGACATCAAAGAGATCTTCCTCGCTCAAGCCATGACAGGCCACCCGCACGGGCAGACGCCCGACGAATTCAGGTTCGAGGCCGTAGGCAATCAAATCCGCCGTGGCAGCCGACGTCAGGAGGCTCTGACCTTTTCCCTCTTTTTCAGCAAGCGCCTCGTCACCTCGGCTGCTACCGGACAAGAGGCGGCGACGAACGATTTCGGTCATGCCGGAAAAAGCGCCGCTGACGATGAAGAGGATGTGCCGCGTGTTGATGGTCTCGGGCTGCGCCGCCCCGCCGCCGCGCATGGCGGACATGGCGCTTTGCAACTGGCCGGTCATGTCATTGGGGGAGACGACCGGCACGTCGCCGTCTTCCATCAGCTTGAGCAGGTTGGTCTGCACGCCGCGCCCGGAGACATCGCGTCCGCCGCTTTCGCCGCGCGTGGCCAGCTTGTCCACTTCATCGAGGTAAATGATCCCGTGTTCGGCCTTCTTCACGTCGCCGCCCGCCCGGCGCACCAGGTCGCGCACCAGGTCATCTACGTCGCCGCCGACGTAGCCGGTCTCGCTGAACTTGGTGGCATCCGCTTTCACGAACGGCACGCCGATCAGCTCGGCCGCGGAGCGGATGAGATGCGTCTTGCCCACGCCGGTGGGGCCGAGCAGCAGGACATTTTGTTTTTGATAAAACGGCGCGGTCTGGCCTTCGAGCGTGAGGCGGACATGCTGAAAATGATCGCAGAGCGCGACGCTCAAGACCTTCTTGGCCTCGCGCTGGCCGATGACGAAGCGGTTCAGGTGCCGGGCGATGTCGGCGGGCTTGAGGTTGAAGCTGAATTCCGGCGGTGTGGGCGCGGCGCTCTCCACCACGCCGGGCTTGGCCAGGCGCGCACCCCGAAACTTTGCGGGCACGCCGGCGGTGATGGGGCCGAGGTCGTTGGGTTCCCGATGAGTGGTGGCGGGCATTTTTAAATTTTGGAGTTGGAAATGATTCCGACGGTCGCGTTGGTTTTGCCGGTCTGCCAGAATTCAACGACGGCCTTCCAGAAGGTTTCCGGGCTTTCGCCCAGTTCCACGTGGTTGCAATTGGGGTATTCCCAGGCCCGTTTCGGGCCGGTGTAGCCGTCGTAAAGCCGGTGGCCAAACTCGGGTGGCACCACGGAATCCTTGCCGTCGATCATGACCCCGAGCAGCCCGTGAAACGTTTGCAGATAATTTTCCGGGCGCAGGTCATCCCGCATCACCCAGCGCGTCGGCATCAAGGGATAATGGCTTTGGGCAACATCGGCCAGCCGGTTGTACGGGGAAAGCAGCATGAGGCCGGTGACCTTTTCGGGAAATTCACCTGCCAGATAAGCCGCGACGCCCGTGCCGAGGGATTCGCCGACGAGATAAACGGGCTTGCCGGCATCAATCCGGGGCAGCGCCTCGTTCGCGGCATTCAACAGGCTCTCGCGGGTGGGCGGACCGGGGCGATCCTCGTACCCGGGATATTCCAGGACGTAAAAATCGAGCGGTGCCGCCTGCTGGATGGCATCGGCATAAAACGAACAATTGACCGCCGTGCTGCCGTTGCCGTACAGCATGAACACCGTGCCCACGGCGGGCTGGTTGGTGGCGAGACGTCGCAGGCCGATGAACTGGCCGGCGGCATTCGTCCAGCGCTCCATGTGGGCGGCCTGGGCGAGTTGGTCCACTTCCGCAGCGGAACGGATGATCGGGTGAAAGAGGAGGTCCCGCTGGAAAATATAAACCAGCAGGCACATGCCGGCGTAAAAAATCACACCTGCAATCAGCGCGAGCTTGAGCAGGCGGGAAAAGGTGATGGACGTTTTCGATTTCTGTTCCACAGGAGGATGATGGCAAAATCCGGGCGGTTGAACATTAAAAAGACCGGTTGGAGTCTGGTGCCGGCTTCATGATTTTTTAAAATTCGGATTTTCCGAATTTCGCCGGATAACCTCATTGCAGTTCAATTTTTTGTGTTCATCAGTTCGTCTCTTTTGCCGCTGCGACCCGCACTCTGAGGTAGGATTTTTTTTGGTTGGATTTGGTTGGATTTACTTGGATGGTCTTGGTGTTCAGGTGTTTACAAAAGCGCTTCTGCCTATGGAAATATGTCGCAAGTCGTTGTAATGCAAGATCATGGCGCATATTATTCGAGATTTCGCAGAATAATGGCATTCAGCCAATATCCATGGTCCTTTTAAGCATATTACAAATTGGGTTCGTTTCGTGATTTCGTATCTTCCAGGAATCAGCGCCAGCCCACCGCGAATTTGGACTGCGGGGGCAAAGCGCAGCGGCGACACCGCTTTCGCTTGCAACCAAGACCAGCCTGCGAAAAACGGTCTCCGCCATCCTCATTAATGCGCCATTCATCATTTCACCCCGTCATCTTGCCCCGGCCGGTTGGACAAAGGCTGTCCAACCCCCAAAAAAAGTTCACATCCTCATTTGCCGCCGATGCGCACGGTGAGCAGCCAAACCACCTCGCGGGATGCGCCCGGATCGCCCCAGACGCTTTTCAAATCCGCCGAGAGTTTTTCGAGCGGGTTGTGGCCTTTGGCCTTGATATAGCGATTGGTGGCCGACCAGGTGCTTAAGTAGCCCAGCAATTCGTCCAAGTTCCAGTGCGCCTGCATCTGGAACGGCGGCGGCGTGATCTCCGTGAAGGGGAAGGGGAGGCGGTGGTAGCCCTCTTCGACGAGCTTGCGCTCCGGCGGCCAGTACGGGCCCACGATGTTGGCATAATAATCCTGCACGAGGGCATTGACGGCCTCGCCCGCCACGGTGGTGATGCCGTAGGCCCAGACGGCGATCTTTCCGCCGGGCGCGAGCACGCGGTTCACCTCGGCATAAAAACGGTCGAAATTAAACCAATGCACCGCCTGCGCCACGGTGACGAGCTGGACGGAGTGGTCCGGCAGGCCGCTTTGCTCGGCGGTGGCCACCCGGTATTCGACATTGCCGCGTCTGGTCGCCGAGGCGATCTGTTCCGCGCTGGCGTCGGTGCCGATGACTTTTTCAAAGCGCCGGGCGAGATCAATCGTGGCCTGACCGTTGCCGCAGGCACAGTCCCAGACGGTTGATCCGGCCGGAACCAGCGTCGCGAGAAAATCAAACACGGCCGCGGGATAGTGCGGCCGAAAATCCGCGTAGCTCCGCGCCACGCCAGAGAAATGATCATGAAATCCGTTCGTCATGCCGCCTTGTATTTAACGCCGGACGGCCGCCAAATCAATCGCTTTGCGTCGTGTTTTTTTGCGCCATGGGGTTGATGCCGGATGGGCTCGTTCCTGCCGGATCATTTTCAGCCGGTCGAACCCATGAAATGGCGTCGATTTGGTTTCCAATTGGCTTCATAGTAGTCATGCCTGAAAACCTATTTCAGGACGATATTTCAGGACGAGACCATTATTGCGTCATTCGTCATTCGAAATTCGTCATTTCACCCCGCCATCCTGCCGTGGCCGGTGAGACAAAGGCTGGCCTACCCTAAAAACCCTGCCCCTGCCGGTCATGCCCCTCCGGCAACGGACTTCGCCATTGCCCGCCGGCGGTTCCTCCGGCAAAATGACGTTTCTATGTCGAGCAGTCGCAGACAATATCCGTTTCATTTGATCGAACCCAAATGGCAGTCGGCTTGGGAACAACAACAGGCCTTCCGCGCCTTCAATCCCGGCGAGACCGTGCCGGTCGGGCATCCGTTTGGCATCCGCCATGGCCTTTCCGGCAAGGTGGCCGACCGCAAGATCCTGCCGGAGAAGTATTACATCCTCGACATGTTTCCGTACCCGTCCGGCGCGGGCCTGCACGTCGGGCATCCCGAGGGCTACACCGCCACGGACATTCTGGCCCGTTACCGCCGCGCCTGCGGCCTCAACGTGCTGCACCCGATGGGCTGGGACTCCTTCGGCCTCCCCGCCGAACAATACGCCGTCAAGACCGGCCAGCATCCACGCGTCACCACCGAGGCGAACATCGCCAATTTCACGCGCCAGATCAAAAGCCTCGGTTTCAGCTACGACTGGTCCCGCGAACTTGCGACGACGGACGTGGAATATTTCAAGTGGACGCAGTGGATTTTTCTGAAGCTCTACAACTCGTGGTTCAATCCCGAAACGAATAAAGCTGAACCCATTGAGACGCTGAAATATCCTGAAAACTTGCAAACTGTCGACGACCAGGTAGGGCGCGTCGCTCCGCGCGCGCCGTCGTCGCCTGCAACCGGATCGGACGAACTGGACTCCGCCCGCCGTGCTTATCGCGATTCCAAACGCCTGGCTTATAATGCCGAGTTGCCAGTGTGGTGGTGTAGCGAGATGGGAACCGTCCTGGCGAACGAAGAAGTCATCGATGGCCGTAGCGAAGTGGGCAATTTCCCGGTCGTCAGGAAGCCATTGCGGCAATGGGTTTTGCGCATCACGGCTTATGCCGAAAAATTACTGGCTGACCTCGACACCATCGATTGGAGCGATTCCCTCAAGGAAATGCAGCGCAACTGGATCGGCCGCAGCGAAGGTGCGGAAGTGAAGTTTCAAATTTCAAATTCCGAATCCGAAATTACCGTCTTCACCACGCGCCCCGACACCTTGTTTGGCGCGACATACATGGTGTTGTCGCCGGAACACACTTTGGTCCAAACCATAACAACCGATTCACAGAAGATTGCCGTTCGGTCTTATCAAAATGAGATCGCGGGAAAATCCGACCGTGAACGGACTGACGCGAACAAGGCGAAGACTGGCGTCTTCACCGGTGCTTACGCGATCAATCCGGTCAACGGTGAAAAGATCCCCATTTGGATCGCCGATTATGTCCTGACCGGCTACGGCACCGGAGCCATCATGGCTGTGCCCGCGCATGACACACGCGATTTTGAATTCGCCAAAAAGTTCAACCTGCCAGTCGTCCAAGTGGTCCAACCAACTGACCCCAAAAAAGATTGGCAGGGTTACACCGATGACGGCACCGCCGTAAACTCCGGTTTCCTAAATGACCTGCCCACCCCCGAAGCCAAAGCCAAAATCTCCGCCTGGCTCGAAGAAAAAGGCCTCGGCAAAAAGACCATCAATTACAAATTGCGCGACTGGCTGTTTAGCCGTCAGCGGTATTGGGGCGAGCCGTTCCCGTTAATTTGGAAGACCGATGCAGGTGGCGACCTCTATCATGAGGCTTTGCCAGAAAGCTCACTTCCGGTTTTGCCTCCGCACTTGGATGACTTCCGCCCCACGCCGGGTGATAAGCCGCAACCACCCCTTGGTCGTGCAAAGGAATGGGCTAATCTCACGGATGGTTCAACACGTGAACTGAATACCATGCCCCAATGGGCTGGCTCTTGCTGGTATTATCTGCGTTACACGGACGCCAAGAATTCCACCGCCTTTGTCGGCAAGGAGGCGGACAATTATTGGATGGCATCCAACGGCAAGGCCGCTGGTGTGGATTTATATGTCGGTGGCACCGAACACGCCGTCTTGCACCTGCTCTACGCCCGTTTCTGGCATAAGGTCCTTTTTGATCTCGGCTACGTCGCCACACCAGAACCTTTCTACAAACTCGTCAACCAAGGCCTGATCCTCGGCGAAACGGAATACACACAGTTCACAACTGAAGATGGAAACCTGGTTTCCGCGGCTTTGATTAAGGACATCTCGGAAGAAGCCACACCGTCCGGCCCAAGACTGATTGGCGCACATAAAACGACGGGGGTAAAGGTCTTCGGTCAAAGAATCAGTGCTGAATTGGTCGAGCCCAAATCCCAAGGCACCGTCCTGCGTAACAATCCGCAGATCGAAGTGGATGCTCGCAGTCAGAAAATGTCCAAATCCCGCGGCAACGTGGTGAACCCGGACGACGTGCTCGTGGAATACGGCGCGGATGCCTTCCGCCTGTATGAAATGTTCATGGGCCCGTTGCAGGACACCAAGCCGTGGAACACCAAGGGCGTCGAGGGCGTGTACCGTTTCCTCGGTCGCGCGTGGCGCTTGTTCGTGGATGAAAAATCCGAGACCGCCTTTGAACAGGCGGAGACGACCACCGACCCGTCCAAGCACGCCGAATTGCTCGACCTGATTTTGCTCGATGGCGGCATCACGGACATGGACGCCACGCCCGCGCAGCTCAAGACGCTGCACGCCTGCATCAAGAAAGTCACCGAGGACTTGGAGGGCATGCGCTTCAACACCGCCATCTCGGCGATGATGGTATTCATCAACGAGGCAATGACGTGGCAGACCAAGCCGTTGCCCGTGATGAAGACCTTTCTGCAACTGCTCGCGCCCTTCGCCCCACACATCGCGGAAGAACTCTGGGCGCGCCTCCATTCGACCTTCGGCCTGCAAGCCACATCCTTGGCCTACGCCCCGTGGCCGAAATACGATCCGGCCTTGCTTGTGGAATCCGAGATCGAGATGCCGGTGCAGGTGAACGGCAAGTTCCGCGACACCATCAAAGTCGCCGTGGCCGCCGACAATGCCGCAATCGAAGCCGCCGCCAAAGCCTCGGAAAAAGTCCAGGTCTTCACCGCCGGCAAGACCATCAAGAAAGTCATCATCGTGCCCAAGCGGATGGTGAACTTGATCGTCGCCTGAGCCCCGTAGCAGCCGACGTGAGGAGGCTCAAACTTAACGCGAGGTAAACCACCTCCATGCTCCCGAAATCCGGCGGCATTACTGACGCCCACGGCGAACGCGCCAGCGTCTTGGAACGCGTGGTTCGGTCACTTGGACCAATCTCCAAACTCGGTAAACCCGATTTTTCAGTAAACCAAGTAACTGGCCATGGCCCACAATCAATGGTTAATGTATGAATTTTAAGGGTCTATGTACTTTATTTGGGCAAAGATCAGGACCTTTTCCCAAATAAAAAACCGCTGCCGAGGCAGCGGTTTTTTTAGGAACGGCTGGTGTGCCAGGTTCTCACGGCAGCACGTGGTAGGGAGTGACCGTGCTGGCCAGCGAGCAGGTCGGCGAGGGGCCAACGGTCGCACAGGTGTAGGTGCCACCGGCCGGGCAAGGGGGTATCTTGCCGGCGGAATTAAGCTTGATGTAAGGAGTCAAATCCGTGTTCATCGTGATGGTCGCACCGGTGGAACGGCCCCTTTCGAGGGCGAATTGATTGGCCGCCCCGTCGATTTGCCGCAGATTGTTAATGCAGGCATTGGCCTGGGAAGTGGCGCGCGCTTTCACGAAGTTTGGAATCGCAATGGCGGCCAAAAGACCGATGATGGCGACCACAATCATGATTTCCACCAGGGTGAACCCCTGATTTCTCAGTTTTCTGTTCGTTTTCATTTGTTTTCCGGTGATCTAGGCGGTGGAACACAGCCTCAGGCGGGTTATGATATAAATATAATTTTGGTTCCGTATTGCCTGACGCAACCGCAATGGGATAAACAGAAGCAACCCTAAAACCAAAGGCGAAAAACCGGTGTATACCACTTGCTAATTGTTTTGTAGGAATTGTTCCTACAAATAATGTAGGGCAGAAAACTACCTTGGCTGCTGGCTCTCGTGCCAGCGGATGGCCTGAAAAACCAGCTCGTTGATCGTGGCAAAATTTAATTTTTCGCGGATGCGGGAGCAGTACACGTGGACGGTTTTAAAGCCCACATGCATCTGCTCCGAAACCTGCCGGGTGCTCAGGCCGCGACCCAGCAATTGAAACACTTCCAATTCGCGGTCGCTCAATGACTCCAACGCCATCGGTTGGTCGCCCGCGCCCGACACATGCTTCTGGGCCAGCATGGCATTCACCTCGTTGCTGAAATATAAACGCCCCTGGAGGACGGTGCGCAGGCCTTCGAGAACTTTCCCGGTGGCTTCCCGCTTCATGATGTAGCCGGCGGCCCCGGCCCGCATGGCGCGTTCCGCATACTGCAGCTCATCATGCATGGATAAAACCAGCAGCCGGATCTGGGGCTGCAGCGCCTTGATGTCCTTGATCAGCTCCAGCCCGGAACCGCCTTCCAGCGAAATATCCACGATGACCACCTGGGGCTGCAGCGTGCCCGTCAGCGCGAGCGCCTCCGGCGCATTGCCGGCCACGCCGCAGACTTCAAAATCCGGCTCGTCATTGATGAGGTTGGTCAGCCACTCGCGCACGAGCGGATGATCATCCACCAGCATAATTTTATTTTTCAACGCCATGGTTTTCAGGGACCGCCGGATCCGGATTTAAAACACAAACCGCGCGGGTGCCGCCCGCCGGAAGATTCTGGATGTCAAAGGACGCACCAATCAGGTTGGCGCGATAAGCCATGATCCGCAATCCCATCCCCTTTCGTTTCGGGACGCCGTCAGGCAGGCCCGTGCCGTCATCCGTGATCGAGAGCATGAGGCTTTTGCCCGCGGCATCCAAGCAGATTAGCACCGCGCGGGCGTGACCATGGCGGATGGCGTTGCTCGCCGCTTCCTGCGCAATGCGGTAAAGCTGGATGGCCGCCTGCGGATCATTCAAGGCGGCCGTTCCGGAATGGCGGAATTGGCAGGAAATGCTGAACGCTTTCGCGAGGTTGGCCGCAAGCTCTTGCAGGGCGTCCGCCAGACCGGCCGAACCCAGTTCGATGGGATGCAAGGTCCGCGCCAGTTTGCGGGTCAGATCAATCGCCTCCTCCACCAGCGCAACCAAACGGTCCGCTGCAAGCGGTTCCACCTCGGCACGGGCGTGGATTTTTTTCGCCAGCAGCTTCGCGGCCATCGCGGTGGCGGTCAAATGTTGCCCCAGGCTGTCATGCAAATCATGGCCGATGCGCCGTTGCTCGGCCTCGGAAATTTCCAAAAGCTCCTTTTCGAGCCGGACGCGCTCCCCAATCTCGACTTGCAAATCCTCCGTGCGCGCCACCACCGTTTTCTGCAGATGGCGGCGGGCGGAAAACAAAATGACCACCAATACAAAAACCGACAGGCGGATGCCCGTGTTCCAGATCGGGATCAAATAATCGTTATAATGTTTTCCCGCCGCGCGATCCGCCACGAGCCAGACGAGGGCGGCCAGCACGGCCATCATGAAGGCAAAACCCAGGCCCGCGTAGCGCAGGACAAAAAGAATGGGGAAAAAATAAAAAGACAGGAGCGTGAGCTCATAGCCGGTGACGTAATCCAGATACCCCACCGTCGCCAGCATGATCAAGCCACCGAGCAGCCCCAGGTTTCGGATCCGCCCGCTGTTGTTTGCATCCATGGGCAAAAGGTGGCGGGTTTGCCCGCCGGGAACAAGCCAAAGCCAATGAATCTCCAACCAGCGGGCCGCGCTGACCGGGCTTGCTTCGCCTCCCCGCGCCACCCCGGCACGAAGTTGGAAATGGTCACCAACCCCGGGCTTCCGCCCGGTCCTGAAAACGCAAAACTACCAGCTTGAACCCGACCGTATTCATGCTCAATGAGCGTTTATTTCTCCCCGCCCGCCAGAATCGTCTGGAAATGCGGCGGCTGTTCCTCCGCCGCCACGATGCTGATCTCGATCTTCTTGAAACCGGCGGCCTCGAGCCAGCGGTTCAGGTCGCTCTCCGCAAAGCCCAGCCAGCGGTCGCCGTAAAGGTCGCGCGCCTTCTCGAACTTGTGGGCGAGCAAATCGAGGATCAAAATCTGTCCGCCGGGCTTGAGCAATTTCGCCGCGCTGGCCAGCGCCGCCGCCGGGTCTTCCGCATGATGCAACGCCTGGCTCAAGATGACTAGGTCCACGCTCCCCGCCTCAATCGGCGGGTTTTGCAGGTTGCCCAGGCGAAACTCCAGGTTCTTCAACCCGTTCTTCTTCGCCTTGGCCGCGCCGAACGCCACGATCTTTTCCGAATTGTCCACCGCGATGACCTTTTTGGCGCGCCGCGCCAGCAACTCGCTCAACAGACCTTCGCCCGCCCCCAGGTCCGCGACGACCAGCGGCGGCAGGATGCGCAGCAGCAGGTGCCCGAACGCCTGCCACGAGCGGCCCGGGCCGTACACGCGGTCAAACCGTCCCGCCACCTGGTTGAAATAGACCTGCGCCTGCTCCTTGCGCCGCGCCAGCACGCGCTTGAGGTTGATCTGGTCGTGCGAATGCTCGGTCAGCTCGTTCGCGCCGCGGATGGCGAGCTGGATGAATTCGCCCACCACGGCATCCGCCTCCGGGTTCAGCTTGTAAAACGTCCGCTTGCCTTCGCGCCGCGAGCGGACCATCTCGCAATCGGCCAGCAGGCCCAGGTGCGTGGAGATGCGCGACTGCCCCAGCCGGGTGATCTCCTGCAGTTCGTTCACGGACAGTTCATCGCGCTCCAGCAACGCCACGATGCGCAGCCGCGTCGGGTCCGAGAGCGCCCGGAGTGATTTCAAGGTTGAAGACATGATTCAGGGTGGCATCAAATTATTTACTGAAAGCGTTTGACGCCGTCCAAAAGTTTTATATCATCAAATCTTGATACGTCAATATGTTGTTGACGTGACCAACAAATAATTATGAGCAACCGTTACATCTTTTCATCCGAGTCCGTCGGCGAAGGCCATCCGGACAAGGTCGCCGACACCATTTCCGACGCCGTGCTGGATGCTTGTTTGTCCCAGGACAAGTTCAGCCGCGTCGCCTGCGAGACCTACGTGAAATCCAACATCGCCATCATCGGCGGCGAGATCACCACCAAGGCCAGGCTCGACTTCGTCAAGATCGCCCGCGACGCCATCCGCGAGATCGGTTACGTCAACGACGACGATGTGTTTCATGCGGACAAGGTGTTCGTCAATGTCATCGTCACCCAGCAATCCCCCGACATCGCGCAGGGCGTGGACGCCCGCAAGGCCAAGGGCAAGAAGACCGCCAAGCAGGGCGCCGGCGACCAGGGTTTGATGTTCGGTTACGCCTCCAACGAGACGCCGGAATTCATGCCCGCGCCGATCATGTTCGCCCACCGCCTTGGCCGCGAACTGACCAAGATCCGCAAGAGCGGCAAGGTGCCGTGGCTGCGCCCGGACGCCAAGTCCCAAGTCTCTGTCGTCTATGAGAACGGCAAGCCCGTCTCCATCTCCAACGTCGTCATCTCCACACAGCACGCGGCGGATGTCGAACACGCCGAGATCGAAAAATTCTGCATCGAGAACATCATCAAGAAGGTGCTCCCCGCCCGCATGTTGACCAAGCAGACCGAATTCCTCATCAACCCGACCGGCCGGTTTGTCGTCGGCGGACCGCAGGGCGACACCGGTTTGACCGGCCGCAAGATCATTGTGGACAGCTACGGCGGCATGGGCCGTCACGGCGGCGGTGCCTTCTCCGGCAAGGACCCGACCAAGGTGGACCGCAGCGCCGCTTACATGGGCCGTTGGGTCGCCAAGAACATCGTCGCCGCCAAGCTCGCCGCGAAGTGCGAGATCCAGTTCGCCTACGCCATCGGTTATCCTGACCCGGTCAGCATCCACGTGGACACGTTCGGCACCTCCACGGTTTCCGACGCCAAGATCGTCCGCGCCGTCAACAAGGTGTTCAGCTTCCAGCCCTCGGACATCATTGACCAGCTCAACCTGCGCCGCCCGATCTACGGCAAGACCACCAATTACGGCCATTTCGGCAAGAATGACAAAGCCCTCACCTGGGAAGCCACGAACAAGGTCGAAGCCCTTTTGAAAGCACTCTAACCAAACCTTCCGCGAAGGGTTGGAGTCCAGCGCTCCAACCCTTCAACTTTTTAAATCTATGTCCAAAACCAAAAAATCCACCGCCGCCGCCGTGCTTGCCGAAGTGAGCGCCGCCCTCCCCAACCTCGCCAAGTTCGCCGCGCAAACGCCGGCGGGCAAAGATTACATCGTCCGCGATTTCGCGCTCGCCGAATGGGGCCGCAAGGAGATCGCCGTCGCCGAGCACGAGATGCCCGGCCTGATGTCCGTGCGCAAAAAATACGCCAAACAGCAGCCGCTGAAGGGCGTGCGCATCACCGGTTCGTTGCACATGACCATCCAGACCGCCGTGCTCATCGAGACGCTCGTCGCCCTCGGCGCGAACGTCCGCTGGGCCAGTTGCAACATCTTCTCCACGCAGGACCACGCCGCCTCCGCCATCGCGGCGACCGGTACGCCCGTCTTCGCCTGGAAAGGTGAAACCCTCGAGGAATACTGGGAACTCACGCTCAAGGCGATTCTCTTCCCCGGCGACAAAGGTCCCGAACTCGTCGTCGATGACGGCGGTGACGTCACCCTCCTCATCCACAAAGGCTACGAACTCGAACACGGCTCCAAATGGGCCTACGAAAACAAGGGCGACAGCCACGAGGTTTCCGTCGTCAAATCCCTGCTGCGCCGCCTCGCCAAGGAAAAACCCGGCCTCTGGACCAAGATCGTCAAGTCCTGGCGCGGCGTCTCCGAGGAGACCACCACCGGCGTGCACCGCCTCTATCAGATGAAGGACGCGGGCAAGCTGCTCGTGCCCGCCATCAACGTCAACGACTCCGTCACCAAGTCCAAGTTCGACAACCTCTACGGCTGCCGCGAATCCCTCGCGGACGGCATCAAGCGCGCCACCGACGTCATGCTCGCCGGCAAGGTCGCCGTCGTCTGCGGCTATGGCGATGTCGGCAAAGGCTGCGCCCACTCGCTCCGCGCCTACGGTTCCCGCGTCGTCGTCACCGAGATCGACCCCATCAACGCCCTGCAGGCCGCCATGGAAGGTTTCGAGGTCAACACCGTGGAAAGCACGCTCGGCGTCGGCGACATCTACGTCACCACCACCGGCAACTGCGACATCATCACCGCCGACCACATCCTCAAGATGAAGGACCAGGCCATCGTCTGTAACATCGGCCACTTCGACAACGAGATCCAGGTGGACAAGCTGAAGAAGACCAAGGGCGTGCGCATCGAGAACATCAAGCCGCAATACGACCGCTACCATCTGCCCGGCAACAAGAGCATCTACCTGCTCGCCGAAGGCCGCCTGGTGAACCTCGGCTGCGCCACCGGCCATCCGTCGTTCGTCATGTCCAACTCGTTCACCAACCAGACCCTCGCGCAGATCGACCTCTGGGCGAACAAGGACAAATACGAGAAGACCGTCTATCGCCTGCCCAAGAAGCTGGACGAGGAAGTCGCCCGCCTGCACCTGGAAAAAATCGGCGTCGTCCTGACCAAGCTCAGTCCCGCCCAGGCCGAATACCTCGGCGTCTCCCCCGACGGCCCCTACAAGCCCGAGCATTACCGCTACTAAGCAGATTCAAATCTGAAACCCGAAAGGCGAATGGAGCAATCCATTCGCCTTTTCCTTTCACGCGCCGCAAGGCACTCAAACCGCTGCGGAGATGATCGGCGCTAGGGCCTGTTAACACTAATGCGTAAAGCTTCAGCAATAAGCGCCAAGACGATAAAACCAGTAAAAAGAACGTCGAGCTTATCAAAGCGGCTGAACACCCGGCGATAGCTCTTGAGTCGGCGAAAAAGGCGTTCAATTTCG
>JARLJW010000018.1 GCA_031290985.1 Verrucomicrobiia bacterium | reverse complement strand
GTACGGACGCTGACCACGCGGATTGATGCCAGCCATCGCGCGCACGCAAGCGGTGCTGAAGCAACCGCAACGCTGCCGCGACCGCCTGGCGCTTGCAACCGCGCGCAGCGTCGGGACTGCGTGCGGTTGACCGCCGCTTTCGCCCGCGCCAAGTTCAACCCTCCTCCATCCTCGTCTTAACCCCGCAAAACGCCCCATTTCCCCCTCGACAACCCGTTCCGTGCCGAATACACCTCTTCCATGGCACAGGACAACCTGCATAGGGAAAAGGCCAGACCGCAAACCCCGCCGCCCCTTGTCTGTTAGGCGTCACCATGTCACCGAAGTTACAACTCCTGCTGATTCGCCTTGGATTCCCGGCCACGGTCAGTCGGGTTATGGATATTGCCGCTTTCGAGTCGAGAAATCTGGGGCACAATTTCGTTGGTAGTGAGCACGTTCTTTGTGCGTTGGTTCGTTTGCCGGATTCACGCCTGCATCAACTTTTTTCGCAGCTCGGCGCCGACAGCGGGAAGATTCGCAGCGGGGTTGCCAGCGTAGATACCATCGGCCCACATCAGCACTCTGTCCGGTTTCGTCCCATGACACCCCGACTCAAACGCATCCTTACAATTGCGGAGTCTGAAGCTGCCCGACTGCGACATCTGACCGTTCCGCAGTCTCTTTTGCTTGGAATTATCATTGAAGACCACGGCGTTGCCGTTCACGTGTTGAGGTCATTGAAATATGACCTCGGGAAGATACAGCAGTATTTGGTGACGTCAGCGCCAACGCCGGTTGGCGCTGTCAGTTCCGCTATCGCGGTCAGCATCGCAGTTCTGGCGTGGGTCGGCTTTTTTCGGTAGCCCGCTCACGTTTATGTTTGTATATCGTCCACCGAAAGGCAGTTGTTGGGTTCATCCTGCACCATTCCTGCGTGATGATTTGCGCTGGTATTTGTCAAACCTGAGTGCGCATTGATAATTATGAAAACCTTCAACGTTAAGACCGCAGTTCGGGCATTTGGCGTCCTGCTGGTCCTTGACGCCTTGTTATTCACCCTGTTGTTTCAGGTTCCAAGTGATTGGAGCAGATCGTTGTGGTGGCTTTTCAACTGCTTTGGCTACCGGCTGGGAGACCTGGCCGGCCGTTGCTTGGTTCACCAGGGATTTGTCTTTCACGACTATACACTGTTGGCTGTCATTGGATTGGTTTGCACTTTGATTTGGTCGGCCCTGTTTGGTTTTGTTTTTCATCGTCGAGCGGCGGCCTGACCAAAGGATTGGCCTCACCCAATCTCAAACCTCCCGCGCGGCCAGGCGATTTCCTATCGTGCGTGATATTCAGCCTCGCCTTTTCCATCCTCGATTTTCCATCCTCCATCCTCGTCTTCAATTTCCCCCTCACCCCGCCCCCGGCGGCCACAAGGTCTGGCCGATGTCCGTGCGGTAATAGCTGCCGACGACGCGCAGTTTGCGCATGTTCTCATACGCCTTCGCGGTCGCCGCCTCAAGCGTCGGCGCCAGCGCGATGACGTCCGCAATGCGATGGCCGGCGGCCATCAGGTTGCCGTCCGTGTCGCGCGCGACCTCGTTCCACCACACGTCGCAGTCAAATTCTCCGGTGACCACCAGCGGCAGGTGCGGTCCGGTGACCTGCGTGAACGGATAGCCATAGCCCGCCAGCGTCAGCGAACAGCCGAAGTTCAGGGTTTCCTGGAACGCCAGCTCCAGTTTTTCATTCCGCGCCGTGCGCAGCACCGCCTCCGCCGGATTTTTCAACATGCGCAGGATCATCGGGCCGGACGTGACGCCGATGCGGATGTTGTATTCGATGACGCGCCATTTGTTGTTGCGCTTGATGGCGGTCACCTGCAACGGCCCGTGGTATTTTACTGAGCGCAGCCACGGCAGCAGCGGATGGATCAATTCCCGCGCCAGGCCGTACTTGTCGTTTTCATCCTGCTCCACGACGCCGCCGAGCGGCGCGCCGGCGATGATGCCCAAATTGTCGTTGAAGGCGTATTTGTATTCCTGGTTGGTGACGAGCGAATGAATTTCCCCATCGCTGACCAGCACAATGTGCCCGGCCTCGGCGCGGCCCAGATATTCCTGGAGAAAAATCCCCTCCGCATAATTGACATGCCGCAGCCACGCGCGCGTGTCCGCCTCGGTCTCGCACAGGATCGTGTGGATGGGGCTCGTCGGCGAGCACAGCGGGTTTTTGATGACGAACGCGTGCGGGTGGTCGGCCAGGACCTTTTCCGCCGCCAGCCGGTTCGCCGCCACGAAAGATTTCGGAAACGGAATATGAAACTCCGCGCAGAGCTTGCGCGCAAAATCACGTTCGCGCTCGATGCGCATCGCTTCGCCGGTCGGGGAAAAGATCCCTACGCCGGACTTCACCAGGTCATTCGCCCACGGCTGCATCGCCCAGTCGATGGACTGCGGAACCACCACCTCGATCTTGTGTTGTTTGACCAGCGGCACCGGGTTCGGATGGACATCGCGCAAAAAGGCCGGACCGACAAGCGAGGGCGGGAAATGCGCGTAATCGCGTGTGAGGTAGGTGGAAACTTTTGCGCCGGCATCGGCCAGCGCGCCGCCGATGCTATGGGCAAAGGAGCCCACGCCGAAGATCATCACGGCCGGGGCGGGTGAGGTGTGGGGGCGGTGCGACATCAGAGTGGAAAATCGTGTTCTTCCGGTTTTACAGTTTCACGGCGGGCAGCCGCTGCAGGTTTTTTCTCCGGGGCAGCTTCGGGCGCCGCCGCCGGCCCGGCCGTCGGCTCTGGCTCCGCCGTTGGCGTGGCGGGCGTGGGTTCCGGCGCCGGCGCTTCGGGTGCGGCTGGTGGGGTTTTGGAAATCTCTTCGACCACCAAAACATCATTGAGGTGCTTTTCCACCGGGTGCGTCGCCGGGGCCTCAAGGGCCGCTCGGGCCGCGGCCCGGTTGGCCAGCGTCAGCAGGGAAATTTTTTCGGCGGCGGCACGTTCCGCATCCTCGATCCGGCCGAATTCACCGTAAATTTCCGCGAGCTCGGGCACATCGGCCACCGTCAGATCGCGGCCGTTCCCCGACCGCAATGCGAGCAGGATGTGGTGGGCGTTGATGGTCTCCAGCGGGCGGGCGGGAACGTAGGCGGTCTCCATGCCGCCGACCTCGGTGACCAGTTGCGCGCCGGCGAGCGTGCGCAGAATCTGCTGGGTGAGACGGCTGGGCACCCCCAGCTCGGTGGACAGTTGGATGACGCTGGCGGGCCGCCCGCCATTTTGAAAACGCCGGCCGATCAAAGTCATGATGCGCAGCGCCACGAATTCCCGCCCGCGCTGGTTCACGTTGTCGGCCAGCTTGTCTTGCAGATAGGCCGCGCGGTTTTGGGAGGCATACGCCACCTGGGCGCCGAAGAGCAGGATCGCCCACGAAAAATACAGGCCGAGCATGAACACCAGCACGAGGCCGATGGTGCCAAAAGTGTCGCTGTCCATCACCGCCCGCGAAACGTAGAGGAGCCCGAAGACATTGTTCAAGTGCCAGAGGGTGCCCGCGATCACGCCGCCGGTAAACGCCGCCGAAAATTTTACCCGGGTGTTCGGCACAATCTGATAGATGAGCGTGAAGGCGAACCAAAGCACCAAAAGCGGGAGCAGTTTGAAGATAAAATTTCCAAACACCGGCATCTGGTGGAAAAAATTCTTGGCCGCCTGAAAATGGCCGCTGCCGGCGAGCCCGATGGCGGTGAGCAGCAGCAGCGGGCCCAGGGTGATGGCCGCCCAGTACAGCACGACGCGGGTCAGCCAGCCCCGTCCGCGCGCCACGCCCCAGATGTCATTGAAGGTCTCCTCGATGCGGCTCAACATCATGATGGCGATGAAGACGAAGGCCAGCATGCCGGTCACGCCCAGCGTGGCCCCCTGGGTTTTAACCACAAAATCATGGAGCTCCCGGGCGATTTCTTTTTGCAGGCTGACCCGCGTGTTCACGGGGGCCGCGGAATTGGTGATGATGGTTTGATTCGTCTGCCAGCCGCCGTCCAGCGCATCTTGTGAAATCACCAGGTTCGTGGTCAGCGTCAGAATGGAATTTGTGCTTTCGGCCGACGCGATTGTGGTGGGCGGCGCGATGCTGGCGATGGCCTGGTAAAATTTGTCCTCATCCACGCCTTTCAGCAGGCTGCTGCTGATGCTCACGATGACCGCAAGAAGCGGAATCATCGCGAGCAAACTTGTATAGGCCAGCGCCGAGGCGCGGATGAGGCAGCGGTTGCGGACGAAATGCCGCGCGACCAGCGTCCAAAAGTGCGCGGTGCGTTCCAGTTTGCCCTCCAGTTGGAGGAGTTCTTCACCCTCGCCGGAACTGGTGCCGGTCAAAATCTTTAGGAGACGGGAAAAACGGTTGCTGGCCATGCTTGCCGTCACGCTAGCGCAAACACATTGCGCAAGTCAACGCGGTGCCGCGGCAAATTTATCCGCCCCCGCCTCAAATATTTTGCATCCAGATTTCCGGCCGCCTCGCAACTACTCATGTACGCGCCGGTTTCGCGCCAGCCAGCATTACGACCACACGGTTTTAAGAACAAAAAATTATGAAACGATTTGTCATCATCACCGCCCTGTCCGGCCTCAGCCTGTGGCTGACGGCCTGCCACCCGGCCGCGCCGCACGCGGCGACCACGCCGGAACGTCCGCCAACCACCCTGGCCACCGCGACGGCGGAGCCGCCACCCGCCCCGGTGGACGCCTGCTCGCTGATTTTGGTTCCGCACGAGGGGACGGGCAAGACCGACCAGGAAATCATCCGCCTGCAACAAAAGATCCGGTCCGAGAACAAACCCGGCCCGTGGATTGAAGGGCTCGGCTGGGCGTTCATCACGAAGGCGCGCGAAAGCTTTGACCCCGGCTATTACAAGCTCGCCGAGCAATGCGCCTTTTGCCTGGATGCGCACGAGCCGCATTCGCTCGAGGCGATGTTACTGCGCGGGCATGTCCTCCAAAACCTGCACCGCTTCAAGGAAGCGGAACCGCTGGCGCGCGCACTCGTCGCCCAGCGCGGCCTGGCGTACGACTACGGGCTGCTGGGCGACGTGTTGATGGAACAAGGCCGCCTGGACGAGGCCGTCGAAGCCTACCAGAAGATGGTGGACCAGAAGCCGGACATGCAGGCGTACATCCGGATCGCAAACGTGCGCTGGCTGAAAGGAGACCTCGCGGGCGCCACCGAAGTGATGCAACTGGCGGCCGGCGCCGCGAGCCCCAACGCGCCGGAAGCCGCCGCGTGGGTCAACACCCGCCTGGCTTATCTCAAATTCCTGAACGGGGAGATCACCGGGGCCACCGAGAACTGCGGGGTGGCCGTGGACTATCAAAAGGATTACGCCCCGGCGCTGCTGCTGCAAGGCCGGCTGCTGCTGGCGCAAGGCAGCGCGGCGGAAGCGGCGGAAGTCCTGGAGCGCGCCGCGCAGTTGAACCCGCTGCCGGATTACCAATGGGTGCTCAGCGAGGCGTTGCAGGCCTGCGGACGGGATAACGAGGCGCGGCAGGTTGCGGACGAGATGTCGCAACAGGCCGCCACCACGGATCCGCGAACCTATGCCCTCTACCTGGCGACGAGCGGCCAATCCCCGGCCCTGGCGCTCGAACTGGCCCGGAACGAACTAAAAACCCGCAGTGATGTCTTCACGCATGACGCCCTGGCCTGGGCGCTCGCGGCCAACGGCCAAAATGAAGAGGCTTGGCAGGAAATGCAATCCGCCCTCGCCGAGGGAACCCAGGATCCCCGGTTATATCTGCACGCCACCGTGCTGGCCGCCAAGGCCGGTCATGCCGAGGCGGCGCAGACCTGGATGAACAAGGCGGCCGGACTGGCCCAACTGCTCCTGCCCTCCGAGCGGAAACAATTGCAGCAGACGGCGGCATCGCTGGGCCAGTTGGATCAGGAAGAAGCCCCCGCCGACACCACTTTCAATTCTGGCGGTTAAAAACGCACCGGAATGGAAATAAAACAAACAACAACAACCAAAATAAAACAGTAAAACCTCATATGAAAATAACCGCAACCAAACTCGCCGTGCTGCTGGCGGGAGCCATCGCCGTTCCGGCCTTTGCCTCCAGTCACATGGATGCACCGCTCATCACCCTCGACCCGGCGGCCAACACCACCGATGTTTACGCCTTCGTGCAAACGGAGAACGGCGTCAAATCGCTGGTCACCGCCCTCGGGGTTTACCCGTTCGAAGAACCCGGCATCGGGCCGAACAAATACAACTTCGACGACAACGTCCTGTACGAGATCCATGTCGCCACCGGCAAGGATCTGGCGGCGGGAAAGGCCACCATCAGTTATCAGTTCCAATTCAAGACGACCTACAAGAACACCATTCTGCCGTCTTTCCTGGGGGTGATCAACGACGTGGGTGATGCCGGGCAGAACCTGGTGCAGACCTACACGGTGACCAAGGTGGACCACCGGCATGGCAATGCCAGCACCGTGCTCGGCACGGGCATCGTGCCGCCGAACAACCAGGGCATCGCCACCCCGTTCTACAACCAGGACAACAATGGCGAGAACCCGGCGCGTGACGGCGTGGCGAGCGAAGAGCAATTGGACAAATACACGGCGGAATCCATCAAGCAGTTCCCGAACCATTACCTCGCCTTTGCCGGCCAGCGCGACGACGGGTTCTATTCCGACGTCGAGTCCATCTTTGACCCGGTTCAGCTCCGCAACCCGGGCAAAGACTCGCAGGCCGGCTTCAACATCCACCTGATGTCCCTGTCCATTCCCGTGAGCGAACTGGGCGGTGACAATCAGAGCGTGGGCGTTTATGCCACGACAAGCCGCCGCCAGCTCCGCGTGCTCGGCACCAGCGACAACGGCGGGGTGGTGTTTGGCAGCTACGTGCAGGTTGGCCGCCAAGGCAACCCGCTGTTCAATGAAGCCCTGGTGGCCATCGCCGACAAGGATCTCTACAGCCGCACGAGCCCGACCCAGGACAAGGCGTTGTTCAGCAAGTACGCCAGCACGCCCGAACTCGCCCACCTGTTGAATGCCATCGTCTTCGGCGGCCACGGACCGGCGCCGGAATCCAACCGCACGGACATCGTGGGCATCTACATTCCCGACCTGATCAAGGTGGACCTGTCCACGGCGGATTGCCGCCTGGCCGGCGGCGGCCCGAATGATCAAGCCAACCCTGACGACCAGGGCTACTCCCGCCTCGGCATCTTTGGGGGCGACGTGTTGACGAGCCGCATCCAGCCGGGCTTCGGCAACGGCGTGGTTCCCGGCGGCTGGCCCAATGGCCGCCGCTTCGGTGACGACGTCGTGGACATCGCGGTGACCGCGTTGATCAGCGACCTGCGCGTGAGCCCCCCGATCATCAACGGACCGGCGGGTGACGGCGTGGACCACAACGACGTGGCGTACAACAAGGTATTCCCGTACGAATCCACCCCACACAACGGACGCAACCACACACATCCTTGAACGGATGACCCGGGTCCGGCACGGGCGGCGCAGACCGGCTGCGCCGTCCGTCGCCGGCAGCACTTTTAACCCACCTTCCCCTGATATGAAACTGCGGCTGATTTTTTCACGAACACTTTGGCTGGCAGCCTGGCTGGCGGCTGGCGCAACCATCACGGCCCGGGCGCATGATCCCGGCTTGAGCGTGGCGACGGCGCGGCTGGGAGCGGGCACGGTGGCGATCCACCTGGCGATGGCGCGCACGGATGCGGAGCAGATCGTGCGGCTGGATGCGGATCATGATGGGCAGGTCACGGAAGCGGAATTTCAAGCCGCGCGCCCGGAATTGGAACGGCAGGGCGCGCGGAGTTTCGCGGTGACGGTCCAAGGGAAGGTTTTGACGCCCGAGCGAGTGAGCGTCCAACGCGACAACCAGGACGGGGTGCATTTTGATTTAACATTTTCGGGTGTGACCGGCGGCGAGCTCACGATCCGCTCGGTCTGGATCCGGGAACTGGCCCGGGGACACCGGCAATATCTTTCGCTGCAAAATGAGTCGCAGCATGTGATCGGGGAAAAAATGCTGGATGCCGGGCATGATGCGATGACGTTGCCGCTCGCGGCGCCGGTTGAAACGGCGGTCGTCCAACATTCGTTCAAAGAATTTCTGAGCCTCGGCGTGGAGCACATTGCGACGGGCTATGATCATCAGCTTTTCCTGCTGGGCCTGTTGCTGGTGGGCGGCACCTGGCGCTCGGCGCTCAAGATCATCACCTCCTTCACCGTGGCGCACTCCATCACGCTCGCGCTCACGGCGCTCAACGTGATTCACCTGCCCTCAAAGTTTGTCGAACCCATGATCGCCGCCTCGATCGTGTATGTCGGGCTGGAGAATTTGCTCCGGCGCAAAATGGAGAACCGCTGGATGCTGACCTTTTGCTTCGGACTCATTCACGGGTGCGGCTTTGCGTCGGCGTTGCAGGACCTGGGAGTCGGTGCCAACGGCACGCCCATCCTGGTGCCGCTGGTTTCGTTCAACCTCGGCGTGGAGGCGGGGCAGTTGGTCATCGCGTCGCTGGTCCTGCCGGTGATCTGGAAATGCCAGGCCTCGCCGGCGTTCGCGCGGCGCTGGGTGCCCGCGGGCTCCGCCGTGGTCGTGCTGCTGGGCGGCTACTGGCTGGCGCAGCGAACCATCCTTTAAATGACAATGCAACCGGACCAAACCAAACGATTGAAGATCCATTTTTATGAAGCCATTTGCGAAATCATTCCCGTCAAAATCAAAAACCGGATTCACCTTGATCGAACTGCTCGTGGTCATCGCCATCATCGCGGTGCTCGCGGCCATGTTGCTGCCCGCCATGGCCCGGGCCAAGGCCGCCGGCCAGCGGGCCGCATGTTTCGGCAATCTGCGGCAGATTGCCATCGCCGCGACGCTGTACAAGGATGACTACAACGGCGGCTTGTTTCATCATCACGAGCAATGGGTGTTGGACGACGGCTCGCTGGTGGATCAATTGCCGACAAGCCTGAGCGGCGTCAGCGGCGGCGGCCAGGGCAACAGCCAGGCGGAGAAGCCGTGGGTGATTTTTTTTCAGCCGTATTTGAAGAGCCGCAAGGTCGCGTTTTGCCCGGGAGACAATACGCCGCGGTCAACGCTGCTGGCGACGGATCTGGCGGGTTACAACGGCGGCATCACCAGCGCCGATCAAGACCCGGCCGCAGGTTCGGAACAGGCCCTGGCGGAAGATCAGAATCTGACGATTGAAAGCTACCTGCTGAATTCCATCTTCACGCATAAAAGCGCCCGGTACGCGCTGGAGGGGGTGCTTTACGGATTTGCGACGGACACGGCGGTGGGGCGCTTGAGCAACCCGAACCTCATCCTGTTTTCGGAGCGCAATTCCGAAGCGCTTGATGCGCCGGACAATGCCGAGTACGGCAGCGTGGTGCAGGATGATTATGACACTTGGGATGGCGAAGCAGCCCTGGTCAAATGGGGTGCCGGGCAATACCGCAACCAGGGGTGGATCCGGTATAATCGCCACGCGAGCGGGGCGAACTACGTTTACAACGACGCCCATGTGCAATGGGAACGCTGGCGGGAGGCCCGGAATGACCAGTATCCCGATCATGTGGTGCGAGTGCCATTGAACAATCCCGTTCCGTAAAGCACGAGAGGGATGTTGAACTGTTTGCAAGATCTTGACAGAAAGAGACTTGAATTATTTTTGCGTAATAAAAACCGCCGAACCACAAGCCATAAAAAAAGTTCATTATTTTTGCATCCGTTATCCCGGTCGCCACGCATTACTCATGGTGGAGTGTGGGTGGCGGGTGCCATTTGCACGGGTGCCTGAGACCGCCCGGGTCGACTTTGCTTCGGCAGGTTGACGTCTGGTTGGATTGCAGCCACACTAGAAACGTGGCTTGACGGGCGAGCCAGTTTGTAATCAGAATCAACCTGCGATGGCGGGTAAACGGAAAGCATGAAACCTGAACAGTTAAGCGAGTTGGCGGCACTGAAGGCCGTTGGCGCCCTGGATATCCGGGAGGCTGACGCGGCGCAGAATTTGTTGAACCAGGCCGGTGCCAAAACCCGGGCCGAGGCCGTCCGTCTGGAAGAAGCCGCCGCGTTGATGGCCGTGGCCCAAAGCCCGGCCCGCAAGCCCAGCCCGTCTTTGAAGGGGAAAATTCTCGCCCGCGTCGGAGCGGGTGCCCGTCCGCCGGCGCAGAACCCGTTTTTCTTCGTCGGCCGGAACGAAGGCGAATGGCAAACCCTGCCGGTGCCCGGTGTGCGCGTAAAAGATTTATCGGTGGATGCACGGCGCGGAACGTCCGTGAAACTTTACGAACTGGCCGCCGGCGCCCGCTTTCCCGGGCATCATCATTCCGGCCCGGAAGAATGCTATGTCCTCGCGGGAGATTTTCATGTGGAAGGCCGTGTCTTGCACGGCGGAGATTTTCATCATGCCGAAGGCGAGAGCGACCACGAGGAAAGTTTCACCGAGCATGGCTGCACCCTGCTGGTGATGGTCACCACGGCGGATTATAATTGATGTGCGCGGGGCATTGCCGCGCGGGCTTACCGGGCTTCGGCCACCAGGTCGCGCAGGTCGATCAAACCGCGGCGGATGCGGGATTTGATGGTGCCGGCGGGGGTGTTCAGTTGTTTCGCAATTTCCTCGTGGGTCAAGCCGCCGAAAAAGGCCAGGTTTAACGCCTGCCGCTGCTCTTCCGGCAGCCGCGTCAGCGCCGAGCGCACAATGCCCCGTTGCTCCCGGAAGAAGGGCTCCTCCGCCGATTGCGCATCAAAATCAGCCGCATGGGAAAATTCCGCCGTGGCGCGCTCAATGATTTTTTCCACCCGCTGCCGCGAACGCAGGCGGTCGATGGCCTTGTTGCGCACGATCATCACCGACCAGGAAAAGGGGCTGCTCAGTTCCGGATTGTAGGTCGAGGCCTTGTTCCAGATATAGAGGAAAGCATCTTGCAACACATCTTCCGACTCCACTTCATCCTTGAGGATCCGCAAAGCCAGGCCAAAAAGTGTCGGTGAAAACCGGTCATAAAAATCGGCCAGCGCACCCTGGTCGCCGGCCGCCATGCGGCTGATCAACGCCTCGACCAGCTTGCGCTCCGGATCAAAACGCGCCGGTTGCGCCCCCGCCGCCAGCGCTTCTGGCTGGCCGGGGCCGGCGGATTCCGACCGGTTCAATCCTTCATGGTTCATGCAGGTTTCCTTCAGTTCTGACTGAAACTAAAGTGGCGATTCAATTGCGTCGTGCAAGTAAAATCCATCACCCACTAATGTGACAGGTTGGCCGGGGCGGCCCGCAATGTCCGCCCGGATGCCCGCCCCTCCTGGCAGTTTTTAATAATTTCATTTTAAAACCGGCACTTTTTCAACGGGGCCCCGCTCCACCCGCGGGCTGGCCTGCCCCGTCAACCGGCCGGGTTTTGCCTTAATACGTTGCGAAACCATTTTTGGATGCAGGGAAAATGCGCGTTTAATTCTGCATCCACGGCATCTGACGCGCCCTTCACTGCGTAGCTCTCTATGTAACGACATTGAGATGTCTGCTCGAATGCAAAATATGAATTTCAAGCGGTCAGTGTCGGGACGATAACAAACAACAACCAAACCAACAAAAATAGAAAGAACAACAGTTATGAAACGCACCATCCAACTCGCAACCCTCGCCCTGGCCCTGACCTCGTTTGCGGCCCTGGCCGAAAACATCGTCATGGTCGGCGGTGAATCCATGTTCCCGGCCAAAAACATCATCCAAAACGCGGTGAATTCCAAGGATCACAAGACGCTCGTGGCCGCCGTCAAGGCCGCGGATCTCGTGGATACGCTGCAAGGCGCCGGCCCGTTTACGGTGTTTGCGCCGACCGATGCGGCCTTCGGCAAACTGCCCGCGGGGACCGTTGAAACCCTCGTGAAGCCCGAGAACAAGGCCCTGCTCACCGGCATTCTGACGTACCACGTGGTGGCGGGCAACCTGACGTTCAAGGAACTGGCCAAGTTGATCAAGGAAGGCCACGGCCAGGCGGCGTTGACCACGGTCAATGGCGCCAAGCTGACGGTCATGATGAACGGCGAACACAACATCGTCCTCAAGGATACGAAGGGCAATGTGGCCAACATCTCCACCTACGACGTGAACCAGTCCAACGGCGTGATTCACGTCATCGACTCCGTCGTGATGCCATAAGCCCTGGTGGATCCGTCATTGAATCGGGGGTGGCTTCCGGCCGCAGGGAGCCGCCCCTTTTCAAGCAGCCTTGGTCAGACACCGGACAACCCACAACTTAAAATTGAACGGCACATTAAAATGGCAGACTCCTCCGTACGATCGCCCTTGGCGGTCGCCTTGACTGCCCCTTCGCGCGTAACCACGGCTGAAATCCCCATCATCGTCGGCCGTCAAAATATGTATCCAGCCAGAAACATCGTTGAAAACCTCGTTAACTCCCAGGACCACACCCTGCTGGTGGCGGTCATCATGGCTGCTGACTTCGTCGACACGCTGCAGGGTGCCGGGCCGTTCACGTTGTTTGCGCCGACCGACGCGGCTTTTGGCAGGCTGACCGCCGGTATCGTTGAAACCCTCGTGAAGCCCGGGAACAGGGCCACGCTGGCCGGCATCCTGACCGGCCACCTGATGGCGGGCAACCTGACGTTCCGGGAGTTGGCCCGGCTGATAAAGGAAGGCCATGGCCAGGCGGAGCTGGCCGCGCTCAACGGAGCCAGGCTCCCGTTCATGATGAACGGTCAACACAACATTGTGCTCAAGGATGCGAAAGGGAACATCGCGAACATCTCCACCTACGATGTGAACCAGTCCAACGGCGTGATTCACGTCATCGATTCCATTGTGATGCCGTGACCAAACACGCTCCGTTCGCCCAGGCGAATTATGAAAAGAGCCGTGGCGGCGACATGGAATTTTTGGAAGCGGCGCGTTTGGAACCGCCGACGGGAGCAGACCGGCGCGGATCATTCCCGCAAGATCCGCCCCGTGCTCCGAGATGGGAAAATTGACCAGGCGCAAACAGAAAATCTTAATCTTGCTGGCGAAGGACTTTTTTACCGGCCGATCGGCGGCACTCCTGGCCTCAGCCTCGGCACCGTACGGACCCATCTGCAACGCAGCTACGAAAAACTTCAGGTCCGGACCCGGATGGTGGCCACGGTGAATTTTTTGGGCATGCGGAGTGATAACAATTTTACCGGCTGTTCAATGGGTCGCCACGAGGGCTGTTAGCTGCAGTGCGGAAATATTCACATAATCATAGCCCGATTCACCGCCGCCGGGCCAGGCGGTGTAGCGTTCGTTGTTCTTGAGGCAGCTCATGTTGCGGCAGGCGTCGTCCTCGCTGATCTGGAGGACATAATCCTCCCCGGCCAGCAGGTCGGCAACCACGGGGGACGACCGGTCCCAGCGCTGCCAATCACCGGACTGCGGCATGACCAGGTATCCGGAGTTGATCGGCGCATCGGTTCCGGCCTTGCGGAGCTCCAGCTTCTTCAGGGCGCAGGTGATGCCGGTGTTCACCGGCCCGGCACCGTTGGAAAATTCGGCGCGGATGGCGTAGCGTCCGCTGCGTGGAACTTGAAACGTTTTCGTCCGCAGCGTATCGCCGGGCTTTCCCCAATTTTCGAAATGGTGATTGGCCACGAGGTTTCCTCCTTGATTCACCATGTCACCAGCCGGAATCACCAGTTGCTGGCGGCCGTCCAGATAGAACCGTGGCGGGGTCAAATGCGAGGCGTTGCCGCTGGCCGGGTCCACGGCTTCAACCACGTAATGATGCGCGCGTTCGAGGTGGTCACCCGAGGCGGCATCCGTCCAATTCGTCTCCCGGAGGCCTTTCGCATAAGGCTTGCCGTCGCGGTAGATGTTAAAAACGACATTGGCAGCGTCGCTGTGCTGGTAGTGCAAAATCAGTTTGTCCCCCACAATGGTGATGCCGCCATGTTGGGCTTCGTCCCAGACCGGTTGCGCCGGGCCGAATCTCGCCCGCTCGTTGTTCATGTCGACCAGCCTCAACGCCGCCGTCGTTCCGGACTCTTTGGGAGCGGCGAGATAGATGTCCCATTGATTGGAACTCTGCAACGTGGACCGCGTCGCAAAATCCTCGCCGAGTTTCCGGCCGTTGAGTTCCACGCGGCTCACGCGGCAAACGCCCGATCTGACGTCATTCGTCGGCGGCAGGTGCACCCGTACAGAAATTACCGCGTCGCAATAGCTGAATTGGCGGAGCTCGATCACGTCGGTGCCGGCAAAGGTTTCGTTGCGCATCCGGGCCGTGACGAACGGCAGGAAACGGATGCCATCCCACGACGTTTCCAGCCCAAAGACCACATCTTGCACCATGGAGAGGTAACCCGCCACGGACCAAAGCTGGCGGCGGGAATTAATGACGGGACCATTCAAGCCCTGGCCTTTGACCGCCGCTTTTCCTGAAACGAAGTCGAAGTTTTCCATGTTCGACAAATTAAACGCCGCCTGCCGTTCGAGCGACTGGACGCCTTGATCCACGGCTTGCGCGCTGTTGGCCTGGCGGGCGGCTTTCGTCCAGTAAGCGGTGACAAACGGCCAGATGGCCTGGTTATGATAAATCGGCACGGTTCGTTCCTGCGGCCACACGACGGATGGCCCGTACGGTCCCACGGGATAGCTGCGCAATATCATCTCCGCCCGGGACGGGCTGGCGATGCCGCACAAGATGGCCAGCGATTCGCCGAGCAAGTCGTAACGATGGACCCGGATTTCGTTGATTCCATCCGAAAGCAGATAGGTGCTGTAAAGCCCGTCCTTGGCATCGAAGAAATGATTATTGATGGCAGGTTTCAGCGCCTCCGCCCATTGGTGGTAACGGGACTGTTCATCGCTGCGCCCCAGGCGGCCCGCGTAGTCAGCCGCCGTCTGCAGCAGAAAATAATCCGCCGCATTCACCGAGAGCGCCTTCGACATGGCTATCGGCAGGACATTGTCCTTCGTCCAGCCCGGATACGTTTGCTCACGCCAGTCGAGAAACGACTGTTCCCCGCGATAAAGCCCGTCCACCGGGTCAAAGACCAGCCGCCGGTCCTGTTCGATGGTGTCGTGCAGGATGGGATAGACCTGCGCGAGAAATTTTCCCCGCTCATCCGCCGGCAGGTACTTCATCGTCTCGCTCGCGCCCAGCGCCCAGACGACGCGGTCGCTGGAGACCGGGTAGCTTCCGCCTGACCCCGTATCCTGGATGATCTGGTTCCGGTTGCCGCCCGCGACGGACGCTTTCAAAACGGAGGTTTTGAACAACAGCGAATTGACCGCGCGCGGCGGATCAAACCCGCCCAGGGCCAGGTTCACCGAGTACGCCAGATCCCGCGTCCAGACATAGGTCCAAAACTCGCCCGTCTGATAGGCTTCAAGCTGGAGGGGCGCACCCTTGCCATATGCGCCGTCCTTGATCTGCGGAACCGAGTTCAACACCGCCTCATGGACCGCCATGGCATACAGACCGTCAAACATCACGTTGCCCGTCCGTACCGTGGCGTGGCCAATGGTTTCAGAAAATACGACCCGCTTGTCCGGCGGACGGTCGTCGCGCAATTCCGCGTTGCTCGTCAGTTCATACGTGCGGAAATCGCCTTCCCGCTGGACCGACATGGTCGCCTGGGTCTGGTCTTCGCTCAACGTGGCGCTGCTTTGCGCCCTGACGGCTCCCAGGCCCAACCAACTACAAGCGGCGAATGCGCCCGTTAACGCCATGCGATAGGATAATTTCATGATGAGATTTGACCGCCGGACGCAATATAACTGAAATGGAAAAGCGCAGCCATGGCAGACGACGCGATTCCGGTCATGGGTCATGCGCTGGAGCATACCGCATCATGGCGGATTTTCAATTCATGGGCCGAAACGGCCGGGGTCGCGGATGAACCCCGGCGGCATTTTTCAAGCCTGATTGAATTGGTCGATCAATTGATCAAAGTAATTCACTTCATCCTCAAACAGCTCGCGCCAGTAATCGGGGTTCCACTGCGCATTGAGTTCCGCACAAGGTTTCCCCTGCTGCTCGACCCAGGTGTAATATTTCAGGTTATGCAGCGCCTTGCGTTCGGGGAAGGTAAGCTCCTTGAAGTAATCCACGCTTTGGTGCGCCAGCGGCCCGGCGAAGTCGGCGATGGCATCCGCTGCAAGGTAGGCCCCGCGCTCCTGCTTTAATTCTTCGACGCGCGAGCCGTACAGTTCGGCCGAGTCCGTAAACACGGTGAAGATCACGTCGCGTTCAGTCAGCTCAAAATGCTTTGCGGTCTTGATCGCGGCAAGCAGGTTGCAGATGCCGGAGATGCCGACGAGCGGCAGCGACGCCAGCTCATCCGCCTTCACCCCCAGTGCGGCGAGCTGTTTCTGGCCGGCGGGTTCGTTGAAGAGCCGGAGGATACGCATGCAATCCTCGTCGTCAATGGCCGCGACGCAGTCGGTGTTGCGGACGTTGTGTACCCATGGAATGTGCTTGTCGCCAATGCCTTCAATGCGGTGATCACCAAAGCCGTTCTGCAACAACGTCGGGCATTGCAGCGCCTCGGTCGCGACAATCTTCAGCGCCGGGTGCATCCGCTTCAAGTAATCGCCCGCCGCGATGGTTCCGGCCGAACCCGTGGCGGAGATGAAGGCCGCCGCGCGCAGGTTTTTGCCAAGCGACGCAAACACTTCATGGATCGCCGGCCCGGTCACGTTGTAGTGGAAGATCGGATTCCCAAATTCCTCGAACTGGTTGAAGATGATGTTGGCGGGATCGCGCTTCAGCTCCCAGCATTTGTCGTAAATCTCCTTCACGTTCGACTCGCAGCCGGGCGTGGCGATGATTTCCGCCCCGATTTTCTTCAGCCATTCAAACCGTTCGCGCGACATGCCCTGCGGCAGGATTGCGATGGCGGTGCAATCCAGCACCGCGCAGTCAAACGCGCCGCCCCGGCAGAAATTCCCGGTCGAAGGCCACGCGGCCTTGTGCTTCTCCGGATCGAACTCGCCGCTCACCAGCCGCGGCACCAGGCAGCCAAACGCCGCGCCCACCTTGTGCGCGCCGGTCGGAAAATATTTTCCCACCAGGCCGATGACGCGCGCCTTTACACCGGTGATGGCCGGTGGAATCTCCAGATAATTTACGCCTCCGTAAAGGCCCGTTTTTATGTCGTTCTTCCACGTGATCCGGAAAAGATTCACCGGGTTCACGTCCCAGAGCCCTACGCCTTTTAACTTCCGCTTGATGGCGGGGGGAATGAGTTCGGGATTGCGCAGTTGCTTGAAGGTCGGGAGCACGATGCCCCGCGCGCGGCACCGCGCGGCTGACCGCTTGATGACTTCCGGTTGCAGACGTTTGATGATTTTGGACATGGTCGATCTTTCTCCAATCACTTGATGAGTTTGCCCAGCGCCGCCAGGGGTGATTTCACGCGCGCCAGATAAATCATGGCCGCGATCACGAATGGCTTGAAGCTCGCCTCGCGATATGTGGCGATGCGGCATTTTTCGAACACGTCCGCCGACACCTCGCCCTGCGCGCAACTGACCCCGGAAATATCCGCCGGCAGGCAGTGCATATAGAGCGCCTCGCCGCCGCGGGTCAGCTTCATTTTTTTGGCGTCACATTCCCAGTTTTTAAAGCGCGCATTGTTCGCAAGACATTCCTGCTCGAGCGCTTTCAGTCCGGCCTGGTCGCCCTTTTGCAGGAGCGGCGTGCGGCGCTGCATCACGCTGTAAGGCGCCCAGGACTTGGGATAAACGATGTCGGCGTCACGGAACGACTCTTCCATGCTCGTCACCATTTCGAACTTCCCGCCGCTCTGCGCCGCGTTTTTCTTCGCGACCTCAAGGACGTCCGGAATCAAGCCGTAGCCTTCCGGGTGGGCGAGCGTCACGTGCATCCCGAACCGCGTCATCAGGCCGATGATGGCCTGCGGCACCGACAACGGCTTGCCGTAGCTCGGCGAATAGGCCCAGCTCATGGCGATTTTTTTGCCCTGCAACTTTTCGAGCGAACCGAAATGCTGCTTCAAATGAACCAGGTCCGCCATCGCCTGGGTCGGATGGTCGATGTCGCATTGCAGATTGATCACGTTGGGCCGCTGATGCAGCACGCCTTGCTCAAAACCTTCCTGCACCGCGGCGGCAACCTCGCGCATGTATTTGTTGCCTTCGCCAAGATACATGTCGTCGCGGATGCCGATGACCTCGGCCATGAAGGAAATCATGTTCGCCGTCTCGCGCACCGTTTCCCCGTGGGCGATCTGCGATTTCCCCTCGTCCAGGTCCGCCAGGCCAAGCCCCAGCGAATTAGCCGCCGCCGCAAAGCTGAAGCGCGTGCGCGTCGAGTTGTCGCGAAAAATTGAAATCGCCAGCCCGGTGTCGAAGGTCCGAAACGACTTGCCGGCCTGGTGCAGTTCCGAAAACAGCTCCGCGAGGGCCACCACCGCCCGCAAATCGTCCGCCGATTTTTCCCAGGTCAGCAGGAAATCCTTCCCGTGGCTGTTCAGTTTCAGTTTCTTCAGTTCATCCAGATGTTTCTTCAGTGTCTTCATGTTTTTTAAAATTATTTCCGGTTTTGGTAATGGGGGGCGGCCTGCTCCACCGCGTCGATGATCTGCTGGTAGCCGGTGCACCGGCAGAGGTTCTTAAAAATTGCGGCGCGAATTTCCCCGCGGGTCGGCCGGGGATGCTTCAACAGGAAAGCGTGCGCCGTCAGGACCATGCCGGGCGTGCAGTAGCCGCATTGGATCGCTCCGCAGTCCACAAACGCCTGTTGTAACGGGTGTAGCGTGCCGTCGGGCGCCGCCATGCCCTCGATGGTCAGAATGCGTTGGCCGGCAAAATCCTTCACGAGCTTGATGCAAATCCGGCTCGGTTCGTCGTTCACCAGAATGGTGCAGGCGCCGCACGCGCCAATATCGCACGCATTCTTCGCCCCGGTCAGATCGAGGTCTTCGCGCAAAAACTCGACGATGCGTTTCTCCATCGCCGCGGCCGGCACTTCGATTTCCTTTCCATTGACGAAAAGTTTCATTGGCAGCCCTCCGCGCAAGCCGTCGGTTCAGGCAGCGCCCCCAGGCGGATGGGCAGCGAGCAATGGCGTCGCCCGGTCGCGTGGAAGATGGCGTTCGCGATCGCCGGGGCCAGGAGTTCGTTCGCCGGTTCCCCGATGCTCTTTGCCCCCGTGGGCGAAACCGGATCGGGATTCTCGACGAGAATCACCTTCATCTTGGGCACATCCGTCGAGCGGGGAATGCGATAGGTGTTAAGGTTCAGCGTGGTCATTTTGCCGGCGGTCGCCTTCACCTCTTCATGCAGCGCGTAGCCCGCGCTCATCGCCATGCCGCCATAGATTTGGCCGCGCACCATTTCCGGATTCACCGCGCGCCCCACGTCGTGCGCGGCGACGGCATTGAGCAGCTTCACCTTGCCGGTTTTTTTGTTCACGGTCAGTTCCACCGCCTGGCAGCCGTAAACCCACGTGAAATAGGCGTCGCCCTGGCCGGTGTGTTCGTCCCAGCTCACGCGCGGCGCCCTGAACGTTGCGAACGTAAACGGAAACTGCTGCAACTGCCACATCTGCCGCATCGCGTCGCCAAAAGCGATGCGCGCACCATCCGCCCGGCCCCAAATAAAATCGTCCTTGAACCGCACTTCATCCGCCGCGCAGCCAAGCTGTTTGCAGAAGGCCGCGGCTATCTTTGCTTTCAGCTCCCGCGCCGCGAGCGTCACCGCGCCGCCGCCCATGATGGTGCCGCGCGAGGCGACCGTCGTGCCGCTGTCGGGAATGTTCGAAGTCGAAGCGCGGCGATACCGGATGCGGTTCAGGTCCACGCCCAATTCGGCGGCGCAGATCAGCGACATCGCCGAGTCCGAACCCTGGCCGTTTTCGTGGATGCCGGTCTCGAGCAGGATCGAGCCGTCCGCCTGCGCGTTGATGATGGCCGCACAGAAATCCACGCCCTCCGCGCCCAGGCTCACACCGCGGTAGCTCATGGCCAGCCCGATGCCGTAGAGCTCATCCGTTTCGCCCCGCCCATGCGCGCAGCGTTTCAGCTTCGTTTCGTAGTCGATTTCCTTCAGCACCGCATTAAGCACCTGCTCCATCGCGACGGTGTGACCATCGAGTTTTTGTCCCGTGATCGTCACGCTGCCCTGCCGCACCAGGTTGCGGCGGCGAAATTCAATTCCGGAAAGGCCGGCCCGTTGCGCCGCGACCTCAACCATCTGCTCAATGACAAAGTTCATCTGGGGCGAGCCGAAACCCCGCATCGCGCCGGCGACGACATTGTTGGTGTAAACGCCAAACGTGTCGCATTGGACATGCTCGACGACGTAAGGTCCGCAGCACTGCACGGTCGAACGCCACGTGACCCACGGCGTGACCGAGCAGTACGCGCCGCCGTCCGCCACGATGCGGCATTGCACCGCCGTGATCCGGCCGGCGTTGGTCACCCCCATCTTGTAGTGCACCCGGTATGGATGACGTTTGTAGCTTTCGCGCATGGACCACTCGCGGCGATAAACCAGCTTCACCGGCCGGCCGAGCAGCTTCGCCGCCAGCGCCGTTCGCGCGCAGACGATGGCCGCCGTGTCATCCTTGCCGCCGAAGCCCCCGCCCATCGGCGTGCCGATGACCTCGATTTCCGCCAGCGTCACGCCCAGGCACGCCGCCACAAAGCGCCGCGTGCTGAACGGATGCTGCATGCTGCCGTAAACCTCGATGACCCCGTCCGTGGAACGCGGCACGCAAATCGCCGCTTCGGTTTCCATGTAGGCGTGCTCGATGGTCTGCGTCTGAAATTTTTCCTCGAGGATGAAGTCGGCCTGCTTGAAACCTTCAGCCACATCCCCCCGCCGCACCACATGCGTGTTGACGATGTTCGAGCCATGGTTTTCATGGACCAGCGGCGCCTCCGGCAGCATCGCCGCCTCCGGGTCGAGCACCGCCGGCAACGGTTCGGCGTTCGTTCTGACCAGCAGCGCCGCCTGGATCGCAATTTCGCGCGTTTCAGCGATGACCATCGCGACGACATCTCCATCGTAACGGATCTTGTCATCGGCAAAGATCCGCATGTCGCGGATGATCTGGCCAAACCGGTTGACGCCCGGCACGTCTTTCGCGGTCAGCACCCGCACAACGCCGGGAACTTTCTCCGCGGCACCGGTGTCAATCGAGAGGATGCGTGCGTGGACCAGGCCGGAATACGCCGGGGCGGCGTGGAGCACATTTACGAACTTGAGATCGTCCGTAAATTTCGCGCGGCCGGTCACCTTGGCGTGAGCGTCATTGCGCCAGCATTTGGCCTCCGGCTTCGACATCAGCTTGGCTCCTTTCTGGCCCGGGCTTTCAACGCCGCCTCGACAGCCGCGAGCGTTGGGCTGACGGCGGACGGCAGCCTGAGGCCGTGCAGGGCGCTCTCGACATCCTTTAAGCCGTGGCCCGTGATGAGCAGAACAACCTGGTCCCGGCGGCCGATCCGCCGCGAACCGCGCAACTTCTTCAATGCGGCGACCACCGCCGAGCTGGCCGGCTCGGCAAAAACGCCCGTCTTGGCCGCGAGCATCCGCTGGCCGGCGAGAATTTCCGCATCGCTGACCGTGATGGAAAATCCGCCGCTGTCGAGGATCGCCTGCCGCGCCAGATGCGCGTTCGAGGGAATCGAGACGGAAATCGAATCCGCAATCGTGTCCGGGTTCACCGCATTTTCGTAGATGCCGGACACGACGTAATGGTCAATGGCGTTCGACTTCTCGGCCTGCACGCAGACGAGCCGCGGCAACCGCGAAATCAGGCCCGCCGCCTTCAAATCGCAAAACGCCTTGTGGACGCCGCTGATGATCACGCCGTCGCCGGTGGGAACCAGGATCACGTCCGGCACGCGCCAGTGGTTCTGTTGCCAGATTTCCAGGCCAACGGTCTTCTTGCCCTCGATGGTGAGCGGATGATACGCCGTGTTGCGGTTCAGCCCGCCGCGTTTGGCGGTGTATTCGAGCGAGAGCCGGAACGCGTCATCATAGGTGCCGCGCACGGGAACCACCGTCGCCCCGTAGAGGATCATCTGCGCCAGCTTGGCCTTCGGCGCGTTCGCGGGAACAAAAATGAGCGCGCGTTTGCCGGCGGCGGCGCAAACCGCGGCCAGCGCGCTGGCCGCATTTCCCGTCGAGGCGGCGACGATGGTTTTCTCCCCGAGCCGGTTCGCCTCGGCCACCACGAGAAACGAGGCGCGGTCCTTGAGCGATGCGCTGGGATTCAGCCCGTCGTTCTTGAGCCAGACATCGTCGAAACCGGTTTCCTTTCCCAGTGCGACAGATTGGAAGAATGGCGTGTTGCCGACAGGGAACGGCGGAAAGAATTTTTCCTCGACCGCCGAGAACAGATTCCAATCCGGCTTTTCCTTCCGGAATTGTTTACGAATGGCGCCGTAGTCGAATCGCGCCGACAACACGCCGATCAATGGAACGCCGGGGCGATAGTCCCGCGCGCACAGCGGACAAAGGTAACGCACCTCGTCACGCTGGTAGTGCTTGCCGCAATTGCTGCACTGGTAAAAGAACTTTTTCATTTATACCTTTCCATTCAGTTTGGCCACGAGCGCGGCATAGAACGCCACCGCTCCGCTCAAATGTTCAATCGGGCAGGCTTCATTGGCCGCGTGGGCGTAGATTTCATTGCCCGGACCGAGGCCAAAGGTGGGAATGCCCTTCATGCCGGCGGTCGCGATGCCGTTCGTGCTGAACGTCCACTTGTCCACGAGCGGCTGCTGGCCGAGCACGCCCGCGTAGGCGGCGACGGCGTTCTTGAGATACGGGGATTTCTCCTCCAGCGCCCAGGTGGGATAATATTTTTCCGTCGGGTAAACTTTGCCCGTGTAAGCCGCCTCTGCATAGGTGAGCACGTAAACCTTCGCGTCCGGATAGCCGGCGCGCTTCGCGGCGTCCTTTACTTCGGCCATGGCGCTGGCCTTCGTCTCGCCATCCGTGAGCCGGCGGTCCAGGTGCAGGCTTGCCTCGTCCGCCACCGCGCAGAGCGACGGCGATGACGACTTCACCTCCGAAATCGTGACCGTGCCCTTGCCGAGGAACAGATCGCCCTTGAGCCGTTTATTGAGCTTTTCAATCTCCAGCGCGATGCGGGCGATTTTGTAGATCGCGTTGTCGCCGCGCTCGGGTGCGGAGCCGTGACAGCTTTTGCCCTTCACCTCGACCCGGATTTCCATGCGCCCGCGATGACCGCGATAAATGTTCATGTTCGTCGGCTCGGTGATGACGACGAGTTCCGGCTTCAACTTCCCGACGTTGAGCAGGTATTGCCAGCACAGGCCGTCACAATCCTCCTCCATGACCGTGGCGGTGAACAAAATGGTGAACTGATCGTTCAAGGCGAGTTCCTTGATGAGCCGGCCCGCATGGATCATGGTGGCGACACCGCCCTTTTGATCCACCGTGCCGCGCCCCCAGATCTTCCCGGCCTTCACGAACGGCTTGAACGGATCAAACTTCCAGGCCGACAAGTCCCCGGGATAAACCGTGTCCACGTGGCCGTCGAACGCGATCACGCGCTTGCCTTTGCCGATGCGGCCGATGATGTTGCCGAGGCCGTCAATGTGGATGCCGTCGAAACCGATGTCTTGCATCTCCTTTTTGATGACGGCGATGACATTCTTCTCCTTGGAGGAAAAAGACCGGGTGCGGACCAGGTCGGCGAGAAAGCGCGTGGTATCCTTCTCCATCGCCTTGGCGCGCTGGCGGATCAGTTTATAGGTTATCGGGGTCGTGGGTTGCTTCTTGGTTTTCGTTTTCATCGTTACATTCTTTTCCATAAATTTTTGGCCAGTTCACGGGCGCGGGCATTGATGCGGGCTTCGTCGAGGTTCAAGGCGAGCCTCCGGTTTTCCATCAACACGCGGCCGCCGACAATGGTGGTGTCCGCCTCCGTCTGGGAGATTCCAAACACGAGATGGCCGCACACGTTGCCGTTCTCCAGCGGCGTCGGCGGGTCATAATCAAAGATGGCGATGTCGCCGGCCGCGCCTTCGCAAATCTCGCCGAAGCGCAGCCCAAAGATGCGGCCGGCGTTTTTGGGGTTGTTCGCGAACAACGCGCCGGTCACCTCGCCAAAGCCAACGGACGGATTCGCCGCACGCAGATGCTGCCCCCAGAGAGCGACACGTAATTCCTCGAGCATGTTCGTGGTCATCGCGTCGGTGCCCAGGCCAACGAGCACGCCGCGTTTTGTCATTTCGATGACATCCGCGATGCCGACGGCATTGTTCAGGTTCGACTGCGGATTGTGGACCACGGCGGTCTGCGTCTCCGCGAGCAGGTCCATCTCGCGCCGGTTGACGTGGATGCAGTGGGCGGCGATGGAGCGCGGGCCGAGGATTTCGAATTTCTTCAGCCGTTCAACGACGCGCCGGCCGCTGTGCCGCAACGCCCAATCCTGATCGCCCGGCGCTTCGGCGACATGGATGTGAAAACCCGTGTGCAACGCCTGGCCGATGGCCGCGGCCTTCTCCATCAAGGCGTCCGGAATGGTGAACGACGCGTGCAGGCCGAAGAGCGCCTGCACATGCAGGTCATGCTGCTGCTGGCATTGGTGGATGAACCACGCGTTTTCCGCCAGGCCTGCCTGCGCGATTTGTCCGCCGTCGCGCCCCGAAAGTTCATAGCAGAGACAGGCGCGCAAACCGGTTTCGCCCACCGCCCGTCCGATGGCGCCCAGCGAACCGGCCACCGCCTGCGGACTGGCGTGGTGGTCAATGAGCGTCGTCGTACCGTGGCGGATCGAATCGAGCAGCGCGATCAGCGCGCTGTAGTGGCAATCCTCGATGGTCAACGCCGAATCCAGCCGCCACCAGAGGTTTTTAAGGACTTCGTTAAAGTTCTTCGCGGGTTTCACCCCGCTCAGGCCGCGCGCGAAGCTGCTGTAGAAGTGCGTGTGAGCGTTGATAAACCCCGGCAAGACAACCTTGCCCGTCGCATCAATGCGCCGGCCGCGAAAGTTCTTGATGGCCTGCTTCGGCGCAACCTTGGTTATGAAGCCGTCCTGGATCAGCACGGAATGGCCGGCGAGGACCTTGGAGGTTTTCCCCATGGTCAGCACCGTTCCATTTTCGATGAGCAATGAGTTGGGCATGCGGTTAGCCTTCCTGCAGCGCCGCCAGTTCCCGCGGCGTGCGGTCGCGCATTAAGATTGCGCCGGCAAAACATTTTTGCGCGCAGAGCGTGCAGCCAACGCACTGGCTCGGATCAAAGACCGGCACCCCGCGGCGGTTCAGCACGATGGCCTGGTACGGACAGCGGGCGCAATTCCCGCATTGCTGGCAGAGCGCGGCGACGACTTGCGGCAACTGCTTCGTCGCTGATAACGCGCCAAAGTCGGTGATGGGATTGGGCAGCGCCGAGCCGATGAGTTCCCGCACCGAGTGGAAGCCGCGTTCCTCCATGAGATAACTCAGGCCGGAATGGAGTTCATCCACGTAGCCGAGGCCATATTTCATCACCGCGGTGCAGAACTGGACGGTCTGCGCGCCGAGGGCGAGGAAGTTGGCGGCGTCTTTGTAGGACATCGCGCCGCCGTTGCCGGAGACGGCGATGCCCGTGCTGGAAACCTTGGCCAGCGTGAGATTGCTGATCGGCAGCACGCCTTCGCCGGAAATGCCGACGATCACGCCTTCCTCCCAACGACGCCCGGCGGCCGGGCGGAAGGCGAGCGCGGGAAAGCTGTTGGCGAGCGTGACGCCCGCCCGCTTCTTCGGATAACGCGCGAAGACTTCTTGAATCGCCTGGATGATCGGGTGGATGGCGGTGACGGCGGCGGTGAGCTTGAACAACTTCGGGTTGTCGTCGTCACTGGCTTCCATCACCCAATCGATGATCTTCGCGGACAGTTCGGCATTTTGCGAAACCACATCGCCATGGGTGCCATCGCCGCCCTGCGGGCAGGAGAGGCTGTATTCCACGCCCATGGCACCGGCATTTTGCAGCTTGCGGGTGTTGGCCTGCCAGACGGCCCGGTCTTCCGCATCGCGCCCGGTGACCGGGCCGCCCGTGGAGGCGAGCGTCAGCCGGTCGGGAAACTCCTGCACCAGTTTCGCGACTTCGCGGCAGACGCGGTCGAGCGGGTGGCCGGAGACGTTGTCGCAATTGCCGTAGGTTGAACGCGTCAGCGCGAACATGTAGCCGGCCGGAATGTGGATCGGCACGTTGTCGAAGGCCGTCTTCATCACGCCGCCCGACCAGCCGCGTTCATAGGCTTTGCGCATCTGCGCATAACCGTCGGTGTGCGGCGCGGCGGAGATCAGGAACGGCGAAAGAATCTTCCGGCCAAAGAAATCAGCTTCCAGTGGAACCGGGCGCAACGGCACGCCGGCCAGCACAACGCGGCTTTTGGCGCGGTTTTTGAACCTGGGCTGCGCCGCGCCGCGAAGGTACGCATCCGCCTCGGCGGCGGCGTTCTTGCCGCTGGCAACGGACTCCACCACCGTTGACGCGCCGAGCACCATGTCGCCGGCGTAGAAAATCCCCCGGGCTTTCTTGACCGGCAGTTTGGGCCGGCCGCCGATGGCGGAAACCACCACATCAAATTCGCGAAAGACCGGTGATTCCTGTTTGCTGACCTCGAAATTCTCCGGCCGCGCCGTCTTGCCGGCGGGCAACAGCATCCGCGCGATACGCAGGCCCGTGACGCGTTGGTCCCGATGAACGACGGCCAGCACCTGGCTGCAACTCGTGATCTCCACCCCGTGCCCCAGCAGCAGGTCGCGCTCGTATTGGGTCAGCGGCATGTCCGATTGCCGGCGGCGATAGATCAATTCCACCGCCGCCGCACCGAAACGCTTTGCGGTCGTCGCGCAGTCCGCCGCCACCGCCCCGCCACCGAGCACGGCGACCCTTTTGCCTTTGAGTTTGAGCCGCCCCGGGTTCTCCAGCCAGGCTTGCCAAGACCAGGCGAGGTCTTCACCCGGAATGTTCAACCGGACCGGCTCAGTCAGGCCGGCGGACACAATGACCGCATCATGCCTGGCCCGCAAACTTTCCGGATCGGCCACACTCCGGCCATGCTTGATGGCGACCTTGCCAAGGCGTTTGAGAAACCGGATGTCCGCGCGGACGACCGATTTTTTCAGCCGGAAATCAGGAATCAGATTCAGCGCGCCGCCGGCGCGCTTCTGCTGTTCATAAAGCACGACTTCGTAACCGGCTTGCGCCAGCACGCTGGCCGCACCCAACCCCGCCGGCCCGGCCCCGACGATGCCGATGGATTTGCCGTTCGATTCCGCCAGCCGGAATTTTGCCGGCCCGGATTTGCCGGCCCGCTCGAGGATGGCCGCTTGCACCGCCGGAATCTGGATCGGGCGGTCAAACGTCCGCCGCGAGCACGCCTGCATGCAGAAGTAATCCGGGCAAACCACGCCGCACACCCACCCCAGCGGATTCGAGCCCATGATCATCGCCGCCGACCGGCGCCAATCCGGGTTCCCGCCGGCCCGTGCCGCCATGATGAAATCCGCGGGCGAGCAGTGGGCCGGGCAGGCTTCCTGGCAGGGCTTTTCCTCGCAGTAGACACACCGGTCGAGTTCCGCCCGGAGTTGGGCGGCGGAAAGGAAGCCGGTAATGTTCTTCATAACCTGCAGCTAATCTAGCAGCATCAATCTGAGCCCCGCGCGGCCCCCGCCCCACACGGTTCTTGGCGAGTGCTAAGCATATTTTGGTAAGCCGCCTGTCTGCGGTTGACAACTTCCGGCGCGCGATGATTAGTGATGCTATGCCGGTGACTTTCCAAAACATTCGCGAAGCGGCCGGACGGATCGCGGGTCACGTCTACCAATCTCCCTGTCCGCCCTCGATCCCGTTGTCCGAAGCCACGGGCATGAACATCTTTTGCAAACTGGAATATCTCCAGCGCACGGGCAGTTTCAAAGAACGCGGCGCGCGCAACGCCCTGGCGTTGCTGGCCCCGGAGGAACAGCGGCGCGGCGTGATCGCGGCCTCAGCCGGGAACCATGCGCTCGGCCTCGCCTATCACGGACAACTGCTCCACATCCCCGTGACCGTCGTGATGCCGCGCTTTGCCCCGCTGTCCAAGGTGACCAATTGCCGGCGGTTCGGCGCGCGGGTCATCCTCATCGGCAACGACCTGGCCGAAGCCCGCGCCGAGGCGGACATCATTTCCGCCAAGCGGAAGCTGACTTACATCAATGGCTACGATCATCCCCATATCATCGCCGGCCAGGGCACGCTCGGCTTGGAAATCGCGGCGCAGGTGCCCGCGGTGGATGCCGTGGTCGTGCCCGTCGGCGGCGCGGGCCTGATCGCCGGGGTGGCCCTGGCCCTCAAGACCTTGAAGCCGGACGTAAAAATCATCGGCGTCGAACCTCTGCGCGCGGCCGGTTTCACCGCCGCCCTGCAGGCGGGACAGCCGGTGACCGTGGATATCCAGCCGACGCTCGCCGACGGTTTGAGCGTGGCCCAGGTGGGTGGGAACGCCTTCCAGATCGCCCGCGGACTGGTGGACCGAACCGTGCAGGTGGACGAACATGAAATCGCCCTCGCCATCCTGCGTTTGCTGGAACTGGAAAAATCCGTCGTGGAAGGCGCGGGCGCCGCGCCGCTCGCCGCCTGCCTCGCCGGCCTGTTGCCCGAGCTGCAGGGGAAAAACGTGGTGCTCCCGTTGAGCGGCGGAAACATCGACACGCCGATTCTCGGCCGCGTGCTCGAGCGCGGGCTGGCGTCCGACGGCCGGATCCACCATTTCACGGCCACCATCAGCGACCGGCCCGGCGGGCTCGCCCGGTTTGCCAGCCTGCTGGCCGATGCCGGCGCCAGCATCCTCGAAATCTCCCACGACCGCGCCTTCTCGAGCGATGACATCACCAAAGTCAGCGTGCGGTGCGTCATCGAAACGCGCGATGCCGGGCATATTATGATCGTGCGCGAGAAATTGACCCACGCGGGCTTTGTCCTCGGCGACCCTTGAGACCCGCCCATGAAAACCGTTGTCATCGCCATCGGCGGAAATTCTTTGATCAAGGATGCGCAACATCAGAGCGTGTCCGATCAATACGCCGCCGTGGTGGAAACCGTGCGGCACATCACCGACCTGCTGCAGCGCGGTTATCGCATCGTCATCACCCATGGCAACGGGCCGCAGGTGGGCTTCATTTTGCTGCGCAGCGAGCACTCGCGCGGCCGGTTGCATCAGGTCCCGCTGGATTCCATCGTGGCGGACACCCAGGGCGCGCTCGGCTACCAGCTCCAGCAGGCGCTGGAAAACGAATTTCGCCGGCGCGATGTCCAACTGTCCGTCGCCACCATCGTGACCCAGACCCTCGTTGACCAGAACGATCCGGCCTTCGCCAAACCCTCCAAGCCCATCGGCGAATTCTACACCCGCGAGCAGGCGGCAGAGCGGATGCGCATCGAACAGTGGACCATGGCGGAGGACGCGGGGCGCGGCTGGCGGCGCGTCGTCGCCTCGCCCAAACCCGTCCGCATCATTGAATCCAAAGTCGTGCGCCACCTCGCCGAGCACGGCTATGTCGTGGTGGCCGCCGGCGGCGGCGGCATTCCCGTGATCGCGAATGAACGCGGCATGTTGAGCGGCGTGCCGGCGGTGATCGACAAGGACCTGGCCTCCGCCGTGCTGGCCAAGGAAATCAACGCCGACCTCCTCGTCATCTCCACCTCCGTTGAAAAAGTTTTCCTGAACTTCGGGCAGCCGGACCAGCAGGCGCTGGACACGTTGACCGTGGCCGAAGCCCGGCGCTACCTCGCCCAAGGCCACTTCAAGCCCGGCTCCATGCTGCCCAAGATCGAAGCCTGCCTGCAGTTCATCCAAGGTGGCGGCCGCGAAGCCGTCATCACCTGCCCGGAAGTGCTTTCGGCGGCCGTGGATGGACGCACCGGCACGCGCGTCGTGCCTTGAGCCAGGCCGGCTGACCGCCGCAGAGCGATTGAAGCGAATCGACCTCATGTTTCAATTAATTGATTGTGCCCCCGGTTGCCCGTGCGGCATCGCCCTTACATATTTTTAAAAAATTCCGTGGTCGGATTAGGTCGGATTTACCCGGATAAGCGTCCGGTCCGGTGCCGGAGCGCAGGCCTGGTGGCCGCACGCAAGTACCTTGCAGGAACGTCGCCCGCACGCAATCGTCCGGACCATCCGCCCTCCTCGGATAACCCGCGATGCAATATATGCCCTCTCGCCCCGCCCAACGGGGAGAGAGCCGGAGAGAGGGGCCTGATTCACCCATATGATTGCCCCCGGTTGCCCGTGCGGCACGCACCCGTACGCAAGTACCGTCATTCGACATTCGAGCTTTGTCATTCATATTGGCCGTACGCCGGTGCTTTAACTTGGTTTAATTTGGTTTAATTTTTGCGTTTTCATTGGCTTTTTTTCAAATTTCCCATCGTCCAAAACGGACACCTTTCTCACCCGCCCCCCCGCCAACCCGCCGCGTCTTGGAGTGCGGTGGCAGAGCGCAGCGGCGACACCGCTTTCGCTTGCCACCAAAGCATCCTTACCCAAAAAACAATGCTGCCAACACTTGGACGGGGTGCATGCTTATCGCTCATTCCTCGTCACCCGCCACCCGCAACATTCATGCTTTAATCTGGTTTAATTTTTGCGTTTTCATTGGCCTTTTCTCAAATTTAAGTTTCTGCTCGGTCGGGATTGGCATCTTCCTCATCGTCATCCTCTTGCTCGCTTGTTTCCCGGCCATCCTCCATCCTCCATCCTCAATTCTCCATCCTCGCCCCGCGCTCGGCCCCGTACGCCAATACCGTCAATCGCAGGTTCTTCGACGTTCGGCGTTGAATGTTGAATGTTGAGTGTTTCCGCTTTTCATTTTTTTCGATCCTCCATCCTCGCCTATCCCTCGGTGGTCGTACGCCTGTACCCCGGACCACGCGGCAAACTTCGTCCCTTGCACATCGGTGCATCTGGCGGTATTTACTACGTCCTTATGGAAAATGATTTGAAGGACCCCGGCCCGCACCTGTTCTCACCGCTCACCGTCCGCTCCGTCACCTTGCGCAACCGCATCGGCGTTTCGCCCATGTGCCAGTACTCCGCCACGGATGGCTTCGCAAACGACTGGCATTTCGTGCATCTCGGGTCGCGCGCGGTCGGCGGCGCGGGCCTGGTCATCGTGGAGGCCACCGGGGTCGCGCCCGAAGGCCGCATCACGCCCGGCTGCCTCGGCTTGTGGTCGAACCAGCACATCGAACCGCTGGCGCGGATCGCGGCGTTCATGAAATCGCACGGCGCAGTCGCCGGCATCCAGATCGCCCACGCCGGGCGCAAGGCCTCCGCCGCCCTGCCGTGGAACGGCGGCGCGCATCTGTCCGCCGCGCAGGGCGGCTGGGAAACCATCGCCCCCAGCGCCATCGCCTTTGGCGGCGATCTCACCAAGGTTCCGCGCTCCATGACGGCGGCGGACATCGCCCGCGTGCAAAATGATTTCGTGGCCACCGCCAAACGGGCGCTGACCGCCGGCTTTCAATGGCTGGAACTGCACGCGGCGCACGGCTACCTGTTCAGCTCATTCCTCTCGCCCCTCAGCAATCACCGCACCGACCAGTACGGCGGCAGTTTCGAAAACCGTACCCGCATGTTGCTGGAGTCAGCCCGGGCCGTCCGCCGGGTCTGGCCGGATCATCTCCCGCTGGCCGTCCGCATCTCGGCGATCGATTGGAAGGAAGGCGGCTGGCAGATCGAAGACAGCATCGCGCTGGCAAAATTGCTCAAGGCCGAAGGCGTGGATTTAATGGATTGCAGCTCCGGCGGCGTGGTGCCGGACGCCAAGATCACGGTCGCGCCCGGCTACCAGGTGCCGTTCGCGGAAAAAGTGCGGCACGGTGCCAACCTCCCGACTGCCGCCGTCGGTTTCATCACCGAACCGAAGCAGGCGGATGACATCGTACGCAGCGGCAAGGCCGACCTCGTGCTGCTCGCCCGGCAATTTCTCGTCGATGCCTACTGGCCGGTGCACGCCGCGAAGGCGCTCGGCCACAAACTGCCGCCCCCGCCGCAGTACGCCCGCGCGTGGTGACATTTTCTTTGCGCCAATCCGGGGCGTTCTTTAGCATCGCCACACTTATGCAATTGCTCTCCCTGCGGGCCGGCCGGTGGCTGGCCGGTGCCTGTTTGCTCACCTGCCTCTCCGTGTCCGCGGCCGAACCGCCGGCCACGCCGGTCACCACCAACGCCACCGCGGCCTCCGGCGTCATTGAGAATTCCGTGGTGAAAATCTTCTCCACCGTGCGTTATCCCGATCTGTACAAGCCGTGGACCAAACAATCGCCCGAGGAACAGACCGGCAGCGGCGTGGTGATCGAGGGCAAACGCATCCTCACCAACGCGCATGTGGTCAATTACGCCAGCCAGGTGCAGATCCAGGCCAACCAGGCGGGCGACAAGATTTCCGCCACGGTGGAATACCTCGCCCCGGGCATCGACCTCGCGGTGTTGAAGCTCGATGACGAGAAGTTTTTCGACACGCACGCGCCGCTCGCGCGGGCCACCGTGTTGCCGGGCATCAAGGACACGGTCCTGACCTACGGCTTTCCCGAAGGCGGCACCAGCCTGTCCATCACCAAGGGCATCGTCTCGCGCGTGGAATTCACGGCCTACAGCTACCCCGTGTCCGGCCTGCGCATCCAGATCGATGCCGCCATCAACCCCGGCAACAGCGGCGGACCGGCGGTCGCGGGCGACAAGATGATCGGGCTCACCTTCAGCCGTTTGAATGAAGCCGACAACATCGGTTACATCATCCCCAACGAGGAGATCGACCTCTTCCTGGCGGACATCGCGGACGGCAAATACGACGGCAAGCCGGCCATGTATGATGCCTTGCAGACGCTGGAAAATCCCGCGCTGCGGTCGTTCCTGAACCTGCCGCCCGGCGCGGCGGGCATGGTCGTGCACCGGCCCCGCCAGACCAATGACGACTACCCGCTCAAAGAATGGGATGTCATCAGCAAGATTGGCACCGCCCCGGTGGATGACCAGGGCATGATCAGCGTGGGCGGCGATCTGCGCGTGAGTTTCCTGTATGACATCCAGCACATCGCCACCAACGGCACCGTTCCGCTCACCATTTTCCGCGCCGGCAAGGAGCAGACCATCAACCTCCCGGTGTCGGCGGAGTATCCCCGGCTGATTCCGGAACTCGGCGGCGGCGCCTATCCTTCGTATTTCATCTGCGGACCGCTCGTGTTTTCCGAGCTGACCGGGGATTTCCTCGGCGGTTATCTGCGGACAAAATATGCCGGCGCGTTCCTGGCCCGCGAGAGCACGGCCGGCAACCCGCTGGTCACGCGCCTGGCGGATCAGCCGGCGTTTCCCGGCGAGCGGCTCGTCGTCATTTCCTCGCCCTTTTTCCCACACAAGCTCGCCCAGGGCTATTCCAATCCCCGGTCGGAGGTGGTAAAATCCGTGAACGGCATCCCGGTGAAGAACCTGAAACATCTCGTGGAAACATTGCGCGATTCCAAAGATGAATTCATCCGCATTGCATGCTTCGGCCGGTACTCCGAGACGATGCTTTTCCCCCGCGCCCAGATGCTGGCCGCCACGGATGACATCCTCACGGACAACGGCGTCCGCGCCCAGGGCTCACCGGACGCCCTCGCCGTCTGGAACGCAAAAAAATGAGCCCGCGGCTGGCGGAGTGCGCCCGTCCCGGGCGCAGCAACCCTCGTCAATCAGGCCGCGTGAAATGTCCAGCCGCCCTGCACTTTGTAAATTGCTGCGACCGGATTACACCCGCGACCAACGCGCCTCACGAACACAACCCCACGCGTTCCTCTCCCCAGAGGGCCGGGGAGAGATTTCCCCAAAAGATTCCGCGCATTGACCCCATGAACCAAGACGCCACCTTTTGCCAGGACGCGGCAACCGTTTCTCCCTCTCCGCGTTTGGTGGGGCCGGGGCCAAATGGGGAGAGAGTCGGGGAGAGGTGTTCGTCCTGCCATCTTTGAACGCACTTTATAGTATCCCCCCTGTAAAAACCGCGGGCGAACGCGGTTTGCTTTTGAAAAATCGAGTGTATATTGGCCGATATGCTGGCGACACCGGAAATCATCCATGAGGCGGGTCAACGCGCCCAACTGGCCGCCCTGCTGCCGCGCTGGCGCGCAGCACCGCTGTACCATGACTTGCTCGCGCAGGCGGACTGTCAGGAGGCCGGCCCCGAATGTTTTCAAAAACTCCCGCTGCTCGCCAAAACCGCCATGCGGGAAAATTTCCCGCGCAATTTCCTCGGCGAATCCGCCTCCCTCGAAGCCTTGCAGGAACAAAACCTCATCGAGCTGGAACACACTTCCGGCACCACGTCCGACCGGTTGCCGGTCATCTTCGGGCGCGGCTGGTGGGATGCGCAGGAACAGCGCGCCCTGCGGCTGAACGCCGTCGTGGCCAAAATTCTGGATGAATTTCCGGATGCCCGCCGCGCGACCATCACCTCGCCCTCCTGCAACGGCCTGACCTGCCCCACGGTCTGGATGTCGCGCGAACAGCGCGTCATCAACCAGTCCCTGTTCGTCAACCTGGCGCGCCTGCCCTTTTTGATCAGCGAGGCGGAGTTGGCGCGGATGGCGCAGGAGATCACGGAGTGGTCGCCGGTTTTTCTCGATGCCGACCCGGTCCATGCCGCGTGGTTCGCGCTGTATTGCGAGCGGCGCGGGATCAAATTTCCCTCGTTGAAGTTCATTCTGTGCAGCTACGAATTCACCAGCGTCGTGCACCGGAACATTTTGACGCGCGTGTTCGGCGTGCCGGTGTTCAACCTGTACGGCTCGACCGAGACGGGTCATCTGCTCATGGAAAACGAACGCGGGGAGATGAAACAGAGCTACGACACGGCCTTTTTGGAGATCACCGACCTCGACGCCCGCAACATCGGCGACCTCGTGGTCACGACCTTGAGCAACGATTTCATGCCGCTGCTGCGCTATCGCATCGGCGACCTCGCGGAACGCCGCGTGCAGCCCTACGGGAACAACTTCATCGTGCACGGCCGCATCCGTGATGCCTTGACCGCCGCCGATGGCTCGCGCGTCACGACGTGGCAGGTGGACCAGTGCTTCGCCGGCGCGGCGGGCATCGCCCACTACGAACTGCGGCAACATGCGGACGGTGAAGGCGCGCTCCGCTTCATCCCGGACACCACCCCGCCGACCGAAGAAACCTTGAACGCCGTGACCGCGCGCCTCGCCACGCTGTTACAAACCCGCACCGCGATCCCGGCGGAGGCGATGACCACGCTCGTCCCGGCGGCCTCGGGAAAATTTCGGCTGACTTGTCGCGTGGCGGCGGATAAAGTCGGGGCATGAAATCAATTTTAGAGCGTTTGAAGAAATACTGTAGCCGTTCGGAGCGAGGATTTTTGGGTTTTGGCGAGGCTTTGGCGAAGGAGCAGGTTCCAAGCAACCCTGTGACTGAGCCGAAACGAAGCCAAAACCCAAAAAGACCGCCCCTTCCTCCAGCCAAACCGAACGGCTACAGTATTTCTGAAAATGCTCTGGCCGCCGCTGCCGCCCTGTTGCTCCTCGCCCGCGCCGCTTCCGCGCAGACCGAGGAAGGTTTCACCAGCCTGTTTGATGGCAAAACCTTTGACGGCTGGCAGACCGCCACCGAGCACACCAACACCTGGACGATCGCGGACGGCGCCCTGGTCGCCCACGGCGACCGCTGCCACATCTTCTACGTGGGCGACCCGAAGCCGTTCAAGAATTTCGAGCTGAAGGTGGACGTCCTGACCGGCCCGCATTCCAACGGCGGCATTTATTTCCACACGCACTATCAGGACGTGGGCTGGCCGACGAACGGTTTTGAGTGCCAGGTGAACGTGACCCACAGCGATTGGAAAAAAACCGGCAGCTTGTACGACGTGGCCAACCTCGGCAACACCCCCGCCCAGGACGGCGAATGGTACACGCAGGACATCACCGTGCAGGGCAACAAGGTCACCGTCAAGATCAAGGACATCATCGTCTTGGAATACACCGAGCCGGACGGCGCGCAGCCGGGCAAAGTCTTCACCCGCAAGCTCGCGGACGGAACCTTTGCGCTGCAAGGCCACGATCCCAAGAGCGTGGTCCACTACAAGAACATCCGCGTCAAACGGCTCGATTGATCCGTTTGCTCAATTGAAGCGGGACTGGTCTTCTGCCATTGTAATCGCGCTTGAAAGATTCCCCCGCCTCCCCGCCGGAAACATTGGCCGCGTTGACCGGTTTGCGGGGTTTCGCGGCGTTCTGGGTGGTGTCGCTGCATTTCATGGGTGATACGAACACCTTGTTGCCGGCCAGCGCGGGTCTCAACTGGCTCATGGGGGCGGGTGCCAACGCGGTGCCGCTGTTCTTCATCCTCAGCGGGTTCATCCTGCTGCACACCTATCGCGCCCGTTTTGAAATTTTTTCCTGGGGCGAATACCTGCGCTTTCTTGGCCTGCGGCTGGCCCGGATTTATCCCGCTTATCTCGCCGCGTTGGCGGCCATGGGGCTGCTGGTTTGCACCGCCCCCCTCGTCGGCGCGCCTTTCAATCATGCTGCGTATCCGCTTCGCTGGCTGCTGCCGGAGGCCCTCATGTTGCACAACTGGGTCGTGGTCGTGGTGCCGCCGCACTTTTCCGGCTGGAATTATCCCGACTGGTCGGTCAGCGCGGAATGGTTCGCCTACCTGTTTATCTTCCCGCTGGCGGCGTGGCTGCTGAAAAAAATTTCCCGGCGCGGAAACCTCCTGGTCGCCGCCCTCGCGCTCGCCGTGCTGGCGCTGGAGCCGGCCGTCCACACGGAATGGAAATTGAGCATGGTCAGCCTGCTCTTCCTGGCCGGCGCGCTCCTGTGGGAGCTGCGCCGCCGCCAGCTCGCCGCCGGCAAAAAAATCTTTCCGCATCTGGACTCCGCCGGCGTGGCCCTGCTGCTGGCGGCGGTTTCGCTCGCCGCCGTCCACGGCGGCTGGCCCGCGTATGCCGGGATATTGGTGGCGTCCGGCCTCCTGGTTTTCGGCCTCGCGCAGGCCGGCGGAATTTTCTCGCGGCTGCTCGCCCTGCGCGGTTGCGTTTTTTTAGGCCAGATCTCGTACTCGATCTATCTTATCCACGGCGTGGTGCAGCGGTTGCTGAAAGTCACCCTGCCCTCGCAAAAATTTGCCGGCGCCGCCCTGCCGGTGCGCACGGGCGTTTTCCTCATGGACATCGCGCTGATCCTGCTCGCGGCCCTGCTCCTCTATTTCCTCGTCGAACAGCCTGCTCGCGCCTGGCTGCACCGGAAGTTTTCCCGCCCTCAGACACACAGATAAACGTACACCGAGAACGACACCGCGGCCGCCCCGGCGGCGGCGGCAATGGACCACAGGAAGTTCTTCTGCCGCGCGGCGATGGCGAACGTCGAGATGATCACCGCCATCTGCGCCGCCAGCATCCCGATGAAAAACTTGCCGCTGCGCCGGTGGTGCTTCTCCGCCGAGATGTTCCCCTTGCGCACCTGCAGTTCCAAGATGCTCGCCACCGACTGGTTCAGCCGTGCCTCGGTGTCGTAGCGCGCCGCCGTGTAGCGCAGCCGCCCCGCGCTGAAGCCGCGGAACAACGCCTGGTCGCCGCCCATGAGCTTGTCGTCAAATTTGTCCGACGCCTTGTTGATGCCTTTCGTGGCGTTGTCGAACGCCCCCGCCGCCTCCCGGGCTGCGCTGAGTGATTCCGCCAGCGTCGCGTCGCTCACCTTCGCCAGCGCGGCGGCAATTTCAGTCTCGGGCTTGGAACTTTCCACGGCCTCCAGCGCGGTTTGCACCTCGGCGGTAAATTTGGCCGGAATGGCGGCCGGGATTTCGCCCTTGGTCAGGGCGGCGATGGTCGCGGCATCGGCGCTTTCCAACGCGGCGGCGTCCAGCGACGGCACCCCGCCGGCGGCGGTCGCCGCGAGCAGATCCAGCGAGTTGCGCGCGACGGCGCTGCGCAGTTTTTTCGCCTGAAAATAACTCCACTGGTCGCCCGCCTTGGACTGGAGCTGGGCCGCCGCCGAGCGGTCGTATTGCGCCTTGGTCATCTCGCTCGAAGCGAGGCCGGCAAGCATCGTGGCGATGACCGTCATGATGATGGGCGTTGCGCCCAGGATCTTCCCCCACTTGGATGGCGGAAGTTCCTTCTTCAGTTCCTCGGGAATGACAATTTTTGCAGCCATGTTGGCGCCAGCTTACCAAAGGGCATTTTCTTTGCCAGCACACTTGTGCCCGGATTTAAATTCAGTTATCACGAACTTATGCTGATTGTCCACGTCCACATCCAGGTGAAACCGGAGTGCGTCGCGGCGTTCACGGCGGCCACGCGGCTCAACGCCCGCGCCAGCCGGCAGGAACCCGGCGTGCTGCGCTTTGATGTCCTCCAACAGGCCGACGACCCCGCGCGCTTCGTGCTCGTTGAAATCTATCGCGATGCCGCCGCCCAAGCCGCGCACCGGGAAACCGCCCATTACCCCGTCTGGCGCGACACCGTGGCTTCAATGATGGCCACCACCCGCACCAGCTTTAAGTATGACGACGTTTTCCCGGCGGATAAATGACGGAGCACCGGCCTCCGGCCCGGCGTTTTGAAACTAACATGAACTTTGAATTCGCCACCGCCACGCGGATCATTTTTGGCGCGGGTGCCCTCCAGCACACCGGCGCCAATGTGAAAGGCTGCGGCCGGCACGCACTGGTCGTCACCGGTGGCAACCCGGCCCGCGCGGAAAAATTGCTGGCCAGCCTCGCGGCGGCCGGCCTCAGCTCCGCCACCTTTTCCGTTCCCGGCGAACCGGAGCTTGCCACCGTGGAAAACGGCGTCGCCCGGGCAAAAAGCGAAAATTGCGATTTCGTCATCAGCCTCGGCGGCGGCAGCGTGATTGATGCCGGCAAGGCCATCGCCGCGATGATCACCAACGATGGCGCGCTGCTCGATTATCTCGAGATCATCGGCGGCGGCCAGACGTTGAAGAAACGTCCGGCTCCCTTCATCGCCATCCCCACCACCGCCGGCACCGGCGCCGAGGTCACCCGCAATGCCGTGCTGGCTTCACCCGCCCACCAAGTCAAAGTAAGCCTCCGCAGCCCGCTGATGCTCCCAAGCATCGCATTAGTTGACCCCGAATTGACTTACGACCTGCCGCCCGCGCTCACCGCCTCCACCGGCCTCGATGCGCTCACCCAATTGATTGAGCCCTATGTCTGTCTGCGCGCAAACCCGATGACGGATAATTTTTGCCTCGAGGGCATCCAACGCGCGACGCGCTCGCTGCGCGACGCGGTTTTCAACGGGCAGAACCAGGCCGCCCGTGAGGACATGGCGCTGGCGAGCCTCTTCGGCGGACTCGCACTGGCAAACGCCGGACTGGGCGCGGTCCACGGCTTCGCCGGGCCCATCGGCGGAATGTTCCCCGCGCCGCATGGAGCGGTCTGCGCCGCGCTATTGCCACACGTCATGGCTGCAAATTTGCGTGCGCTGCGTGAACGCGATAAAAACAGTTACGCCTTTAGACGTTATTATCGCATCGCCACGCTGCTCACCGGTAACCCGAACGCGACGGCGGATGCCGGCGCGGAATGGATCCAAAAACTCATCGCCGATCTGCCCGTGCCCAAGCTCGGTGCTTATGGCATCCGCGAGGAACACGTGGCCGATATTGTCACCAAAGCCGCCAACGCCAGCAGCATGAAGGCGAATCCCATCGTCCTCACACCCGGGGAACTGGCGGCAACGCTAAGACTGGCGTTATAATTTTTACCAGGGACGAACACGGATTTATGAATCGAACTGCGAAAAGTAAAGCGACGCGAAAGCCAAAAATTCCGGTTTTCCCGAAATTTGACAAGCGGCTGCTGGGAACGTGGAAATCAGACCGGACCCGGACGTTCAAAGAATGGTCTTGGACTAAAAAAGTGTCACCGCGAAAGAAAAAGCGGCTGCAGTCGCTCTTTGGAAAACTGGAAGTCACCTATACCCGCACCCAAGTCATTTCCGGCCTCCGTTACCGCCAATGGGAACAGGCGAGTCGATATATGGTCGTCGCTACCGACGAAGCCAGCGTGGTGATTGTGCGATTTGGCAAATTGCATATCAAAAACCCGGGAAATTATGATCCCGAAAATTTAAAATGGGCGGAAACCTTTTTCCCACCAAAGGCATATATTTCCCATATTCATTTTGATAAGAACCATTACTGGATTTCTCTAGGAACCGGAAGAAACCGTGAGTTTTTCCGGAAGATTCGCAGCCGCAAATGAATCAAATCTGGCAAAACCCCTCGCTCATCGCCCACGCGCAAACCCTCGCGCGCAGCCTCAAACATTGGACCGGCCGTGACTTGCTGCCGGGGCTGCCTCCGGGCACCACCCCTGCGGAGTTCGCGGAAAAACTATTTATCGCGCCGTTCGTGCTGGTTTCCCATGGCACCGAGGCGGACCCGGTTTTGAACTACGGCAACGCCACGGCACTCAAGCTCTGGGAGATGTCGTGGGACGAGCTCACGCGCACCCCCTCGCGCCTCACCGCCGAGGCGCCGAACCGCGAGGAACGCGCGCGGTTGCTGGCGGCGGTCACGGCGAACGGCTTCATCGACGACTATTCCGGCATCCGCATCTCCAAAACCGGCCGGCGCTTCCGCATCACGCAGGCGACGGTCTGGAACCTGATCGATGAACGCGGTGGCCATTGCGGCCAGGCGGCGATGTTTTCCCGGTGGGATTTTCTTTGAGCTTTGCGCGCCTCCACCCTAGCTTTTTACCTCTGTGAATAAAGTGACCCAACCGGCCAACGGATCCCTGGGGAAAATTATTATTTTCCTCGGCCTCCTGGCGATGGTGCACAGTTTCATTTTTACCGCCGCCTTCCCGTGTTTCAGCGTCGTGGATGAACAGCAGCACCTCGACCTCGTCCTGCATTATGCGCGGGCGGACGTCCCGCGCACGCTCACGCTGCTGGACTCCAATACGGTGCCTTTCCTCGTCATCTATGATTCGCCGGAATATATGCAGGCCAGTGGGCCAATTGCCCCGCCGCCGTGGCAGCAGCCCATCGCCTCCGTCCGCGCCCGGCTGACCGATAAAATGCTGGCCTACCAGACGCTGTTTCAAAACCACGAAGCCTCCCAGCCGCCGCTTTACTACAGCCTCGCCGGCGCCTGGTGGCAGTTGGGCAAGCAGCTCAACCTCGACGGCCTCGCGCTGCTTTACTGGCTGCGTTTTTTGGGCGTCCCGCTCAGCTTCGCCCTGGTCTGGCTCGGCTGGGTGGCGGCGAGAAATTTGTTCCCCGAAAATGATTTTATCCAGGTCGCGGTGCCGGCGCTGATCGCTTTCCTGCCCCAGACCACCTTTTACACGGTGAACAACGACAACCTCTCACCGCTGGTCTTTGGCGCGGCATTCTTGCTGTTGATGAAATTTTGGGGGACGGAAATGCCCGGCCGGCGCCTCGCCGCCGCCACCGGGCTCGCGCTGGCCGCCACCTATCTGACCAAGCTCAGCAATCTGCCGCTGCTTGCCGTCGCGGGCTTGTTCGTGGGGCTGAAAATCTTGGGCTGGTGGTGGCGGGGACGGTTGCGCGCGTCGCTTTGGCCGCTGGCGCTGCTGCTGCTTTGCGCCGCCGGGCCGATGGCCGCCTGGATGATCTGGTGCCAGACCAACTTCGGTGACCTTACCGGCACGGCGCAGAAAATTAAATTCCTCAACTGGTCGCACAAGCCGTTCAGCGAATGGCTGCATCATCCGCTGTTCACCGCCCAGGGCTTCTGGTTCTTTTTGAAAACCAACCTCGCGACCTTCTGGCAGGGCGAACAATTGTGGCATCGCCGGCCGCTGGCCAATCCCGCCGTGGACTCGGCGTATGCCGCGCTGACGCTGGGCGCGCTGGCGTTGACGCTGGCGGCGCTGCTCCGTCCGCGCTCCGGCTTTACCACGCAGCAGCGCGCGGCGGTGACTTTTGGCTTTCTGTGCTTCGTGGCCATGCTCGCCTTCTTCGCCCTGCTGTCGGTCAAATATGATTTTCAGGACTGCTTTTATCCCTCGCGGGCGCAGCCCTATTTCACCTCCGGCCGCTTGATGCTGGGGATGTTGGTCCCGTTTTTGATCTTGTTCGCGGCGGGGCTGGACCGGCTGATGAAAAACTTTCAGGCCACCACCCGGTTTTTCATGCTCGTGATGCTGCTCGCCTTCATGCTCGCGTCGGAACTCGCCACGGACCTGCCGGTGTTCGCCAGCGATTACAACTGGTTCCACCGCTGACGCCGGGGTGCCGGTCAAAACCACTTCCGCATCCTGAAATACAGGTACGTGGCCGCCGTGGACAAAATCATGGCGCCGGCCGCGATGGGGTAGGCGTGCTGATATTCCAACTCCGGCATGTCCTTGAAATTCATCCCGTACCAGGTGCCGATCATCATCAGCGGCGTGGTGATCACGGTGATGAGGGTGAGCAGCTTGACGACTTCCCCGGTCTGGTTAGACGACATGTTGAGGTAAACCTGCAGGATGCCCGTGAGGGAATCCGCGTAGCTCTGCGCCAGTTCGCTGATATGGAACAGCCCGTCGTAAACGTCGCGGAAATAGGGCACCAGCTTGGGGCGGACCTGTTTGAATTCGCCCTGCGCGAACCGGCCGAGCACCGCGAGCTGCGGCCCGATGATCCGGCGCAGGTGCATCACCTCTTTTTTGACCTGTAAAATCTTGTTGAGCGTTTCCTTGGTGGGTTTTTGCAGCGCCTCCTGTTCGAGCTCGGCGATCTCCAAGCCCAGTTCGTCGAGCGCGGGCTTGTAATTATCCACCAGCGTGTCGAGCAGTGAATGCGCCACCCGGTCGGGCGCGCGGGCGATGCCCAGGGTGCCGTTCACCGCGCGTTCCTCCACCGTCGTGACGCTGCGCAGCGGTTTTTCGTGGTAGGTGACCAGAAAGTTTTTGCCGAGAAAAAAATCAAGTTCGCTCGTGCCAAAACAGCCGTCTTTGCGACTGTAATCCACCGCATGGATGACCATGAACAGGTAGGGCGTAAAGAGGTCGCCTTCCTTGGGCGAATATTCCTCGACCTTGGGGGACGGGCTGGGCTGCACACAGTCCTCAATGGAGAGGGGATGGAAGTGGAAGATCTGCTCGAGCACTTCCTTCCATTCGGCCTGGTTGGGATTTTCGAGGTCCACCCACAGGAAAAGATTCGTGTCCGCGAGCAGCGTGGGCATCAGGAAAGGCTCGATGTCCTTCGTATGCAGCTTGCCCGCCGTGGTAAATGCAAATGACCGGATCATGGGTGTTTTTCGCCTAGCACAAATCCTAGGCGCAAAGACCGGCAAGGCAAGCCGCGTTTATCGTCAGCACATGCAGAATGACACCATGAAGAACAATAGTGCGCTTTTGTCCCTTGCGCTTGCCTTTGCCTTTTGCCCGTTCCCATCTGTAGCTGTCTGCCTGATTTGCAAAATTGTGGCCCTTCGCCGCTGGGCGTTGAATGTTGAATGTTGAATGTTTACCGCTTTCCGCTTTTCACCCGTTCATCTGCGGTTGCATTGATTCGTTCCGTCCAAGTTCCCCTCCCATGAAACCAGCCAGGGCCGGCAACCTCTCTCGCTGGCTCCGCTCCTGAACGCCCCGTTTTGCTGCTTGGTTTCATCCCTGATTTTGTGCTTTAATACCCGCCGCCTTGCTTATGGAAGATACGAATTCACTCATCGAACAGCGCCGCGCCAAGCTTAAATCACTGGAAGCCCGGGGCATTTTCCCGTTCCGGAACAAATTCACGCCGGACCGCCAGTGCCATGACGCCCGCAGCGGGTTCGAATCCGGCACCCTCCCGGAAGGCACCCGCGTGTCCGTCGCCGGCCGCATCACCGCGCACCGCGAGATGGGCAAATCCATCTTCGTGGACGTGCGCGACCAGAGCGGCCGCATCCAGGTGTACGCGCAAAAAAACGCGCTGGGCGATGACCAGTTCAGCATCTTCACGCACCTCGACCTCGGCGATTTCGTCGGCGTGACCGGCACCTTGTTCCGCACCAAGACGGGCGAACCGAGCATCAAGCTGGAGTCCTTCACCATCGTTGCGAAATCGCTGCGCCCGCCCCCCGCAAAATGGCACGGCCTCGAAGACACGGAAATCCGCTACCGCCAGCGCTATCTGGACCTCATCGCCAATCCCGCCGTAAAGGATGTTTTCCTCAAGCGCAGCGCCATCGTCCACGAGATCCGCGCGTTCTTTCACAGCCGCGGCTACGTTGAAGTCGAAACGCCCGCCATGCAGGCCATCCCCGGCGGTGCCGCCGCGCAACCGTTCAAGACGCATCACAACGCCCTCGGTTGCGAATTTTACCTGCGCATCGCGCTGGAGCTTTACCACAAGCGCCTGCTCGTCGGCGGCATCGACAAGCTGTTCGAGATCGGGAAAAATTTCCGCAACGAAGGCCTCTCGCGCCGGCATAACCCCGAGTTCACCATGCTCGAGGCGTATCAGGCGTTCGGCGATTATGCGACCATGATGGAGACCGTCGAGTCGCTCATCACCACGGTCGCGCAAAAGGTCGTCGGCTCGCTGGTCATCGAGCACAATCAAGACGCCCCCGTCAAGGCGGCCATCCAACATGCCTTGCAGGAATTGGACGCGATTTCCACCACGATGACCGGCACCTTGCTCAAGGCCACCGATGGCAGCACCGCCGCCGCCTTCGTCAAAAACATCGGCGACGCCCGCACGGCCCTCGTCGCCGCGCAGGATGAACTTGGCAAGAAGCCCGCCTCGGCAATCGCCCAGGCCGCCATCACCGCCATCTTGACCGCCATTGGCACCATCGGCCTGCACAAGGTGAACCTGGCCACCGGTGACAAATCCATCGAAGACATCCTCGCCTCGGCCGCCGTGCGGTTTGACAGCACCGTCGCCACGCTCGAAAAACTGTCCACGCCCAAGGTCATCGACCTGACCCGCCCGTGGAAGCGCGCGAAATACCAGGACCTCGTCCGCGAAAAGGCCGGGGCCGACTGGTTCGACGTCGCTCCCGACGTTCGGCGCAAACGCGCGTATGACATGGGCGCGGAGATCGGCAAGGAATTTGAAGATTTTGAAGTCACGAACGCCGTGTTTTCAAAATTCATCGAACCGACGCTGATCAACCCGACGTTCGTCACGCATCTGCCGAAGGAACTGGTGCCGCTGGCCAAGCTTTCCGCCGAGGACCCGTCCTCCGTCGAGGTCTTCGAGTGCTGCATCAACGGCCAGGAGATTTCACCCGGTTACACCGAGCAGAACGACCCCATCGCCCAGCGCACCACGCTGGAACATCAGGCCGGCGGCGAACAGCAGAAGCTGGACGAGGATTTCCTCGTGGCGCTTGAACACGGCATGCCCCCCGCGGGCGGCATCGGCATCGGCATCGACCGCCTGTGCATGATGTTGCTGGGCCAGGAGAGCATCCGGGACGTGATCCTGTTCCCGCAGTTGAAGCCGAAGTGAATACTGCCGAACCGCGATTTCATCTGGGTTACCGGCGCAGCCTGGACGGCCTCCGCGGGGTGGCGATCATGTTGGTCCTGCTTCATCATGCTGAGATCCTCGGAAATGGCTTCGGCTTTATTGCGGTTAACACCTTCTTTGTTCTCAGCGGGTTTTTGATCACCTGCCTGCTCATCGAAGAATGGGACACCTTCCGGCGGATCAGCCTTAAATTCTTTTATTTCCGGCGCGCGCTGCGCCTGTTGCCGGCCCTGTCGGCCATGCTTTTGGTCTTCATCATTTTTGCCTTTTTGGCCTACCCCCGTGAACGGGCCCTGCGGGAATTGTCTGAGGCGTTGTATGCTTTTTTCTACAGCACCAATTGGGCGGTCGTTTTGGAGCTCCCCCGGGATGGCACCTTGGGACACACCTGGTCGCTGTCGATCGAAGAACAGTTTTATTTCATCTGGCCGCTGCTTTTATCGTTCCTGTTGCTTAAAACCTCCCGCCGGTCCCTGTTGTACTGGGTCTTTTTGGGGGCTTTTGCGTCGGCCCTGCTTCGTTGGACCTGGTACATGTACGATGCCGAAATTACCCGGCGGCTTGCCATCATTTTCCAAGGCACGGAAATGCGGGCGGATTCCTTGTTGCTAGGCTGCTTTGTCGGCGTCCTTTTGACTTCCAACCGCCTGCCCCGGGGCCGCTGGTTCCTTAAAGCACCGACCCTCTGCGGAGTCATCTCGGCGGCCGGCCTGGCCGGCCTGGGTACCTTTGGAATTTTCGCCCCTTGGGTGATGTGTTACGGTTGGTTTTTGGACTCCGCTCTGGCGGCGGTTCTGATCACCCAGTTGGCGGGAACTGCCGGCAGCCTGCTCCATAAACTATTTGAAAATCCCGTTTTGGTCTATATTGGACAAATCTCATACGGACTATATGTCTGGCACCAACCCTTGGTCTGCATCCTGCGTGAATATCATCTATTTCCCCTGCCTTGGCAAAAACTGGCTTATGTGATTCTGCCATTCCTGGTGGCGATTCCGTCTTATTATTTGATCGAAAGGCCCTGCCTGCGTTTGAAGACTAAATTCAAAATGATCGGATGAATCCAGCCGGCGTATGATCTTATTTCGTTTTGTCATTTTATTGATGTTCTTGCTCTTGCCCCCCGGCTCCGCGGCCTTGCTGGAAACCAACCTCCCCTCAAGACTTTTTCCCTCCCCGCGCAGCTTTCACATCTACCTCCCGCCGTCCTACACCACGGATCCACACCGCCGTTATCCCGTCCTGTACCTGCACGACGGCCAGAACGTCTTCAGTTCGGCCGGCACCAACATCGCCTTCGGCTGGGGCAACTGGGAGCTGGATAAAACGGCAGATGCACTGTCCCGCGTCGGCAAGATGCGCGAGATCATCATGGTCGCCGTGGACAGCAGCCGCGACCGCTATCTCGAATTGTGCGGCCGCCATCACGCCCTGGATGCAACCACCAATACGGCCTTTGAAAATTACTCCGCTCTCCTCATCACCGAACTCAAGCCCCAGATCGACCGCACCTACCGGACGCTGCCCGACGCGCCTAACACCGCTGTCATGGGTTCCTCGCTGGGCGGCATCGCCAGCGTCATTCTCGCGTGGGAGCATCCGGAAACCTTTGGCGCCGCCGCCAGCCTCTCCGGCGCGTTTCAAGTCGAGCACACCAATTTCCTGAACGCCGTGTTAAAGCCCGGCATTGGCCCGCCCAAGCCGCTCCGCCTCTATCTCGATTCCGGTGTGATTGATTTTACCGGCGGCGATGACGGATGTTCCCTGACAAAACAGGTCGCCACCGAACTCCGCCGCCTCAACCACGGGCAGGACTTCGAGCTGTTCACGGACGCCCAACCGCTTACCCCGGCGGAACTGGCAAAGACCGGCCTGCGCCGCGATAAATGGGCCGAGGCGCAGACCAGCCAGCACAACGAATTCTACTGGCGCCTCCGCGCCGGACATGTGCTCACCTTTCTGTTTCCCTCGGATAGTTCGATGAAATAGGTTCGCTGTTTTCGGTGGGATGATGTAGTTCACAGAACGTTTTGAGGGAGGTGGTTGCACTTGCTGCCTGCGCTCCCGAAGTATTCGTCTTCCGAATGGCGTCGATATTTGACTGGACAAAACGGGTCGAATATTTAAACTCACACACCGCATTGCGCGGCAACAATGCGGTGTGTGATATTTTCTGCTTATAATTTATTTCAGCTGATCCAGTACTTGCGCTGGGGCAGCAACGTTGAGCAAGCCAATCCTTTGGCCCCCTTCACCCTGCCACCGAAAATAGCGGGGAACCCTGAAGTAAGGGCCTTCTTGTTGCTTGGCATGGATTTCTGCACTGCTTTTACCCCGGCGGGACAACTGGAGTCATGCTGTGTTCCCCACCCCGGAACCTCCCCCAATTAATATCCCCTCCGCCTTGTAACGCGTTCATTTATTTGCGATAGTGCACGGCTATGAATTTGGAATCGTCCCGCTGTCTCCCGGTCAATCCGCGCCTCCCGCGCGGTGCGCGCCCGTCCCTGTGAGTTTCTGAAGTTTCACTTTCTCTCCCATGCTAAACGTATCCGGACTTTCCAAATCCTTCGGCGGCCGCGAATTATTCGATGATGTTTCCTTGAACATCATGGCGGGCGACCGCATCGCCATCACCGGGCCCAACGGCGCCGGCAAGTCCACCCTCATCAAGATCATCCTCGGCAAAGAGGAGCCGGATGCCGGCAGCGTCACCTTCATCCGCGGCACCCGCGTGGGCTACCTGCCCCAGGAAAGCGAGCCGGCGGGCAATGAAACCGTCCTGGAGATCGCCGTGCCGCACGAGCACGAGCACGACGGCCAGTTCGTCGCCAAGGCCAAGCAAATCCTCAACAGCCTCGGCTTCAAGCTCACGGATTACGACCGGCCGGCCCGCGAAATGTCCGGCGGCTGGATCATGCGCGCGCACCTGGCGCGGTTGCTGGCGGAGGAGCCCGACCTGCTGATGCTCGACGAGCCGACAAACCACCTCGACCTCGAAACGCTCATCTGGTTTCAGGATTATCTCAAATATTATCCCGGCGCGATTCTGATGATTTCGCACGATCGCGAATTTCTCAACAACCTCTGCACCCACATCGCCGAGCTGCGCGCCTCGCGCATCATGCGCTACACGGGCAATTACGACAGCTACCTCGAGCAGCGCGCCGCCAACGAGAAAATCATGATCGCCACCGCGAAGGCGCAGCAGCGGGACATCGACCGGCTGCAATTGTTCGCCGACCGCTTCGGCGCGAAGGCGAGCAAGGCCTCGCAGGCCCAGAGCAAGCTCAAGCAGATCGAACGCATCAAAGAAGACATGGTTGTGATGCCGGACAGCAACGAGGCCACCATGGGCTTCAAGTTTCCGCAGCCGCAACGCAGTGGCCAGCGCGTCATCACGCTGGAAAAGATCAAGTTTGGCTACGGTGAAAACTTGATCTACGACGGCATTGATTTTGAAGTGGAACGCGACCAGCGCATCGTCCTCGTCGGTCCGAACGGCGCGGGCAAATCCACCTTGCTGAAGCTGCTGGCCGAAGTGCTCAAGCCAAAGTCGGGCGTCCACAAGCTCGGCCACAATGCCAAGTACGGCTACTTTGCGCAGCATCGCGCGGCGATGTTGAACCCCAAGCACACCGTGTTTCAAGAGGCGCTGGACACGCCGCAACGCATCACCGAGCAGGCCATCCGCACGGTGCTGGGCAGCTTTCTGTTCCGTGGCGATGACATCTACAAACCCGTCAGCGTCCTGAGCGGCGGTGAAAAAAGCCGGCTCGCGCTGGTGAAACTGCTGCTCGATCCGCCCAACCTGCTCCTCATGGATGAGCCCACCACGCACCTGGACCTCGCCAGCGTGGACGCGCTGATCGAGGCCTTGAAGCAGTATCAGGGCACGCTGGTTTTCATCAGCCACGATGTCCACTTCATCCGCGCCCTGTCCACGCATGTGGTGCGCGTTGAAGCGGGCACGTTGCGTCATTTTGGCGGCGGCTATCAGTATTATTTGGACAAGACCGCCCAGACGGCGCGCGCGGCGTTGACCAGTTCCGGTTTCGCCCCGGTGGCCAGCAAGGCGGCGGTTCCGGCGGCGGACCGCCGGGAACAAAAGCGTCTCGAAGCCGAACAGCGGCAGGCCCGCTCCCGCAAAAAACAGGAAATCCAGAAACGCATCACCGCGCTGGAAAAAGAGATCGCCGACCTCGAAGCCAAGGAGCGCGACTACGCGGCGGAACTCGAAAAACCGGAGACCTACCATTCCGGTGGCCGCGCGACGCAGATCAACCGCGAGTTGATGATCGTTTCCGACCGGCTGGAAGCCGCCACCACCGAGTGGGAAGCCGCCGGGGCTGAACTGGCCACGCTGGAAGCGGCAGCCGCTTGAACCTTTCCACACACACTCAGAGCCAGCTCTTGAGCCGCTCCCGCAAAAGTTGTCGGGCGCGATAAAGCCTCGATTCCACGGCCTTTGGCGTCGTTTCCAAAATCGCCGCCGCCTCGGCCACGCCCCGCTCTTCCCATTCGCACAACACGATCGCCTCACGCATTTCTTCCGGCAGGTTCTTGACCGCGTCGCGCACCGCCTGGGCGCGTTCACCGGCCACGGCCGCCTCTTTGGGCGTCGGTGTGTTCGCCGGCAGCGTGCTCCCGAGGGATTGTTCGGTTGCGGGATTCTCCGCATCAAGCGAAAGGTTGGGGTGCCGCGACCGCCAGCGGAAATGGTTCCGCGCCAGGTTCGCCGCAATGGTGAACAGCCAGGTGGAAAAACGTTGTTCGGTCCGGTAGCTTTTGCACGACTTGAACACGCGGACGAACGTTTCCTGCGCGAGATCGTTCGCGTCGTCCTCGTTGCCCGTCATGCGGCAGAGAAAATGAAACAGCGGCGTGGCGTGGCGCTCCATCAGGTCATTGAGCGCCGTGTCCTGCCCGGCCATCAGGCGTTCCATGTCCCCCCGGTCCTGCGCATCAGCGTCAATGTCGATGCTCATGGCTCATTTCGCCGGACATGGATTGTTCCATCTGCTCGTGATCGCCGAGCGTGAGCTTTTTCATCTCGGCCAGGTAGCGCTGGCCCTGTTCCGGCGGCATCGCCTGGCTGACGCTCATGAAGTGCTGGAGCATCTGCGCCTGGCATTGCGCCCGCAGGTCCGCCAGTTCGGCCATTTTGGTGCGCGCCTCGGCGGTGAGATTCGTGCCGTTGCCCAGGCTGGCTTCCAGTTCGCTTTTTTTGGCGGCAATCTTCGCGCACATTTCAGCGCACTTCGGCATGTAGCCTTCATGCAGCTCGCGGACCTGCGCCATTTCCTGGTCGCTCAAATGGAACTCATCCTGCAGCCAGCTCAAGTCATCGGCCGGCTTGGCACAGCACATCTTGGTGGTGCGCTGCGCGACAAAATAGGAACCGGCGAAAATCGCCGATCCCAGCGTCAACGCGCCCAGCAGGATGAGCAGCGAACGTTTCATGGTTCAGCGCAGGGACTGGGGCGCGACCGCCGCGAGGTAATTCATTTGCGCGTCGTGCCGGGCCGCCTGCCGCCCTTCCAGCGTTCCGGCGGACACTCCGGCCAGCAGCAGCACGGTGGCCGCAACATAGGCAAACCGTGGGCGCAGAATCAGGGCCGCCAGCGCCTCAAGCCAGGATCCGGATCTGGCCGGGGCTTCGGCGTCTTCAATCCGCCGCCAGACATTTTCCTGAAAACGCGGCGGCAGCGAGGGTGAAACGCGCGCCTCGCGCAGCAGCGCGCCCAGTTTGGGATCGTTGGAGTTCATGGTTTCTTTCTTTGGTGAAAGGCGGCGGAGGTCATCCGCCGCCCGTTATTTACCACTTTTTTCATTCCGGGACAACCCGGTTGGTTATCCGCCGGTTACTTCAGCGGCGCGATCGTCACGCAACCCGGCATCGTGGTGTGCGAGGTGCATTCAGCCACCAGCTTCGGGGAGCCACCCATCGTCTTGGCGCAGGCCGACGCGGCATTCACGTCGTTGTTCCCGCCCTTGACCACCTGGATTTGATTGCCGGCGGCGCGCGGCGTGAGCAGCGCAGAATTGGCATCAACGTAAGTGATCGTGGTGGCCGGGGCATCCACTGCGGCCACGTGTTTAATTTGATTGCCGGCGGCGCGCGGCGAAAGCAGCGGTTCCGTGGCAAAGGTGGTGATGGCGAACGTGGCAACGACCGCACCGAGGAGGAGGACTGTGGATTTCATATTTAGTTTTCTTTCTTTTTGAGGCGACGCTTAATTACGTCGCTGAATACCTGTAATACCCCGGTAAATGCCAAACCCCTCAAAAAAAATTAAATTACTCGAAAACAGCGTAATCCACTGGCGGGAACGCGGTAAAAACGAGGGCGTGCGAAGAAACGAAGGCCGGCACTACATTGGGCTCAAGATGATTCGTGCTGACTTTGTATCAATGGTCACCGTTTTGAACCGGGTCAACAGATCATTGCCCAGCAAACCGGCCTCTCCGGCGAAAATGGCCAGGCGATGGATGCCCGTGGGAACTTGGTCAAATTGTTTTCCGCCCAGGGAAACCGTGGTTTGAGTTTGCGGAATGGCCAGGCCCGCAAGTCCAATTGCCGGTTTTTCTGATTTTGTGCTGACGCCGGCATCTGCAGTCACCCATTGCAACGCCGTCACGCACCCGGTATCCAGCCGCACCCATTGTTTCTTATGGCCGTTAACTCGGATCGGCACGCAGAAACAATTGCGGGAGGCCTTCAGCGGCAAATCTATGTCCGTCTTCGCCAGGGCTATTTGATCGCGGAAATGAAGCTCGTGGGTCAGGAAATCAATTTCCACAATCTTTCCTCGAATGAAGTCGGCCCCAAGCAGCCCATCCAATGGACGACTGCAGGCATGCGCCAACTGGCTTAAATCCAGCGACAGGTATTTCGCCGGCAGCTCCACGCTCCCCGCCCGCGCCGCCAGCTTGACGGGCCAGTGACCGGTCGTGGCTGACTGCACGCCCTGCACCTGGATTTTTTCACCGCCGGAAAGCCCAAGCGTGGCGGCGGTGTCCGCATTGATCACGCTGATTTCCGCCCCGCTATCAAAAAGAAAATTCAACGGCCGCGCCGACTCCGGCACCTGTATCTGCACCCACAACAGGCCTTCGGCGTATTCAAACGGCAGGGCGGCTTCTGAAGAGGGAGCCGCCGCTTGTGCTCCGCTGAATGCCGCGAAGCACAACCAAAGGATGTTCAACGAAACCCGCACAGCCCCGGGAGCCGCAACTGACATGCCAAGGCAAATTTCCAGTTTTTGCCTGTGTTTCGAGCTGTTCTGGCGTTTTGTCCGCTGCTACCAATGGTGTTTTTTGTGCGGCCCGGATATTTGCGTTCAGCGTCAGCGCCGGCCTTGGTCGGGTTACACCCCATGGCAAAATCTTTCCCGATGGGTCACCGTTTTATTCCGTGCGTCGCGGACAGAAAGATGGCACGGACACCCTGAATATCATTCGCGTGGTTCGAACGCCCGCGGGGTATTTAGACGTGAAACAACAATCCGCGGGGAATTCCCGCTCCAACCAACAACTAAAGAATACAGTTATGAAAATGAAAACCCTGTTAATCGCCACGGTCGCCGCCCTCGCCATGCTCCCCAATCTCACGATGGCACAGCAGCCGATCAAGGGCGCCCAACTGCTCCGGCCCATCCAAAAAGTGGAAGACCTCCAGCAAGTCGAGGCTGGTGACACCATCATCATGTCCTGCCCCAAATGCAAGGACACCTATGCCACGGTGGTGACCAAGACGTTCAAAGGATCGAACCCGGAAGAGGTGAAGACGCTGGTTCAACACCTGTGCCCCACCTGCTCCACCACCATCCAGACCGAAGGCACAGGCAAGGCCGCCGTGAACAAACTGGTGCATGCCTGCAATTCCTGCGGCAGCACTGAGGTCTCCTGCTGCCTGATGAAGAAAAATGGCGGCGCGACCATGGGCATGGAAGACGACAAGAAATAGCTTCACCGCCTCAAGCGACCGGCTGGATCAAAGATTTAGCCCACCAGCAGTCCGGTTGGAACAACCCCGGGCTGCTGGTGTTTTTAGCGGATGAAATGTCAGTTCCACACGGTCTGGCGGACTTTCCCCGCTCCGCTTGCGTATTTGGCCCTAATGGGTATCTTTAGGGCGGCTAAGCCGGAATTGTAAATTTGTTGCGGGGTTTCTGTCCCGCCGGTGTAAGCCGATGGTTCAAACGAACACAAAAACAACGATTACAACTATGAAAAAGCTCAACCAATACCTCCTGCTTGCCGCCATTGCCGTGGCCGCCACCCTCACCGTCCGCGCCGAAGACGCCAAAACCCCCACGCCGGACAAATTGACCACCTGCCCCGTTTCCGGCGAGAAACTGGACGGCGACATGGGCAAACCCCTGGTCTTCATCTACCAAGATCAGGAAGTGAAGCTCTGCTGCAAGTCCTGCAAAAAGGATTTCGACAAGGACCCCGCAAAGTACATGGCCAAAATCCGCGCGGCGGACAAGGCAGACAAAAATTGACGTTCCAATGACAAAATCCGGCCAGCCACAAGCCGCCGGATGGACGATATTTTTACTGTGAAGATTGCGCTGACCATCTTATGCACCCTGCTGCTCCTCGGGAGCCAGATGGTGGTCGCCTCCGCATCTCCCACCAATCCGGTGGCACAAGACTGCGGCTGCGGCGGCAAGATGGCCTGCTGCCGGACGGCACCCGCCTCGCATTCCAATCCGTTGGAGGCCGCCTCCGTCAGCACTTCACAGCAGATTTTGTCCCCGGTCCCGGCGACGGTGGTTTGGGTTTTGGCCGCCGCCGGGACTCCTTCGCTCGTCCCGCCCGTTTCTTCTTCTCTGGCCGCCGCCGCTGCGCCGCTCTACGCGCGCATCTGCGTCCGGCTCATCTGAAATTTCCCCGCTGACGCCCGTGGTGTGCCTTGCGCCGGTGCGTGAGGCCTGGTTCCCCGCTTTTCACCACGCCCTTCAGCTCCCAAAAGCTCCGGTGTTCGTTTCCGCGCCTCGCGCGGCCTGATTGGAAACTGAAAAATTTATAAACTTTGAAATTATGAAACTTAAGATTGCCCTTTTATTGCTGGTAGTTGCGGTCATTGGTGTGGCCTGCCGCCACGTGTCCCCGGCGGATACGTCGTCCAAGCCGCTTTACTACACCTGTCCCATGCACCCGTCGGTCAAGGTCGCCCAGCCGGGTGATTGCCCGCTCTGCGGCATGAAGCTGGTCCCGGCCACCGCGGAAACCGACAGCGGCTCTTCTGCCCCGTGCGGAGCGTCCTGCTGCGGCGCGCCCGCCCCGGCCGTCAAACCCTGAACCCATTCCGTTTATGAAAGCCAAATTCCTTCTGCTGTTGCTCGTGGTCGCCGGCGGGGCGGGCGCGTTCTGGTATTTCAAAACGCATCCCGCCCCCCCCGCCGGCGCGGCTTCCGCCCAACCCGGGCGTAAGATCCTGTACTACCAGAGCGCCATGCATCCCTGGATCAAATCCGACAAGCCGGGCAAATGCCCCATCTGCGGCATGGACCTCGTGCCGGTCTACGAAGGCGATGCCCGGGCCACAACCGACACAAACATGGTGGTGCTCAATGCCGACAGCGTCACGGTCGTCAACGTGAAGACCGCGGCCGTTTCCCGCCGCCCGGTGGTGCACACCTTGCACGTCATCGGGAGCATCCAGAAAAATTCCGCCACGGCGGCGTGGTTTGTTTTCACCGTTTATGAACGCGACCTGCCGTGGATCAAGATCGACCAGACCATGGAAGTCACCCTGCCCTCCGTGCCCGACCGGGTTTATCACGCGCAGATAAAACTGCACAGCACGGAAGCCTTTGCCGACCGCACGCTCGATGAAATGAGCGACAGCACCAAGATCCGCGCGCAGATCACCGAAACGCCCGTCGAGGTCCCGGGCTTCGAGGGCCACGCCTTCTTCAACGGCCTGCACGCCGAGTCGCACATCCGCTCCGCCACGCCGGATGTCGTGGCCGTTCCGCGCAGCGCGATCATCTCGCGCGGCAGCGGGCCCATGGTGTATGTGGACAAGAGCGGCGGCGGCTATGAGGCGCGGCCGGTCAAACTCGGGCGCATCGGCGATAGTTATGCCGAGGTGCTCGACGGCCTGGACGAAGGCGACAAGGTCGTCACCAACGGCGGCCTGCTGATCGACGCCGAGGCGCAGCTCACCACCGGGAGATGATTTTATGATCAATCGCATCATCGAATGGTCGTTGCGCAACCGCTTTCTGGTCATCTGCGGCGTCGCGCTGCTCGCCGTGCTCGGCGTGCGCGCGGTTTATCAGACGCCCGTGGATGCGATTCCGGACCTGAGCGAAAACCAGGTGGTCGTGTTCGCCGACTGGCCGGGCCGCAGCCCGCAGGAGGTCGAGGATCAAGTCACCTATCCGCTCTCGGTCAACTTGCAGGGCCTCGCCGGCGTGAAGACCGTCCGCGCGAATTCCATGTTCGGCTTCTCGCTCGTCACCATCATCTTTGACGACAAGATCGACAATTACTTCGCCCGTTCCCGCGTGCTCGAGCGGCTGAATTATCTCGGCGATACGCTGCCCGCCGGCGTCGTGCCCCAGCTCGGGCCGGACGCGACCGGGCTCGGCTGGATTTATCAATATCATCTCGCCGTTGACCCCACGCGCGCGCCGGACGGCGGCTATGACCTCGGTCAGTTGCGCTCCATCCAGGACTGGTTTGTGCGCTATCAGTTGAATTCCGTCCCCGGCGTCGCCGAAGTCGCCAGCCTCGGCGGTTTCGTCCGGCAGTATCAGATTGAAGTTTCCTCGCTGCGGATGCGCGACCGCGGCGTGACGTTGCAAACCGTCATGGACGCCGTGAAACAGGGCAACCTGAATGTGGGCGGCAAGGTCATCGAGGAAAACGGGCTGGAATTCGTCGTGCGCGGCATCGGCCTGGTGAAAACCACGGACGACCTGGAAAACCTCGTGCTGCAGCAAAACAACGGCGTGCCGGTGTATCTCAAGGACGTCGCGACCGTGCAGGTCGGCGGCGATTTCCGGCGCGGGGCGCTGGACATCAACGGGCACGAAGCCGTCGGCGGCATCGTGGTGATGCGCACCGGCGAGAATGCGATGCAGGTCATCAGTGATGTGAAGGCCAAGATCGCGCAGATTTCGCCCAGCCTGCCGCCGGGCGTGAGCATCCAGTCCTTTTATGACCGCAGCGACCTGATTTCGCGCACGCTCGACACGCTCAAGCACGCGCTGACCGAGGAGATCATCCTGGTCACCGTCGTCATCATCATTTTTCTGTTCCATTTCCGCAGCATCCTCATCGTCACGCTGCCGCTGCCGCTTTCGATCCTGTTTTCGTTCATCCTGATGCAGCACCTGGGCATCACGTCGAACATCATGTCGCTCTCCGGCATCGCCATCGCCATCGGCGTGCTGGTGGATGCGGGCATCGTGATGGCGGAAAATGCGGTGCGCCACTGTGAACAGGCGGAACACGCCAAGGGCGGCCGGCTGAGCAAGGCTGAGTCATTCCAGGTCACCCTCGTGGCCGCGCAGCAGGTCGGGCGGCCGATCTTTTTTGCGATGGTCATCATCATCCTCGCGTTCGTCCCGGTGTTCGCGCTGGGCGGGCAGGAGGGGAAACTGTTCCATCCGCTCGCCTTCACCAAAACCTTCGCCATGCTGGGCTCGACCATCCTCGCGATCACGCTCGTGCCCGCGTTGTGCGCAACGTTCATCCGCGGGCCGTTCCATGCCGAGGATAAAAATCCGCTGATGAAAATTCTGCTGGCGATCTACAACCCCATTTTGGACCTGGCGTTGCGCTTCCGCAAAACTGTGGTGGGTCTCGCGTTGCTGCTGGTCATTGCGGCGCTGACGCTGGCGTTCGGCGTGCCCCGCGTGCTGGTGGAAAAAATTGCCGTCCACCATCCACAACTCGCGGAAAAGCTCCCCCACGGGATGGGCAGCGAATTCATGCCGACGCTCAATGAAGGCAGCCTCCTGTTCATGCCGGTGCTGCTGCCCAGCACGTCGCTTACGGAAGTGAAGCGCATCATGGCGTGGCAGGACGCCACCATCATGCAGACGCCGGAGGTCGCCTCCGTCGGCGGCAAGCTGGGCCGCTCCGAAACGGCCACCGACCCCGCGCCGGTCGAAATGATCGAGACCACCATCATGCTCAAACCGGAATCCCAATGGCGGCCGGGCATGACCAAGGAAAAACTCATCACCGAACTCGAGGATAAATTGTCCAAGATGCCCGGCTACGTGCCCGGATTTTTGCAGCCCATCGAAAACCGGATTTTGATGATCAGCACCGGCATCCGTGCGCAGGTGGGCATTAAAATTCTGGGCGACAACCTGGACACGCTCCAGAAAGAAGCGTTCGAAGTTGAGCGCGTCGTGCGGCAGGTTCCCGGCGCCGTCGGGGTGGCCGCTTCGCGCGTGCAGGGCAAGCCCTACCTCGACATCGAGGTGAACCGGCTGGCAATGTCGCATCACGGCTTGCGGGTGCAGGACGTGCTCGACCTGGTCGAGTCCGGCATCGGCGGCGCGAACGTTTCCACGGCCATCCAGGGCCGCGAACGCTGGCCCATCCAGGTGCGCGTGCAACGCAGCGAGCGCGATGACATCGAGCGCCTCGGTGATCTCCCCGTGCCGGTGGGCGATGGCAAATTCATCCCGCTCGCCCAGGTCGCGACCCTCCGGCGCGAGGTCGGGCCCAGTGAAATCGCCAGTGAAAACGGGCGGCTGCGCGTTTTCGTGCAGGCCAACGTGTCCGGCCGCGATCTCGCGGGCTTCGTACAGGAAACCCAGGCGCGCATCGCCAGGGAAATTTCCCTGCCGCCGGGGATGACCATTGAATGGAGCGGCCAGTACGAAAACCAGATCCGCGCCCAGAACACCCTGCGGCTGATCGTGCCGGCGGCGCTGTTCGTGATCTTTATTTTGCTTTATGTCGTTTACGGCAGTTTCAAAGAGGCGGCGCACGTCATCCTCGCCGTGCCCTTCGCGCTGACCGGCGGCGTGTTCCTGCAATGGTGGCTGGGCTACAACTTCAGCGTGGCGGTGTGGGTTGGTTACATCGCGCTGTTTGGCACCGCCATCCAGACCGGCGTGGTCATGGTGGTTTACCTGGACGAAGCGGTGAAAAAGAAAATGGCCGCCCAGGGCGACCGCTTTACGCGGACGGACCTGATCCAGGCGGTGAAGGATGGCGCCCGCCTGCGGTTGCGGCCGAAGGTCATGACGGTCGCCACGATCGTGGCCGGCCTGCTCCCCATTTTGTGGAGCTCGCGCACCGGCGCGGAGGTGATGAAGCCCATCGCGGCCCCGGTGATCGGCGGCATGTTGAGCAGCCTCGTCCACATCCTGATCGTGACCCCGGTGATTTTTTGCTGGCTGCGGGAGCGGGAATTGAAGAAATCAGCCTGACCGCCGCCGGCTCAAAAGCGCCGGGCCTGCGGCTTCCGCCCGGCGCCTGGCGCATCTTGACACTGTCCTTGTTCGGAGTTCCGCCTTTAGGCGGTTCAGGTGAAATGACGCGTTGGGCCGCCTAAAGGCGGAACTCCAAACTCGCCGACGCCCCCGCTTTGAAGGACGGCATCAAAATGCATCCCCGGCGCCTGGTCCTTCAGGTTTTGATTCATTCTGCGGCCAAAAAATGGTTTCATCTGTCACGTGAATTCGTGGTTTACTGTTTTGACGGCCGTGCTGCCCGTGTTCGGCATCATGGGCATCGGCCTGTGGCTCCGGCGGCGCAACTGGCTTTCGGCGGACGCCGACCAGAGCTTGATGCGCTTGACCATCAATCTCCTGCTGCCCTCGCTCATCTTTGATTCCGTGCTGGGCAACCCGGCGTTGCGACAGCCGGCCAATCTGCTCCTGCCGCCGCTGCTCGGCTTCGGCATGGTGGTCGTGGGCATCGGTGTCGCCCGTCTGTTCGCGCCTTTGACCGGCCTGACCAGTCCGCCGGAACAGCGGACGTTTGCCTTCCTGACCGGATTGCAAAACTATGCCTACCTGACGATCCCGTTGTGTATCACCCTGTTTGATCCGGGCACGACGGGCGTCTTGTTCGTTCACAATGTCGGTACGGAGATGGCCATGTGGACGCTGGGGGTTGCGGTCGTCTCCGGCGGGGGATTCTCCGGCGGCTGGAAGCGGTTTGTTAATGCGCCGCTCGCCGCGTTGTTGCTGGCGCTGATGTTGAATTTTATCGGGCTGCATTTCACGCCGCCGCCGTTGTTCCTGTTCTTTGGCACCACGGTTCTAACCATGGTTCACTGGCTTGGCCAGAGCGCGATTCCGCTGGCGTTGCTGCTCATCGGAGCCGTCGTGGCCGACCACTTGAGCGCTGCGCGGGGCGGGCGCGCCCCGCGGGTGGTGGCCGTGGCCGCCCTCGTGCGGCTGGTTCTCCTGCCGGTGATCTTCCTGTTGTTGGCGAGATTCCTGCCCTGTTCCATTGAATTGAAGCGCGTCCTTGTGCTCCAGGGCGCGATGCCCTCGGCGGTGCTGCCGATCGTGCTGGCCCGGCACTACGGCGGCGACGCGCGGACGGCCTTGCAGGTGGCCCTGGGAACTTCCCTGCTGGGTTTGGTCACCATCCCGTTGTGGATCCGCTTTGGGGAATATTTTGCGAACCTGCTGCCCGTCACTTAAGACGACGCCCGCCATAAATATGGCAATTAAACTAAATATTGGCACAGCGGCGGGTAGGGCGCGTCGCTCCTGCCAGTCCGGCTCGGACCGCGCGCCGCTATTGCTAACGAACGCACGCTGGTTCACCGTGACGGCACGCAGAAATGACACTCCCCTGCCTGTGCCAATCCTGCCAAGAACTGCTCTACCAGCCACCGGAAATTGAAGACCTCCGGATCGTTCCGAAAAATGAGCGGAGGTTTGCAGTTCAGCCGTTTTTCTGCGCGGGCGTCTTCAGCGGATACAAGCCGGGGCAGCTCCCAAAGGTCTCGTGAAACGCCGCGCTGAAATGGCTCAGGCTGTTGTAGCCCACTTCCATCGCGGCCTCGGTGACGTTATGGTCGCCCGCCTTGAGCAGTTCCGCCGCGCGCTCCAGGCGCAACTGGCGGAGATGCTGCGTGATGGTGTGGCCGGTCTGCGCGGAAAAAATGCGGCTCAGGTAAAAATGGCTGCATCCGATCTTTTTTCCCATTTCCTCCAGCGACGGCGGCTCGGCGAGATTTTGCTTCAGCAAAAAAATCACCTGCTCCACGCGTTCCTGCGCCAGCCGCTGCTGGCGGGTGCAGAACAGCTCCTTTTCCGGCGGCGGCTGGAGCAGGAAGGTGACCGCCAGTTCCAGCGCCTTGCATTGATACCACAACGGTTGCGCGGCCGCATAGACCGGCGGCTGCCGCAGCGTGGCGATGAGCTGCTGCTGCGCCGCCCCGAGGCGCACGGTGCTGCTGGCCACGTAGTCGCACGGGCACTCCTCAATCGCCGCCCGGGCGATGGGATGCAGCACGCCTTCCATGCCCGCCAGATGTTTGGCGAGGAACGGGCAGGAAAATTCCACCGTCAGAAACTGGTGCTGCTCGTTGATCGTGCGCCAGGCGTTCAGCGGCGCGGCCTTGCGGTGGTAAAACGCCGCCGTGCCGGGCGTGAGCTCCGTGCGGCCGTTTCGCCCCTCCACAAACCCGTGGCCGTCGAGGTTCAGGCACAGCTCCACGCAGCCGGGATGAAAGCTGGCGCCCCAGTCAATCTCCTGCTTCGCAAAAAAATCGTGCCACTCGATGCTGTAGCCCGCGCCTTGAAAATTGCCGAAGAGCGGCTGCCAGCCCTTGCCCACATCACGCCACGCCCCGGCCTCGCTGAACTGGGCTGGACCGCGCTGGGATGTTTGCGTTGGAGAACTGGCGTTCAATTTGAAAAAATCTAGGTCGTCACTGCCCGCCCATTTTCTTTTCCCACGCGGCAAATCTTTTGATTAGATCCGGCAGCCGTTGGATGGCGATGACCTGCCGTTTGAATTCCCGGTCCGGCTGCGCAGGGACGCCCAGGTATTTTGCGCCGTCCGGAATGTCCGTCATCACGCCGGCGGCCGCGCCGATGGTCACCTGGTTGCCGATCTTGAGATGCCCGGCAAGGCCCGCCTGGCCCGCGATCACCACGTAGCTGCCCAGCTTGGTGCTGCCCGAGATGCCCACCTGGCTGATCAGCAGGCAATGCTCCCCCGTCTGCACGTTGTGCGCCACCTGCACCTGGTTGTCGATCTTCGTCCCGCGGCCGATGACCGTGGCCCCGAGCGCGCCGCGGTCCACGCAGGAATTCGCCCCGATCTCCACATCGTCGCCGATGACCACATGGCCGATCTGCGGCACCTTGCGGTGAAAGCCCGCGTCAAAAACATAACCAAAACCATCCGCGCCGATCACCGCGCTGGAATGGATCCGCACGCGTTTGCCGATCTGCGTGCGGGGATAGAGCGTCACGTTCGGGAACAGCTTGGTCCCGTCGCCGATGACCGAATCGTCGCCCACATGATCGCCGGCCAGCAGCGCGGCCCGGGCGCCAATCTTGACCCGCTCGCCAATGGTGCAATGCGGGCCGATGTGCGCCGTGGCGTCGATCTGGGCGGATTTTGCCACGACCGCCGTCGGGTGGATGCCCGGGGCCGGCTCCGGTTCCGGGAAAAATAGGGCCACGGCTTTCGCGTAGGCCACGCGGGGATTTGCCACGCGGATGATCACCTTCGTCGCCGATGTAAACTCCTTGCCGGCAATGACGGCGGTGGCGGCGCTGGCTTCGGCGGCGGTGAAATATTCCGCCGTATCGGCGAAGGTCAGGTCACCCGGTTTGGCCTGGTCCGCGCTGGCAAAGCCGGTCAGCCGCGCCTCGGGGTCGCCCAGGACTTCGCCGTCGAGTTGTTTTGCGATTTCTGACGTGGTGAGAGTCATTGCATTGACTTGCTTGTTGCGGCTTACTATAAAGCCGAAAGCATCCAGTTCAACCTCTACTTTTTATGGCCAAAACTTTTCGTGTCGGGCTGATCGGCTACAAATTCATGGGCCGCGCGCACTCGAACGCGTGGCGGCAGGCGCCGAAGTTTTTCGACCTCAAGGCCAACCTTGAGATGCACACCATTTGTGGCCGCGATGCCGACGGCGTGAACGCCGCGCGCGCGAAGCTGGGCTGGCAGTTCGCCACCACCGACTGGCGGGAAGTGGTGGAATCGCCGTTGATCGACATCGTGGACATCGGCACGCCGACCTTCACCCACGCCGAAATCGCCATCGCCGCGCTGAAGAACGGCAAGCACGTCCTGTGCGAAAAAGCCATGGCCCGCGACTTGCAGGAATGCGAAGCCATGTTCGCCGCCGCCAAAAAATCGAAGCGCGTCCACATGGTCTGCCACAATTACCGCCGCATCCCCGCCATTGCGCTGGCGAAGCGCATGCTGGAGGAGCGTGCGCTCGGCCGCCTCCATCATTTCCGCGCCCGCTACGCCCAGGACCGGCTGGCCGACCCCGAATTTCCGCTCGACTGGCGGCTGCAAAAGGAGACCAGCGGCAGCGGCGTGCATAGCGACATCAATTCGCACATCATCGACCTCGCGCGTTATCTTGTCGGTGAATTCACCTCGGTTTCCGGCATTGTCCACACGTTCGTGCCGGAACGGCCGCGCGCCGACCTCCTGGCCAAGGGCAAGCGCCAGCTCGGCAAGGTCACCGCGCCTGACTCCGCCGCGTTTCTTGGCTGGATGGAGGACGGCGTGATGGCCAACCTCGAAGCCACCCGCTACGCCCCCGGCCGCCGCAACCACATCGAGATCGAAATCAACGGCGGCAATGGTTCCATTTTCTTCGATTTCGAAGACATGAACCGGCTGAAGTATTACAACGGCGACGATCCGAAAGACCGCCAAGGCTTCCGCGACATCATCGTGACCCAGCGCGACGGCGTCCAACCGTACGTGGCGAACTGGTGGCCGCCCGGCCATGGCATCGGTTACGAACACACGTTCGTCCACACCGTCGCCGATTTCGTGAACGCCTGCGCCGACGGCAAGCCCGTGCATCCGACTTTCGAAGATGGGTTAAAAAATCAGCGCGTCCTCACGGCGGTGGAAGAATCTTCGGCCAAGGGCAAGTGGGTGAAGTTGTAAGCGCTCCTGAAGCCGCCGTGCTCCGGACGCTCCACCACGACCCGCACGCCGTTCATCTTGCGAGCCGGTGAAAGGTTGGAACTGGAATTCTTGCGGCAGGGCTTAATTTGAGATTTTTCCCTGCCGTTTTGCTTCCGGTTCACAAAGTGGCCGGGCGGGATAGACTGCCCTATTTCAAGTTTGGCAATGCCGCCACCAGGGTGCTTTCGAAGTCCGAAGCATCTTGATAAAGATAAATGTCGGTGGCCGTAACCCCACTGAAGCGGTAGAGCCGGTACATTTTTTCAAACTTCTCCCACGCCGCTGAACCATCGGCAAAAACTTCGTTCCCGCCATCCGCAACCTGGCTGTTTCCCTTGGGATGGGGTGGCATGTTGTGATACAGGGGCGGCCGGCCGGCCGTCTCATCCGCGGGCGACATCCAACGGCTGGCACTGCCATTCCATAGCAGGCTTTCGCCCGCCAAAACCCAATACGGCTTGCTGTTGGCCAGTTTCACCGGGCTGTGGGAGGTAAAGGTGCCGCTCTGATTTTTCCAGGAAGGCAGGCCGCCAAAATAGCAGATCCCAATGTCCCACTGGCTGTACGTCGCGTCCCAAAAAGGCAGGCCCAAGCGGTTTGGACATGCCCAAACGGACGCGGCATTCGTCACCATCACCAGACCGACCGCCTTGGTCGTTTGGGCGCCGGGATCATCCAAGATATAGGGACACGGCGTCCCCGCGCCGGTGGACAGCGGCATGACTTTATCTTGATAGTCACCCGCATAGACCGTCATCCCTACCCCCAGTTGCCGCAGATTATTCAAACAGGAAATGCGTTTGGCCCGCTCTTTGGCGTTGGCGAGCGCGGGCAGCAACATCGCCGCCAGAATGGCGATGATGGCGATGACCACCAGCAATTCAATCAACGTGAATCCCGGCGATTTTTTTGATTTCTGATTGCTCATTGTTTTGTTTATGGCCGCCCATGGCCGGGGTTTATGCTGTCACCAATTTTCTACCCGCCCCTGGTCGTTTTCAATTACTCTTAAGGGTAAATCATGCGCTCGAACACCACGCCATCGGCCGCGCGCGCAGCCTCCGGCGCGAACTGGCCGGGCGTGGTGTTCACGGGGTGCCTCAGGTCGCTGTGCCGATCGTTGATGGCCTTTATTTTGGACATCAATCTTTCGCTCCAGGCGTTGAAACTGGCATTGGCAGGGACCAACCCTGGATCTGACTGTCACTTGACGGCGGCCGGAACCGGGTTGAGGTTGCGGCATGAAGACTATAGTCACATTACTGGCGCTGGCCGTGGCGACGCTCCAGACTGTCGCTTGGGCTCAGCAACAACCAAACCTTTCCGCTGCCAGCACCCAGGTTGAAAAACCGAAAATCAAGGCTTTTACGCCTCTGGATGTGAACCAGCCGGTGACCAAGGAACAGACCCCCATCAACCGGGTGGGGAACGTCAGTTCACGCCCGTGGACCCAGATCGTGGGCTGGCATAATGGCGCTGCTACTTCGTGGAACCCGGATACGCACGAGGCGCAATTCTGTGTGTTGTCGGTGGGTCGTTAACGCCGCTGATTTCATAAACTTGTCTGCCGGGCGTTTTTGATGACCGGAAGCGCCCCGCAGACTGCGGGGTGAGCCGCTGGGTTGCTGCCGGTGGCCGGCCCATTTCCACCCTGTTTTATCGTTCTCTTCTAGTTGACTGCCTTGGGAGGCGGGCTAACCTTGCCGCGCTGTTGATTCGCATGGGCCAGGCGAACTACCATAGACTGGAGAACCCCTTGAATAAATTATTTTTTGCCGGCGCCAAAACTTCCAACCTCGCTGCGTGGGCGATCGTTCTGTTGACTCTGGCCCAACTCTGCTGGCTGCAATCCCGGCCGGATGCGGCGCTGAAATCCATCCCGGCTCGGCTGAAGAATCCCGCCGCGGCGCTGGCCCCCTACCAAGATTACGACGACTTCGCCGCCCGGTCTGGGGCGGGCAATGTTTTCATCAAGCTGGTCGGCTGCCCCCGGATAAATCCCGACGCCGAAGCCGCCCATAGTTTTTCCGACTACCACGAATTTTTCCTCTCCGCCTGGTATTTTCGGACCGCCTACAACTTGTATCCCCGGCGCGCTCTGGTTGCCCCGCCGGACACGATCATCAATGGCGGCTGGAATCTGATGGGCATCGCCTTTGTTCCTGATCAAGCATGGCTGGCAAGGCACGCCGTGCATTCCGTCCTGACCTTGGGGTTCGATGCGGCCGGCCGGCCGCTGGCACCCCGATGGGAGCCGCTTTCCGGGGCGAAAACCAAAATTGGAGGCGACTAATGGCGCTCACTTTTTGCTGCCTTTATCTGTTGTTGATGGTGACGCTCGGATATTTCCTTTTCTCCATCATTGATGCTTCCGGCCGGGTGACGGTCGCTCAATTGTTTGGGCTCGTCCCCGCCCTTGGCGCGGGCGCTTTGGGCTTGCTGTTATTTTGGCTTTCGCTCGTTGGGTTTGCCCCCTCCAGAATTTTGCTGGGCGCCATCGGCTTCACCACTTTGGCCGGCCTGCTGTTGCTGGCCAAATTTCGGCGGCTCGCGCGCTTGAACGTTCCCCTCATCTGGACGAAAAGCGATGCTTGGTGTCTCCTGCCCGGGGTGATGATCCTGGGGGCGGTCGGTTTGCTGGCGGCGGGCAGCCTCGCCGTGCCGCTGGTGGATTGGGATGCGTTCGCCATCTGGGGCTTCAAGGCCAAGGTGCTGGCACACGAAGCCTTGCACCCGGCACCAGCCTATTTCCATGACCTGACCTTGAGCTATAGTCATCTGGATTATCCCTTGCTGCTGCCGTTCCTGACGGCGGGCGCTTATGCCGCCATGGGGGCGGTGGACGATCAGGCCGGAAAGCTGGTCTCGGTTTTTCTGGATGTCCTGATCTTGCCGCTGGTTTATCTGGGCTTGCGCTGGAAACTTCCCCGCCTGCCCTCGTTGTGCCTGTGTGCCCTGCTGGCCTGGTTGCCGGCTTTTCTCCGGTTTGGCGGCACCGGTTGCGCGGATCTTCCGCTGGCGATGTTTTATGCCGGCAGCATTTTTTTTGCGGCCCGCTGGCTCGACCGGCGGCAGCGGGATGACCTCGTTCTGTCCGTCCTGTTCAGCGCCTTCACCGCGTTCACCAAAAATGAAGGTCTGGCGCTGGCGCTCATCAACGGCCTGGTGCTCCTGTTTTTTTCGGTTTGTTCTTTTCAAAAACGGGCCTGGGTTGGCGCCGTTGTTTTTTTTGCCGGCCTCCTGGTGGTCGATGGCGCCTGGATTTTCTGGAGCCACTCCCTGCCGCGCACTCATGAAAATTACGGTTCTAAATTATTATCCTCCCAACTGATCACCAACCTGCCGAAGCTAAAACAAATTTTTTGGGCGATGTTTTTTGAGCTCACCAATTCCAGCCTCTGGGGCTGGCTGGCGCTCATGACCGGCGCGCTGGCCTGGCTGGGCCGGCGGGCCTTTCTGCGACCGCCGGTTTTAGCCATGTGGCTTCTGCTGGGCTTGCACCTGTTGACCTATGCGCTGGTCTATTGCGTGACGCCCTGGAACCTGACGATGCTTCTGGCAACCTCGCTGGACCGGCTGCTCTGGCACGCGCTGCCGGCGGTCATTCTCCTGGCGGGCTGGCATTGGGCTGAAATTTCAACGCCGCCGGTCATTTTGACTGCCACGATTGAGGCTCGCTCTTTGCAGTGACCTGACGGTCGCGCGCCGTGCCGCAGTATGGCGCGCGCCTCACTTTATCTCGCCGCCTTTGCCTGCGTCATGCCATCGTTTTTGGCGTGACGAGCTCGACCGTGTGCCCGTCCAAATCTTTGACCGCCGCGCGCCGGCCCCATTCTGAGTCCGCCGGTGGCGTGATTACTTCCGCGCCGATTTCTGTGAGCCGGCGGACAACTTCATCCACGGCCTCGACCTTGAAGCCGATGCGCGTGCCGGTGGTGGGCAATGATTTGGCGGTCTGGGGATAAATCTCGAACACCATGCCCGCGACCTCTGCTGCGTAGTGCTGCGGCCCGGTGCCATGCGCGTGACGTGTCAAGGCGAGCCCCAGCGCGCGGTAAAACGTCGCGGCGCGCTCGATGTCCGGCGAACGTAGAACCACCAGGTTAATTTGTGGCGTGGTTGCGTTCATTTTTTTCTGCTTTTTATTCACTCCTCACCAAGCGGCACTTTTTTTATCCCGATAAACAAACAAGGCGCGGATTGCTCCGCGCCTTGCTGGTTCTAAAAACTGTTTAACTCAACCGCATCGGCATCACCACATACAGAAACGGTCCGTTGATCTTCAAGACGCCCGGGCTCAGTTCATCGATCAATTCGATGAACACCTCGTCCTCGGCCAGCGCGGCCAGCGGGTCAATGAGATAGCGCGGGTTGAAGGCGATGGCGATCTCCTTGCCCTTGTAGTTCACGGCGAGCGTTTCGCGCGCTTCGCCGACTTCCGGCGAATTGGCGGTGATGGCGAGCGTGTTCTTGCCAAAAGTGAGCTTGACGGAGTTGGCCTTCTCGCTGGTCATAATCTCGGCGCGGCGCAGGGCCTGGAGCAGTTCCTCCCGGCCGAGCGGAATGCGTTCCTTGGCCTCGCCGGGGATGACCTGCCGGTAGTTCGGGTAATTGCCCTCGATCAACTTCGTGACGAGCAGCACGGAAAAACCCTTGTCGTTCTTGAGCGCGAACGAGGCCTGGTTCTCGCCGAATTTCAGTTCCACATCGCCCGTGGTCTGGAGCAGGCGGTTCAATTCATTCACGGCCTTGGCCGGGACGATGAATTCGCCGAAGCTCTTTTCGGTAATTTCCACTTCCTCATCCACCAGCGCCAGCCGGCGGCCATCGGTGGCGACCAGCGTCATCTTGCCGTCCTTGAGGCTGATGTAAATGCCGTTGAGCACATAGCGGGATTCGTCCGTGGAGACGGCGAACGACGTCTTCTTGAGCATCGCGCGGATGGTCTCCTGCGAGAGCGAAACTTTCTTGTCGTCCTTGATGTTCTGGAGCGGCGGAAATTCCTCGGCGCTCAGGCCGTTGACCTTGAAAAACGATCCGCCGCTGCGGATGCTGGTGACGTTCTTTTCGTCGCTTTCAATCTCGATCTCGCCGCCGTTGAGTTCGCGCACGATGCCGAATAGTTTCTTCACCGGCACGGTGGTGGCGCCGGGCTTTTCCACCTTCGCCTCGACGGAGCAGGCGACCGTGACATCGAGGTCCGTCGCGGTAAATTCGAGTTTCCCTTCGGCGGCACGCAGCAGCACGTTGGAAAGGATCGGCAGCGTGGTGCGGGTGCTGACAACGTTTTGAACAGCCTGCAGGCCGGCGATGATCTGGTCTTTGGCGATCGTAATTTTCATGTGCGGTGCTTAATATGTATCTTCTCTTTAAAGAAAAACTATCCGTATTATATCCGGTGAACAAGCCTAACAACTTCTAACGTTCAATCGTGCGCTCATTAAAACAGTTCCCGGGAGCGGCGACAACTTCAAGGTAACGACACCAGACAAATTTAAAAGTCAAAGTTGTTGGTACTATCAACAACTCATTCACAATCGTCTGGCATCAAATCAGCCACGTTGTGCGCGCCGGACCACTTCCGGCAAAACTGAACAGACAAAATCCACCTCTTCGGCCGTGGAATCGCGGCCGAGGGAAAAGCGGACCAGCGAATTGGCGGCTTCCAGTTTGCCCAGCGCCAAAACCACGTGGCTGGGCTCCAGGGAACCCGCCGAACACGCCGAACCAGACGAGGCGCAGATGCCTTCCATGTCCAATCCCGCCATCAAAGCGATGCCGTCCGACCCGCGCACGGTGAAAGCCACGGTATTGACCAGCGAAGCCTCGCGCGGGCTCACCAGTTCGCAGCCGGGAATCTTTACCACCGTGGACATCAGTTGATCCGCGAGCGGTTTTAACTTGGCCCGGTCAAAAACCGGCGGTTTTACATGTTTTTCCAAGGCGGCCACCAATCCGATGATCGCCGGCAGGTTTTCCGTGCCGGCGCGTCGTTCGTTTTCATGTCCGCCGCCGAACAAGATCGGATCCGGATGCAACGGCGACTTGATGTACAGCAAGCCAGCGCCTTTTGGCCCGTGAAATTTGTGGCCGCAGACAGAAACGAGGTCGGCGTTGAACTGCCCGATCGTATCCAGCGGTTCCTTGCCGAACCACTGGACAGCATCGGTGTGTAACGCCACCTTTCGCGCCCGACAAACCGCGCCAATTTCCGCGATGGGCTGCAAGGTGCCAATTTCGTTGTTAGCCGCCATGATGGAGACCAGCACCGTGTCTGAACGGATGGCATTCTTTAAATCAGCCACAGAAACGCGTCCGTTAACGTCAATGGGAAGCCGAATTACGGTAAATCCTTCGTTTTTCTCCAAATAATCGAAGCATTGAAGGACGGCGTGGTGCTCGATGGCTGACGTAATGAGGTGCTTCCCCTTGCCCTTAAGCATCCGCGCAGTGCCAAAAATGGCCAGATTGTTCGCTTCCGTGCCGCCGCTCGTGAAGATGATTTCGCTCGGCTTGGCACCTAGGAATTTAGCCGCCCGGTCGCGGGCATCATCCAGCAACGCCCGCGCCTTGCGTCCGATGTGATGCACGCTGGAAGGATTACCCCAAATACCGTCCAAAAACGGCAACATCGCCGCGCGCACCTCCGGGTCAAGCGGGGTGGTGGCGTTGTAATCAAAGTAAACCGTGCGCGGCATGACGAGAGATGATGGGCGATTGCGGGTCATCGGCACGAGGAAAAAATAGGGCCGGAGATAAAAGGAGCCCTTCTAACTGGCCAAAGTCGCTTGCTCCGCGTGCCAAAACGGATTAGTTATAACAAGTGAAGCCCAGCATGTTTTCGACCCGTTGCCTCATTTTATTTGCCCTATTTTCCGTTGGGTTCACGGTGGCCGCCCTTGCCCAGCCGAAACCCATCCGCCTGCGCAATGAACTCATTGATACCGCCTCCGGCACCAACCGCGCCATGCTGGCCGGCCAGTTGCACACCAAGACGGCGGTCTCCGGCCTCTATCTCCTGCAATTCAACGGCCCGCTTGCACCGGACCAGCGCACGGAACTCAAGGGCCTGGGCGTCGAGCTGATCCGCTATGTGCCGGAAGACGCCTTTATCGCCCGGCTCGAAAAAGTATCGCCCGCAACCGTCGGCGCGTTGAACTATGTCCATTGGATCGGACCGTACCAGACCCGGCACAAGATCCAGTCCCGCCTCGCGGAAATTGCCCCGAAAGCCGCGCAGAGCAACGAGACGGTCAATGTAAACATCCTCCTCTCACCCGGTGCCACCCCGGCGGAACTCGCCGCCGTGAAGTCGCACCTGCTCGTCCTGTACAACACCAGCCATCTGCGCCAGGGCATCATCCTGCGCGGGGAACTGTCGCCCGGCCAGCTTACGGCGCTGGCGCAGTCCCCCGCCGTGCTCTGGATCGAGCGCGCGTCCAAACGCAAGCTGGTGGATGAAGCCGCGTCAAAAATTGTCGGCGGCGACGACGGTCAGGTCGCCACCCGCACCGTCACGCAACAGCTCGGCTTCGACGGCTCCGGCGTGACCGTCTGCGTGGCGGATACCGGGCTGGACACCGGCGACACCAACACGATGCACCCCGATTTGCTCGGCCGCGTGACCGGCTTTCAATTCTATTCGCCGTTGACGGACGGTTCGGACGGCTACGGCCACGGCACCCATTGCGCCGGCATCGTCGCCGGCAACGCAGCCACCGGCGAGACGGATCCTGACTTTGGCACGTTCTACGGTCTCGGCGTCGCCTCCGGTGCGAGCATCTACGTCGAACGCATCTTTGACAGCGACGCGAACGAGGTCGATTTCACCAGCGACGAAACCCTGACGCACGATGCCGTCCGGCACGGCGCAAAAATCGGTTCCAATAGCTGGGGCAACGATGTCCAGGGCGATTACGACACCGACTGCGCGCAGTTTGACGAACTGGTGCGCGATGCCGACGCCGGCACGCCGGGATACCAGCCCTACATCTTGGAATTCTCCGCCGGCAACGCCGGGCCGGCCTCCCAGACCATCGGCAGCCCGGCGGGCGCCAAAAACGTGATTGCGACGGGCGCTTCCGAAAATGTTCCCGGCACGCTCGCGCAGACCTACGGCCTGTACGCGGACGGCATCGACACGATGGCGGATTTCTCCAGCCGCGGCCCCTGCGCGGATGGGCGCATCAAGCCGGACCTCGTCGCGCCCGGCTCGTGGATCGCCTCCGCCGCGTCACGCGCCGCGCCGAACGAGGATGCGATAGCCTGGTCACCGATTGATGATTTTTACGTGTTCATGGGCGGCACCAGCATGTCCGGCCCGCACGCCGCGGGCGCGGCGGCCGTGTTCGTGCAGTTTTATCAGGCCACGCACACAAATGCGGTGCCCTCACCAGCGCTCGTGAAAGCGGCGCTGATCAATTCCGCCGATGAACTCGACGAGTCCAACGGCGGGCCCGGCCCCGTGCCGAACAATGACGAAGGCTGGGGCCGCATCAACCTGGTGAACATCATCACTACGAATTTCACCACGGCACCGCGCGCGTATCAATACGTGGACCAGACCACGCTGCTCACCAACGGGCAGGTGTATACGCAGCACATCTTTGTCCGCAGCGCGGGCGAGCCCTTGAAGGTCACGCTGGCCTACACGGACGTTCCCGGCTTTCCCGGCGCGCTGCCCGCGCTGGTGAACGACCTGGATCTCGAAGTCGTCGCGCCGGACGGCACGCTTTATCGCGGCAACCAATTCGGAGCCGGCGAATCCGTGCCCAACGCGCCGACGCCCGACAAGTTGAACAATGTGGAGGGCATTTACCTGACCGCCCCCGCGCCCGGTGATTATCAAGTGCGCGTGCGCGGCACGAAAATTGTGCAGGATGCGCTGACCAATACGGCCGCCATCGACCAGGATTTTGCGCTGGTCTCTTCCGGCGACCTCGCGCGGCCGGGCCAGGGACTCATCCTGCTGGACCGTCCAAGTTACTCCGCGCCCGGCGTGATGCAGATGCTCGTGCTGGATGCCGCCCGCGCCGCCTCCAACACCGTCAGCGTGCTCGTGACCAATCTCACCGCCCATCGCTCCCTGACGAATGTGCTGCATGCGGCGGGGAATTACGGGGCGTTCACCGGAACCGTCGCCACGGTGACGGGCACGGCGGGCGCCGGTCAGCTCCAGATTGCCAACGGCGATTCGCTGGAGGTGGACTACATCGATGCCGGAGCCGTCAAGCGCAGCGCGACCGCCGTGGGCGATTTTATTCCGCCCAGCATCACCAGCGTGGGCGTGACCACCGATCTGGGCGTGCTGACCATCACTTGGACGACGACGGAACCGGCCACGTCGCTGGTCCGCTACGGCACGAATAGCGCCAATCTCAACCTCGCCGTCACCAATACCGCGCTCGTCACCAGCCACAGCGTGAAATTGACCCGATTGATTCCCGGCAAGACGTATTATTTTCTCATTGGTGCCACCGATGCCGCCGGCAACAGCGGCACGAACAACAATTCGGGTGCGGATTTTACCTTCACCGGCCTGGCCACGCCCACGGTGCTGCTGGTGGATGATTATGACACGACTGCGGAAGAGGCCAACGGCGCTACGGTTATTCCGGACGGCAGTTACACCAATGTCCTGGCGGCGGCCGGCGTGTCCTTCGGCTTTTGGAAGGTCAACACGCGCGGCGGTTCCCCCCAACTGGCCGACTTGCAACCGTTCCCGGTGGTTATCTGGCGCACGACCGACGACATCGTGTACTACGGGCTGGATACGGACGGCCTGCCCGACCCCACGGCCACGAACAACACGCTGAACCCCAAGCAACAGTTCATGATTCAGAGTTACTTGAACGGCGGCGGCGCGTTCTTCATGTCCTCGTTGAACATCTTGACGGAACTGGGTGACGTGCCTTTCCGGCAGAACGTTTTGCAAGTCGGCGGTTTCATAGAAAATCCCGCCCCGCCCGAACCCAACCCGGACGGCGATGAAGATTTTGGTGTGCCGGCGATCCTCGGCGCACCAGGTACGCTGGCCAGCGGCTTGAACCAAACCCTGGATTATACCAGCTATCCCATCTTCGACGACGGCATCGGCGATGTCTTTGGGCCGGATTTTTCCGACACGTTCACCCCGGCCAGCGGGGCCACGCCCATTACGCTCGAATCGGTTTCCGGCAAGCCGTGCGGCATGAGTTTTCCCGCCGTCGGGGCGGACAGCCCGGGACGCGTGGTGTTTTTATCCTATCCCTTGGATACCATGCCGACGAATGGTGCCGCGCCGAACAATGCGGTCAGCTTTATGCGGAATGTCATCCAGTTCCTCGTTCCCGGTCTGAATGGCATCGGCGTGGTTCATCTCGACAGCGCATTCTACACGACCAACGCCGTGGCGACGGTGGAGGTCGGCGATTCGGACCTCGCGGGCACCGGCCAGACCACGGTCACCTTCGGTGCCAGTTCGCGAACCAACCGCACGACCGTGACGCTGTTTGAAACCACGCACCCGGGATTGTTCCACGGCTTCATCACGCTGGTGGCGGGCGTGGCGGGCACGAACCAGTTGCGCGTGCAGAACGCCGACACCCTCACGGCAACCTATTTCGACGCCTCCAACGGCAGCAACGTCACCGCCACCGCCACGGTGGACACCGTGCCGCCGGTCATCTCCCAGGTCGCGTCCGTCACGGATTTTGCCAACGCCCTCGTGACGTGGCGGACGTCGAAGCCGGCGGATTCCTCGGTGCAATACAGCGAATCGCCCCTGCCGGATCGCGTGGTGTACGCCAGCCAGTTGGTCACCAACCACGCGCTGACCATCACCGGGCTCGCGGCGAACCGGGTGTATTATTACCAGGTCGTGAGCACGGATGCCGCGGGCAACACGACGGTGGATGACAATCACGGGAATCTGTATTCGTTCCAAACGCTCAAGGCGCCCGCCCCGCCGTGGTTTGATGATTTGGAGGGCGGCGCGCCCGGCTGGTCGGTGGTGCCGTATTCCGGCTCAGACATCAATTGGACCTTGGGCAAACCCAACAATGGTTTGGAGACCAGCGCCTATTCGGGCACGAATGCCTGGGGCAGCAATTTGAATGGCCAGTCCCCGTCTACCCTGGCCAGTTCATTTCTGTACAGCCCGGTGATCGACCTTTCCGGCGTCAGCACGGCGACCCTGACCTTTGAGAGCAGCTACGATTTTACTTCGGGCTTGGAGGCCGGACAGCTCGGCATCAGCACCAACAGCGCAACGCCGCCCATCGCTGTCGCCACCTTGGTTGACTATTCCGGAATGGCGTCTGGTGGCTGGGAGCAGGAAACCGTGGACCTGACTCCCTATGCTGGTCAAACCATACAGGTGGTCTGGTTTTATTTAGGATTGGAAGGCCACGGCTGGCTGGTGGATGACGTGGGCATTACCGGTGTCCCCGCCGCCGGAAAAATTCACATCACCAAAAATCTCGGCCAAGGGACGTGGTCATTATCCGCCGTCTCGCCCATTGGCACGATTCCCGTCCAGACCGGCGTGGCCCCGTCCGTCACCATCAGCAATCTGGCCGCCGGCCAGTACCTCGTGGAATTCGGAGACGTGCAGTATTATCAAACGCCGCCGGACCAGACCAACACCCTGGCCGCCGGCGGCACGCTGAACTTTACCGGCAACTACGATTTTCCGGATGTGAACAACAACAAAATTTCCGACGCCTGGGAAATGGAAAAATTTGGCACCCTCTCCACCAACCGCACGCAAAAAACCGACACGGACCACGACGGCATGACGGATTACGCCGAGTTCATCGCCGGCACCGACCCCACGAACGCGGCCTCGCGGTTATATTTCACGGGCGAAAATAAAAAGGCCGGCGGCCTGATCCAGTTGCAGTGGCCGGTCGTCACCAATCGGCTGTATCAGGTCAATATCTCGAGCAACCTCCTCGGCTGGCAGCCAGTCACGGCATGGTGGCAGGCCTCGAACAATCCCACCATGACCTTCACCGCCACCAACAACGGCAAGACGGGTTTCTACCGCGTGCAAGTCATGCCGTGATCCAGCCCCGGAGTGCGCCCGTCCCCGGGCGCAGCAACTCTCGTCAATCAGGCCGCATGAAATGTACGGAAGCCCCCCGCATTTTGGAAATTGCTGCGGCCGGGGTGGTCGCACTCCGTAAGCCTCCCTGCCCGGATTTTTGGCAATTTCACCCAAAAAAATGTCATTCGTCATTCGTCATTCGTCCCCCGTCACCCGCCACTTTCAAATTGGCTTCGTTCTGTAATTTTCCCCGGCCCGCGCCCACCCCACGCCTCACGCCATATAAATTTACAAAATATTAAAATAAAACAACTTGCAATATTTCCTCAGTCCATCAAAGCCCCATAGAAACCCTCAAAATTTGGCTTCGTTTTGGCTTCGTTCTCCCCGCCCGTCAATCCTCCTCGTCCTCGTCCTCGAATTGTTCGCGTCACGGACCACTTAATATTGCAACAACGGAGGTAGGGCGCGTCGCTCCGCGCGCGCCGCGATTGCTAACCAACGCGCTCTCGTTTACCGCGATGGTGCGCCCAGATTGCCGGCAATTTAACCCCCAAAAATAAATATTCAGTTGGACAGCCTTTGTCCAACTGACCCTGCTACGATGCCGTCATGAAAAATAAAAAAACGGAAGGCAAAAACAGGTCGCAACCAAACAAAACCTGGATTCAAAACGCGAGCATCCAGAATTTGACTATTGCTAAAAAGTTCTCTACCGTCGCGCCCACAATATAAAACCAATCAAAAAAATTTATGGCTGCAAAATCTGCTGAAAAAGCTACCGAAAAATCCACCGACAAGGCCGCTGACAAGGGCGCTGATAAAGCCGCCGAAAAGGCCGAGAAGACCGCCCTGGAAACCAAGGCCACCGCCGCGCGCGATCGCGAGCTCGAAGCCGCCATCTCCAGCATCCACAAGGCCTACGGCGACGGCGCCATCATGCGCCTCGGCGATGCCCGGGCGCAGACCAAGATCGAGGTCATCCCCACCGGCGGGCTGTCCATCGACCTCGCGCTGGGCGTCGGCGGCTTGCCGCGCGGACGCGTCGTGGAAATCTACGGCCCGGAATCTTCCGGCAAAACCACCCTGATGCTCCACGTCATCGCCAACGCCCAAAAGGCCGGCGGCCTCGCGGCGTTCATTGACGCGGAACACGCGCTCGATCCCGGCTACGCCAAGAAACTCGGCGTGAACCTGGATGATCTGCTCGTCTCCCAGCCGGACAGCGGCGAAGAGGCGCTGACCATCTGCGAAACGCTCGCCCGCTCCAACGCCCTGGACGTGATCGTCATCGATTCCGTCGCCGCGCTCGTGCCCAAGGCGGAACTCGAAGGCGAGATGGGCATGGCCACGATGGGCATGCAGGCGCGCCTCATGTCGCAGGCCCTCCGCAAGCTGACCGCCATCTTGAGCAAGTCCCGGACAACGTGCATTTTCACCAACCAGTTGCGCGAAAAAGTCGGCGTCATGTTCGGCAGCCCGGAAACGACGCCCGGCGGCAAGGCGCTGAAGTTCTACGCCAGCGTGCGCATGGACATCCGCCGCAAGGACCAGTTAAAAGACGCCGCCGGCAACGTCTACGGCAACCATACCCGCGTGAAGATCGTGAAAAACAAGGTCGCGCCGCCGTTTGCGGAAGCGGAGTTCGACATCATCTACAACCACGGCATCGACAAGGAAGGCAGCATCCTCGACGTGGGCATCGAATGCGGCGCGGTGGATAAAAAAGGCGCGTGGCTGCAATTCGACGGTGCGCTCATCGGCCAGGGCCGGGAAGCCGCCAAGAAGGCGCTCGAGGAAAAGCCCGAGCTGGCGAAGAAGATCGTCGATCTCATCATGGAAAAACGCGCCGCCGCCGCCGTGGCGGAAAGCGCCAAGAAGTAGGCGCCCGAGCCTGGCGGGGCGTCTCGCGCCCACGCATTTGGATTATCGGAAGCCGCCGGCAACGGCGGCTTCTTTTTTTGGCGCATGACTCCTCTGCGGGTGGCTATTTGAGCAGCTTCCGCCCCTTTTGCAGCCAATCCAAAGGTGAAAAAGCGGTGATTCCCGGCACCTTGCGGAAATCCTGGTCGTAGGAAAGAAGCTCCTGCACCGCACCTTGAGCCAGGACAATCAGCGCGGCGTCGCCGTAATCAATGTTCTTCGTTTCACAAAGCGCGAGAATGTCAAAAACCCGGCTCCGGTTCTCCACTTCCAAGCCGGACTGCTGCAACAGCGCGGCCAACTGCCGGGCGGCATCCGACCGGGGAATCTTCATCATGGGAGCGGTGAGCGTGTAAAAGATG
>JARLJW010000113.1 GCA_031290985.1 Verrucomicrobiia bacterium | reverse complement strand
CATTGGCGATCATCTACCTCCATTAAACCCCACGGTTCTCAAGAGGTTGCCATCATTCCTCCTGCCTCAGTGCTTTGGAAAAGAAAACTCCAGAATCAGTTTCGCCGGGTCCACCTCCGCATAACTGACAACTGCGGATAACTTTTTCCCTTGGTTGCCTTGGCGCTGGCTCTGGCCGTGGCTGGTTGCAACAAGGCTGGTAAGTTGAACCAGGCATCCACGGCCCCGCTGCCGACCGGCCCGATGGAGTTAAAACTCAAATGGCCGCTGGGCGAGCATGTGGTCCAGAACATGGACATGAAGGCGACCACCGAGACGGCGGTGCCGGGCCAGCCGCAGCCGATGCAGCAGAACATGACCATGGGGCAGAAATTTTCAATGACCGTGTTGAAGGCGGACCCCGATGGCGGCCATGAAGTGGAGATGGAATTTTTGGGCGCCCGCATGGCCATGGAGATGAACGGCAAAAAAATGCTGGATTATGACTCGGACAAAAAGTCGGCGGGGGACAGCACCAATCCGGTGGCCGGCATGTTCGGCAAGATCGTGGGCGCCAAGCTCAAGTTTTTCCTGGACGCCAGCAACAACGTGGACCACATGGAAGGCGTGGATGAAATGATGAGCCGCATGTCCGGCGGCGGAGCGGCAGGCATGACGCCGCTCAAGAGCATGATGAGCGAGGGCTATTTCAAGCAGATGATGAGCAGCAGCCGTTTCCTGCCGCCGAAGGCGGTGGCACCCGGCGACAGTTGGCCGGTGCAACTGGAAATTCCGGCCGAACCGCTGGGCACGCTGGTGATGGATCAAACCTTCACCCTCCAAAACTGGGAGAAGCATGGCAAACGCAACTGCGCCCGGCTGGAGTTTACGGGCACGATCAAAACCAAGTCCGGCTCCACGGCAACGCCAACCGGCCCGATGGGCATGACCATGAACATAAAGGATGGGAACACTTCCGGCACCTCATGGTTTGATCCGGAACTGGGGATAGTGATTGATACCACGATGAATCAGGACATGACGATCGCCATACTCCTGCCCAAAAACCCGAAGGCGAAGACCGGCCCCTACAGCCAGCCGCAGACCCTGACCACCCACGTGAATCAGACGATCAACATCAAGCTGGATTCACTGAACTAGGCGAGCAAGGCAGGGCCAGGAGCATCAACGACTGGCACGCAACAGATGTTCAAGCTTGGCAGTCTTCGGTAACGCGTGAGCCGCCCAGCATCCAATCGAGCATCCGTGCCGGAAGGCAGGCGTCTGCTGACCCGGCTGGTGCTCCGCATCGTCCCGGCCCAGTTGATCATGATCGCCGTGCTGTTCCTCTCCGCCGGCACGCTGGAGTTCTGGCCGGGCTGGGCTTATATCGGCCTGTTTCTTGCGTCCACGGTGTTCCATGTGGTTTATCTCCAGCGCCTGGATCCGCAGTTGCTTGAACGCCGGCTGCTAAACCGGGAGAAGATCGGCCGGCAAAAAACCATCATGCGGTTGATGAAGCTGGTCTTTGGCCTGATTTTGGTGTTATGCGGACTGGATCACCGGTTCGGCTGGTCGCGGAGCTTTTGGGGGCCGGTGCCGTGGTGGCTGATGTTGGTATCGCTGGCGTTGATCGCGGGGTGTCAGCATGTATTTCTTCGGGTGCTGGTTGCGAACCGTTTCGCCGCGAGCATAATCCAGGTCGAAGCCGGTCAGACGATTGCGGATACCGGCCCTTACCGTTGGGTGCGTCATCCCATGTATTCCGCGGGCATTGTGCAGTCGCTTTGCACGCCAGCAGCCCTGGGTTCGCTGGTGGTTTTACCTGCCGGCATGCTTGTCATTGCCATCCTTGTTTGCCGCCTGCTCAATGAGGAGAATGTCCTGCGCCGGGACCTGCCCGGCTACGCCGGGTATTGCCAGCGGACGCGATACCGGCTCATTCCGTATATTTGGTAATAAAGCAGGGATTGGAAGCGGTACGGCATTGCTCACCGGATATTGTTAATTGCTTCGATTTTTTTTTGGCGCAAATTTTTGTTTCTGTTAAATTGTCCGGACAGATAAACAAGGTAAAGAATGTCCGGAGGAGCGGGCGTTTCTGCGCACCAAGCACCATTTAACAAAATGATTTCGTCATATCAGATCATCGTCAAATTGCATCGCAGCCGGGTGATTTTGGCGGTGATGTCAGCGTTGGTGCTGTGTGCCGGTGGCGCTTGGGGCAAGACGTTGCGCATCGTTTCTTACAACATTGATTGTGAAGACCGGGGCAATGACGGCAACATCACCAACTCAGCGCACAGCCTGCCGACGGTGGTTCAAGCGATTGGATTGCATCATCTGGGAACCAATGCGCAGCCGGTGGATGTGATGAGTTGTGAGGAATTGAATCCGACGACGCTTTCCAACTTCGTGGTGCAGCTCAACCTCATTTACGGCGCGGGGACTTACGCCTATGACAAGACCACCGACCCGAACACGGGCGGCGGGCCGGACGGGATCATTTACCGGACGAACTCGGTGCAAGTCGTTTCGGCGCGGGCGCTGCCGGATGGAACCACGGTGCTGCTGCAGTCCAACGGCAGCTATACTGCGGCCCATTCCATTAGCAACTCGCCGCCCGGCCCGGCCCGCGGGCCGATGGTGTATCAGCTCCGGCCGGTGGGTTACGGGACGGCTGAGGATTTTTATTTTTATGTCAGCCATGCGCGGAGTTCGTCCGACAACCCGCCGGGCGATGCCCGTTATGCCGAGGCCCAGGAGGTTCGCAGCGATGCAAAATACAAGCTGCCGGCCGGAGCGCATATTCTGTACGGCGGAGATTGGAACCTGTTCAACGGCAGCTATGAGAACGCCTACAAATGCCTCACGGGCCAGGTGACTTCCGACGGCACCAACTGGAGCGACACCAGCATCGTCTGGGCGAACACCAACCAGACGCAGGCCTACGACCCGATGTCCAAGACCACGCCGCCGACCACCATCATCTTCACCAATTCGGCTACGGATATCAGCACCTACCTCTATAACGATGCGACGGAAGGACCATTAACGATGTCCTCACGCCTGGATATTCAACTACCGAACGCCTTGATGTTCGCCGCATACAACAGCAAGGGTGGAGTCCAACTGGCTCCCGACACGGCCGATCCGTATGACGTCTCCAACTTTCCGGCCTCGCAATACCCTTACGCCTTCGAGACTTTCGGCAACGACGGGTCAACGACCCGCGGCAGCACGGCAACCGACGCCAGCAATCATTCGTTGAACGACCTGGCGGGTACGACTCCGGATGCCGCGACGGTTTACACCGACCTGCAAGAGGCCGGCACGAGCAGCGCCACCACTTTCGTGGGCAGCGATCATTATCCGATCTTCGGGGATTACAATATCGTGGTGCCGCCGCCGGCCACGCCGGTGCTGACCGCGCTCGGTATCACGAACGGCTATTATAAGTTCAAACTCGTTTCGAGCACGAACATCGCCTTTGGCGTTCAAGCCTCAACCAACCTGACCGGGTGGACCAATATCGGTTCCGGGTTTACGGACACAAACGGGCTGATGTTTTTCCAGGACACGAACACGGCGGGTTTCCGTTACCGTTTTTACCGCGCCTACTGGCCGTACCCGTGATGATGGGCACGTCTCCGCTTGCGGGGGACGCCGGGCATTCTTAATGTGTGGCATGAATATAACCTTGGCTCCGGCCACGCCCGATGAGATTCCGGTTTTGCTGGACTTGATCCGCGAACTGGCCAGGTTTGAAAAATTGGAACATGAGTTCACCGCCACGGCGGAGTCGCTCCAGGCGGCCTTTTTTGGTCCGCAACCGGCGGCGGAGGCTTTGCTGGCACGCGTGGATGGCGAGCCGGCGGGGTATGCGATCTATTTTTCAACCTTCTCCAGTTTTACCGGCCGCGCGGGCCTCTGGCTGGACGATCTGTATGTGCAACCGCAATTTCGCAAGCGCGGGCTGGGGCGGCGTTTGATTGAGGCGGTGGCCGGGCTTGCCGCCGAACGTGGTTGCGCGCGGTTCGAATGGATTGCCCTGGACTGGAACGAGCGGGCGCTGGATTTTTATCGTGGCTTGGGCGCACAAACGTTGGATGACTGGGTTTTGCTGCGCATCAATCCAGCGGAAATGTCGCGTGGTGGCGGCATTTCCTGAACGGGGCGGCTTGAAATATCAGCCCCGGAACCGCAGATGGCACCGGGTGCATTTATTTCAACGAGGTTTGCCCAAATACCCCGTATCGCAACGCTGCTTTTTCGCGCATCCTGTGGTCATTCCAATGAGAATTGTCGCCATTTTTTTATGCCTTGGCCTGCCCTTGGGTGCCGCCACGTTCAGCGTCCGCGACTTTGGCGCGACCGGCAATGGCCGGACGTTCGACACGGCGGCCATCCAGAAGGCGTTGGATGCCTGCAGGGAATCCGGCGGCACCGTGGAGTTTCCGGCGGGAACATATCTGAGCCAGCCGCTGACCTTGCATGCCAAAACCACGGTCCAATTGGATGCGGGGGCGACATTGCAGGCGAGCACGAACCAGATGGATTTCATGAAAACGCCCGGTGACTGGTTGAAGGCGAAGGGGAGCGATTTCATTCCGTTCATCAGCGGCAAGGATCTGACGGATGTCACCTTTACGGGCACGGGGACGATCGATGGCGCCGGGGCAGTCTGGTGGCCGGAGGCGGAAAAAGCCCGGCAGATCAAGTCCGGCTACACGCTGCCACGCCCGAACCTGATTGTCATCGAGCGGACCAGGAATTTGCGCGTGGAAAACATCACGCTGCAAAATTCACCCAAGTTTCACCTGGTGCCCGCGGATTGTGAGGACGTGGTGGTGACGAACGTGACCATCCTGGCGCCGGAGCGCGCGGCGAACACGGACGCGATCGACCCGAGCGGCCGGCGGATGCTCATCACGCATTGCAAGATTGATGTGGGGGATGACAACATCGCCATCAAGGCGGGCAAAAAAATGCCCGGACATGATTTCCAGAGCGAAGACATCACAGTGACGGATTGCACGTTCCTGCATGGCCATGGCATGAGCATCGGCAGCGAGACAACGGGCGGCGTGCGCAATGTGGCGGTGAAAAACTGCACTTTTGAGAACACAGAAAACGGCATTCGCATCAAATCAGACACGCGGCGCGGCGGCATCGTGGAAAACATCTTCTGTGATGGCATCAGCATGAAGAACGTGAACCCGGCCATTACGTTCACCTGCACTTATCAGGGCAATTCCGCCGGGGATGCCAAACCCGCATCCGGCGCGCGAACGAATGCCGCGCCACCAACCGGCAACATTCCTGTGTATCGCAACATCCGCATCAGCAACCTGACGGCCACGTGCCCGAAGGCGGCGGGATTGATCGCAGGCCTGCCGGAGAGTTGCATCTCCAATGTCGTTCTGGAGAACGTTCAGATCTCCGCAGCCAAAAGCTTTTTGATTTCCAATGCCAAAGGGGTGCAGTTGAAAAATGTTTCCGTGACGGTGGCTGGCGGCGATCCATTGAAGCTGGAAAATGCGGAAGTATCGGGCCTGCCATTGCCAGCCGCGAAGCCATGAGCGGCACGCGCAGGGTGGGATTTTGGAATTACATGTTTTGAAATTGCCGGCTGGGAGCGAGTGCAGAATATTCAATGTTAATTGCAACTACCCCACGATGACAAATCTCCATAATCTGGGATATTAGTCGCCACACAGCCACTCTTTTTCCAAAACACACCATCACCATGTTCGTTCATAACGTTGAAGCCAGACCGTGGTTCCCCGCAAAGCAGCGTTCGAATCATTCCCAACCCAAACCCGGGCTTTTGATCGTTCTCCTGCTGGCGGTCATGATTGTGGTGAGCCGGGCAACCGTCCTGGTCAACGACACCTGGCAGGACGGCACCCGCACCGACCCGGCGGCACCCGTGTATTCGGAGAATGGCACGGACACGGACGGGGATGGCAATCTGGAGTCGGCGTGGTTTTCATCATCCGGCTCGGCCTTGACGGTTCCCGCCCCCAGTGATTTGCGGGCGGTGCAACCGACCACTTCGCTTTCATCCACCACCTATTTTACGCCTGAAGGCAGCGAAGTGAATCTGGTCAATGCCGGCGACGAGCTTAAAATTACCTGGGTTTTTACGCCCACCACTGTGAGCAGCGCCAACTCCAGCCAGGGGCTGCCGGTGGCGGTGGTGAACACGCCCAGCGGCTCGCGGCTCACGTCCGACAGCAGCCCGCCGAATGCGGCTTACGCCGGTTACGCCATGTTCATGAACATAGGCCAGACCCTGGGTGGCAGCACCCCGTTCCAATTAATGAAGCGGGCGGTGCCGGGAACCAGTTCGGCCCTGCTTTCCTCCAGCGGCAGTTGGACTGCGCTGGCGAACGGGGTGGCGGGCGGTGTCCATGGTTTTGATGGCGGCACGCAGTACACGTTCACGATGACATTCACACGCAACGCCTCAAGCGGGTTGGACATCACAGCCACGATGACGGGCGGGACCTATAACAATACAGGAACGGGGACGGTTGCCTTCACCGACACGACGCCCAACAGCTTTGCCTTTGACACATTTGCCATGCGGCCGAGCGGTTCAGCCAGCACCGCTGCGCAATGGGACACCAGCCTCTTCAAGGTGGAACTCATTACTGCAAACACGGCTCCTGCCATCGACACCGATCCGCAAAGTCAGACGGTCTTGGTCGGACAAAGCGCCACATTCTACGTGCTCACCTCCGGAACGGCACCGCTGAGTTATCAGTGGTATTACAACAACAACACGCCCACGCTCCTGGCTGGTGCCACCAATTCAACGGTCACGCTGACCAATCTTCAAACTACGAATGCGGATAATTACTTTGTCGTCGTGACCAATTCTTTCGGTTCGGTGACGAGCGCCGTGGCAACATTGACGGTGAACATCCCGAACCCGCCTTCAATCATCACCCAACCGCAAGACCAGTACATTTCGCCGGGCGGCAGCGCCATTTTTAGCGTGCTGGCGGGCGGTTCCGAACCGTTAAGTTATCAGTGGTATTACAACACCAATACGGTGCTGACGAATGCGACGGATGCCACCCTGACCATCGCCAATGTGCAAACGGGCAATGCGGGTAGTTACTCGGTGACCATCAGCAACCTGGCCGGTGGCATCACGAGCAGCAATGCGTTTCTGACCTTAAACACAACTCCCGTGGCACCGGCTTTCAGTTCGCAACCAGCTTCGCAGATCGTATTGGTGGGCGGCATTGCCAGTTTCAACGCCATGGCCAATGGCACTGCACCAATTAGTTATCAATGGAACAAAAACGGGGTGCCGATCGCCGGTGCAACTTCCACCGCTTTGAACGTGACGAATGTGCAAGCTGGCGATAGCGGCAGCAGTTACACGGTGACGGCTTCGAACAGTGTCAGCAGCGTGACCAGCAGTGTCGCTATTTTAACGGTGACCACCACCGTGCCGGTGGCAAATTCCGCGTATAATCTGACCGGCTTCGCGCAGGGCACCACCGGTGGCGGGGTGATTCCAGAGACCGACCCGGCTTATGCGAAGGTTACCAATGCGCTTGATCTCGCCACGGCGGTGCTTGCCTACAACAAAACCGGCGGCATCAAGGTGATCGAGATCATGACCAATCTTGATCTGGGCTGGAACGAAATCGGTGCGGCGGTGCAGAATCTGGCCAGCACTCCGTTCACCGCCGCCGCCACGCCGCAATTGCACCCGCGGCTGCTCACGACCGGCGTCAGCAAGATGGACATCAAGTACAAAAACGGCGGCTTGACCATCTTCTCGGCCAATGGGGCGACCATCCGCCATTGCACCTTCAACATCAAGAGCACCCACAATGTCATCGTTCGCAACCTGAAGTTTGATGAGATGTGGGAATGGGACGAGGCCAGCAAGGGCAATTACGACAAGAACGACTGGGACTTCATCGACATCGGCAACGGTGGTGCGGTGAGCAACGTCTGGGTGGATCATTGCACGTTCACCAAGAGCTATGACGGCATCCTGGACACCAAGGCGGGCAGTTCGGGCATCACGATTTCATGGTGCAGATACATCGGTGACGACGGGGCCACCAACACCAACAGCTGGGTGCGTCAGGAGATCAATTTTATGGAGCAAAGTCCGGGAAGTTATCCGTTTTATAATTTCCTGCGCACACACGGATACAGTGTCGAAGACATCGTGACGATCATCCAAGCGCATGACAAAACCCACCTGTCCGGCCAGAACGATCTGGATCCGAACAACGCGACCATCACGATGACCTTTCATCATTTGTGGCTGGGCGTGTGGGATCGTTGTGTGCCGCGTTTGCGCGCCGGGAACGTTCACGATTACAACATCTATGTGGATGACACCCTGGTGCTGGCCGCCAAGCGCCTGCGCGATACGCGGGCGGCCGCCTTGAGCACGGCCAACCAAAATACGTTGAACAACACCTATAGCTTCAATCCCCCGATCAACGGCAGCATCTCCACCGAAGGCGGCGCATTGCTGGTTGAAAAATCGGTTTACATCGATTGCCTCTGGCCATTGCGCAACAACCAGACGGATCCTTCCAATCCGGCCTATACCGGGAAGATCAAGTCGCTCGACAGCATCTACCAATTCGATGGCACGGTTGTGCGCGGCAACAGCACCGATGTCGGCAGCCCGATGGGGCCGTTTCAAGCACCGATCATCGCTTTCTCGTGGAATCTGCCCGGCAACCAGTTGCCTTATGCTTATACCCCGGATGATCCCGCCCAACTTCAAGCCATTGTCACCAGCGCCACGGCCGGTGCCGGCGCGGGCGTGCTGACGTGGGGAAAAACCAACTGGTTGAAAACGACCTATTCTGCCACCGCCCCGTTCATCGTGGCCCAACCACAAAATACAACCAACACGACCGGCCAAAGCGTGACTTTCACAGTAGTGGTCGGCGGCACGGGCCCGCTGGCTTACCAATGGTATTTCAATACCAATACTCCGGTGGCCAGCGGAACCAACTCCGCGCTCACCATCAATAACCTCCAAACGACCAATGCCGGCAGCTATTCTGTCGTGGTGACCAATGCCGCCGGTTCAGTCACCAGCAGCAACGCGTTTCTGGCGGTGTCATCGGGTGCGCCCGCAAAGCCACAAGTGGCAGGAATCATTTTTAGCAACGGGATTGTCAGTCTGACCATCAGCGGTGATGCCGGGCCGGATTACATCGTGCAGGCGTCTACGAACTTGGTGACCTGGCAAAGCCTCTTCACCAACCATCTGCCGGTGCTGCCATTCAACTGGAGCGATTCCAACGCCGCCAGCTTCATTCAGCGGTATTACCGCATTCAGCTTGGACCATGACTTTAAGGCGTACTTTTATCTAAAATCCAACCATGAGAAAATCACTGTTAACCGTGTCGCTGGCGATGCTGGCGGCTGTCGTTGTCCACGCTGATGCACCGGAATGGAAGCAGGTGCCGGAAATCTTGTCGCGCATCGTGCCGCCAAAATTTCCCGCCCAGGAATTTAACATCACGAAATACGGGGCGGTTGGGGACGGCCAGACCGATTGCACGGAAGCCATTGCCAAGGCCATCGCCGCCTGCGCAAAGACGGGCGGGGGCCGGGTGGTGGTGCCGGCGGGGGATTTTTTGACGGGGGCGATCCATCTGCAGAGCGGTGTGGATTTGCACCTGGCAGCGACCAATTCCGTCCTGAAATTCAGCACCGATCCGAAGGCGTATCTGCCGGCGGTGTTCACGCGCTTTGAAGGCATCGAGTGCTACAATTATTCACCGTTGATCTTTGCAGTCGGCCAGAAAAACGTTGCCGTCACGGGCGAGGGAACGCTGGACGGACAGGCGGATGATTCCAACTGGCTCGGATGGAAAGGCCGCAAGGGTGGCGGTGAAAAGACGCAAACGGCCGCCCGCAAACGGCTGGATGACATGAACAATCAAAAGGTGCCGGTGGACCAGCGCCGTTTCGGGGAGGGCGACTATTTACGGCCCAATTTCATCCAGTTCCAGCGCTGCCAGAATGTCCTGATCGAGGGCGTGAAGATCCGCCGCTCGCCGATGTGGGAGATTCATCCACTGCTCAGCACGAACGTCACGGTGCGGGGCGTGGACATTTTTTCGCACGGCGCGAACAATGACGGCTGCGATCCGGAAAGCTGCCGTGATGTGCTGATTGAAAACTGTTTGTTCGATACCGGCGACGACTGCATCGCGATCAAATCCGGCCGCAACAATGATGGCCGCCGCGTGGGCCTGCCGTCCGTAAACCTGGTCATCCGCGGCTGCACGATGCGCGACGGTCATGCCGGCACGGCCATTGGCAGCGAGATTTCCGGCAGTTGCAGCAACGTTTTTGTGGAGGACTGCGAGATGAGCAGCCCGAACCTGGTTTGCGCTCTGCGGTTGAAATCAAATGCCATGCGCGGCGGCGTGTTGCAAAACATCTTCATGCGGAACGTGAACGTGGGCTTGGTGAAGGACTCGGTGTTGCAGATCGATTTTCTCTATGAAGAAGGCGCGAAGGGCGAATTCAATCCCACGGCCAAAAATGTCGTGATGGACAACCTCAAGGTGGCGCTGACGCCGCGCGTGTTGAACGTGCGCGGTTTTCCGGCGGCGAGCATAAGCGACGTGCGGATCTACAATTCCAGTTTCAAAAAGGTTCAAAAGCCGGACGTGGTGGAAAATGCCGATGTGAAGCTGGTGGACTGCTCGCTCGAACCGGTGAAGTGAATTATATTGTCCCATGTCGTACGCGTTTCGCTTGAACCCTGATGCCATGCGGGCACACGGCAGGTTATGCCGCTACGCCGTTTTCATGGCGCTGGCGCTGTTAATGCTGGCGATAAAGGCGCAGGCGATTGTGCCATGGGGACTTTTGATCAACACCAACAACATCGTCGTGGTCACCAACGCGGCCTATGGCGCGTGGGGTAATGGTTCGACGGATAACACGACGCCGATTCAAACCGCCATCAATGTTGCGGCCGCAGGTGCCCTGACGAATGGCTTGCGGGGCGGCACGGTGGAGATTCCGGCGGGCACCAATGCGTATCTGTGCGGCCCGATCACGTTGAAAAACAATGTAAACCTGCAAATCGATGTCGGTGCGGTCTTGCGGATGCTGCCATACGACCAGTATCCCGGCGGAATTGTCAATCCGGCCAATTTCATTTCCGGCTCGGGCCTGACCAACATTGAGATCAGCGGTTCCGGTGCAATTGACGGTCAGGGGGCGCCCTGGTGGCCGGGCTACAAGACGAACAACCGGCCCAGCATGATTTCCCTGTCGGGTTGCAACCGTGAAATGATCCAGAATGTGACCCTGTCAAATTCCCCGATGTTTCACATCGCCATCGGCGGCAGCGCCAAGAATTCCACCGTTCAAGGGGTCACGGTCCGGGCGCCTTCTTCCAGCGATCCGGTGACGCCATCCCACAATACCGACGCCTGTGACGTGAGCGGAACCAACACGCTCGTGCAAAACTGCAACATCAGCACGGGTGACGATGATTTCACCTGCGGCGGCGGTTCGCACGACATCCTGCTCACGAACAATGTATACGGCAACGGCCACGGCATCTCCATCGGCAGCTATACGGACAGCGGCGGGGTGTCCAACATCACCGTCATCAATTGCACCATCAGCGGGGCGGACAATGGCATCCGCATCAAGTCGGACAACGACCGTGGCGGGCTGGTGCAGAATATTTCTTATATCAACATCGGCATTACGAACGTGCATTTCCCGATCCAAATCTACGGATACTACAATGTAATCGGCACGCCAAGCAGCGTGACCCCATACTATGCCGCCACGCAGGCGGTCGTGGCGGCAACCAGCCTCACGCCCATCTTTCGCAACATCACTTTCAGCAATATTACGGCGACCTCCGTAAGCGGTTATCCCGTTGGCTTCATCTGGGCGCGCATGGAAATGCCCGCGACCAACATTATTTTCAACAAAGTCAGCGTGACCGGCGACCGGAATTTCTGTCTCTACAACGTCAGTGGTGCGCAGTTCATCGACTGCAATTTCAATGTTTCATCGGGAAACAGCACCTTTGCGCTGTACAACGCGCAGGCGGTGATCACCAACAGCGCACCGACGAACACGCTGTTCATGTTCGACGGACTCACCACCAATGGTTATGGCAATGGGCTCGGGCTTTATAATGCCTTTGGCTCTTTGAAGAACACCAATGCTTTTGACGACGGGCCGCTGACGCTGGCCGCCAGCACGCTGACGGTGAGCAATAACCTGACCTTGTTCACCAATACCGTCTTGAATTTCAATCTGGGGACGAACGCGGCGAAGGTGGCGGTAGTGGGCAATCTTACGCTGGGCGGCACCAATAATATTTCAGCGGGTGCTGGTTTTACGAACGGAACTTACACGTTGCTGACCTACACCGGCAGCTTGGGCGGGACCGGGCCACAACTGGGTTCCCTGCCGGCGGGTTTTAATTATGCCTACGACACCGGCACCGCCGGGCAGGTGAAGTTGGTCGTTACCTTGCCGGCGCCTCCCGCGCCGACGAATCTGGTGGCGGCGGCGACGAATCTGCTCATCAATCTGAAATGGTATGCCGTGGGCGGGGCAACGAATTACAACTTGAAACGCGGGACAATGAGCACTGGCCCTTATCCGGCAACCTTCAGCGTAACGGCGACAAACTACGCGGATGCGGCGGTGAGCAATGGGGTGAATTATTACTATGTGGTGACGGCGGCCGGGGCGGGTGGTGAAAGCACCAATTCAGCGCCGGCGGGCGCGGTGCCGCTGCCCTCCAGCCAGCCGACGAACATCCTGATGCAGGCGGCGGGAAATCAACTGCGGCTTTCCTGGCCGCAGGATCACCTTGGTTGGCGGCTGCAAATCCAAACCAATAATTTGAGCGGCGGCTTGGGAACTAATTGGGCGACGGTATCAAATTCCACCAATGTCATGGCCACGAACATCGTCGTCAATCCGGCGAACGGTTCGGTGTTTCTGCGGCTGGTGTATCCGTAATCTTATTTCGCAGGCAGCTTCGCGTTCAACCAGGCCATCAGTTTGCCCTGCCAGTCCGGGTCGAATTTCGTCCAGTCCGCGATCCGGTGCTGGGCCTCGGGGATCACGATCATGTCGCAGCTTACACCCGCACCTTTTAGTTTTTCCTGAAACGCGAGCGATTGATTCACCGGAACGGTTTTGTCGGTGCTGCCTTGTACGATCAGGAACGGCGGCAGGTCCGGTTGCACATAGGTCAGCGGTGAATTCTCTTTCAACACCTTGCGGACATCATCGGTGATGTTCGTCGTATCGAACCCGAACAGATTTTTCATGGAGACGCTCAAGCCGCCGCGCCGTTCATTGTCCGCCACTAAGTCAGTGGGGGGCGCAAAGCCAACAATGGCTTGAACCTGCGTATCCGCCACGGCGTGCGTACCCGCGAGCGTGACCAGTTGTCCGCCGGCCGAATAGCCGAGCAGGGCGATGCGGTTCGGGTCGCCCTTGTATTCCGCCGCGTGCAGCTTGACCCAGCGGATGGCCGTTTGCACATCCTCGAAGCACGCGGGCCAGCGGCTTTCGGGCGCGAGGCGGTAGTTGATAGTGAACCAGGTGAAATTGGTCGCGACCGGCGCAAAGACCGGGACGATGTCCGTTTCCTTGTCGCCTGTCATCCAGCCGCCGCCGTGCACGATGAGAGCAACGGGAAATTTTCCTTCGCCCGCCGGAACGTGGGCATCGAGGAAGAGCTTTTCACCTCCTGCCTCACCATAGACAATGTCCCGCTTGGTTGCGCCAAAGCGCGGGTCTACAGATGGGGCAGTGGGCGTCCAGCCGTCCGCGCCGCCCAGGACCTTTTCCAGCGTGATTTTTTTGGCTTCGGCGCTGGTCAATTGTTTGATCCAGTCCGGCCGGTTGGTCGGGCTGGCACCATCGCCGGTGGAATTATATTCGGCATAGCGCGTGGTGGTGTGCGCCTCCGGCTTCTTCCAGTCATTCCAACCTTCGGGCCGGACCACTTCGGACATGTCGCAGTTGAGATAAATGGTGCTGGCGTAAATCCGCCAGGGGCGGCCGAGATACGTTTGCACGCCTGGCTCGCCGGTGATCTGGCAGCGGGAGAAGACGTAGCCGTACGGCACGTCCACCGGCGTCGAGGCGGCGGTCAGATAGCCGTCGCGCAAGGCATGGATCTCGCATTTCTCAAACCAGGCCGTGGCTGCGCCAAAAATAAAGTCCACATGGCCGCAGATGTAGCAGCTTTCAAAATACTGCCGCCCGCGATTGAGCAGGATGGTGTCCTGCCAGCCAAGGAAGCGGCAGTTGCGGAAACTGGCGCGGTCGCCGTCCACGCGGATGGCGAGCGCCTGGCCGACGGGCCCGGCGGAGTTTTCGAACGTGAGGTTTTCGGCCGAGAAATCATCCGCATCAATCGTCGTCGAGGGGGTCTTGAACGTGCCAATGGGCTTGCCCTCGGCGTTGGTGATGCCAGCGTAGAGATTGAACGAAAGAACGGTGTTCGTGGGATTGGTGCCGACCAGCCTGAAAAAGGACTTTTCGCGCTGGATGTAGATGAGCTCCCGGTAGGTGCCGGGGGCGATATGGATGACCACGGGATTTTCCCGGCTGCCCGAGGGCACGGACATGATGGCGGATTGGACCGTGTGGAATGGTGCCGAGCCATCGGCGGCGACGAAGAGATTGGTTTCCGCGGACGCCATGGTGGCAAACAGGCACAGCCAGACGACCCCCGATAGTTTTTGCTTCATGCGGGAAATTAAGGGAAGGCGTCCGCCGCCGCCATCGGGAAGTTTTATCAATTCGTGCACCTTCGCTGGAGTTTTGGGCATGGGCGGCGGAACCATGTCTGGTTCGTTTGACGCTTGGCGATTGTAGGCATAAGCTGCGCGGGTGAATGAATCGGTTTTCCAATCGCTTGCCGCCGCCGCTGCCGCGCACCAGCCCGTTGCGCTGGGTGTCATCACCGGTGTAAAAGGTTCCAGCCCGCAAAAGTTCGGTGCCAAGGCGCTGTTTTTTCCCGACCGGAAAATCAAAGGCACGCTGGGCGGCGGCTGCCTGGAAGCCGAGGCGCAGCGGCTGGCGCTGAACGCGCTCAAGACGGGCAAGCCGGAAACCTTCGAACTGGTGCTGGACCACGATTTTGGCTGGGATGACGGATTGATCTGCGGCGGCAAAGTCAGCGGGGTGATCATCCCCAACGCGCAGCGACTGGGTGAGACCTTTTGGAAAGGACTCGCCACCCGTGACGCGGCTAAAACCTGGGGCGTGAAGCAGGATTTTTCCGTGGCGCTGACGACCGCCAAGGATGACCCCGGCTGGCTGTATGCCGAAACGATCATGCCGCCGTGCGCCTTGTGGATCGCGGGTTCGGGGCACATCGCGCAGGCGGTGGCCCCGCTGGCGTTGCAACTCGATTTCGCGGTGACCATCTTTGACGACCGGCCGGAGCTGGCGAACCATGATTTTTTTCCAAACGAGGTTTCCCTGTGCACCGGGAACTGGGGAGAGCTGGGCAGCGCACCATTTCCGCCGGCTCCGACCTTTGGCCTGATCGTCACCCGCGGGCACAAGCATGATGCGCTGGTGCTGGAATCGTGGATCCACCGGCCCTTCCAATTTCTGGGCATGATCGGCAGCGCCCGCAAGGCCCGCACCATCACGGAGCATTTTGTCCGGGCGAAGCTAGCGACGCCGGAGCAGATGGCGCGCGTGGCCTGTCCGGTGGGCATCAAAATCCGGTCGCAAAGCGTCATGGAGATCGCCGTGGACATCGTGGCGCAGTTCATCGACAAACGCGCCGAACTGGTGGACGAGAAACGCGCGTCACCGGCGGGGATATTGGAACTGGCGGGATGACTTCGCCGGGCGGTCATGGGTTATATTGCAGGCGGTAGTAGGCCGAACTGGGCACGACGCCGAGGTCGCTGAAGTCATCGGTGAAATTCAACTGGCCGTTGGCGGGCGCGTTCGTGGTCCGGATGACGGCCCAGTCAATCAGGTTGGTGGAGCGTTGCACGCTGTAGCCGTAGCCGGGGATGCCGGAGAAATGGACGGTCGCCGTGCCGCCGCCGATGCTGACGGTGGCGTTCTGGCCGGTGAGAAAGGCCTGCGCGGTCAGCGTGATGGTGCCGGTGCCGCCGCCGCCGAAGCCATCGCTTACGGTGTAGGTAAACTGGTCGTTCACCAGGTTGGTGTTGTAATACATCGCAAAACCGCCGCCGGTGGTCAGCGTGACGCCGTTGGTGCTGGTGCCGAAGCCGGTGATGGAATTGGAGTCGCCGTCGAGATCGGTGACGTTGGTCACCAGGTCACTTAACTTGATCTTAAAGGAGTTCACCGCGCCGCGATAATAACTGACGTTGTTCGCCACCGGCAGATGGTTGACCACTTGATTCAAGCTGTTGGTGCTGCCGGTGAAATTGCCGTCGCCGGCGTATTGGGCGGTGATGCTGTTGGTGCCGGGGGGCAGGGTGCCGGTCGAGAATTGCGCGGTCAAGCCGGTCAACCCCACGGGCGAGCCGGCAGCCACACCATTGGTCAGGAATTGAATGCCGCCGGTCGCGGTGCCGGGAGTGGCGGTGAGGGTGGCGGTGAACGTGACATTGGAGCCAGGTTGAGAACGTGGAATGGCCGACGTCGTGAGTCCCAGCGTCGTGCCGGCCTGGGTGATGGTGGCGTTGGCCACGACGGGCTGTGCGGAAAGGGAGTAATTCCCGGCATCAGCACCGCCCAGCGCATAACCGGTGACTGTGACCGGATGCAGGCCGGCGTTGGCGTTCGCAAAAGTGGCGGCGGCGGAGGTGGCGATAATCGTGACACTGTCGGGACTGATGACGCCAATCAGGGAGGGCGTGCCGGAGAGCGTGGCGGTGTTGGTGCCGTCATAGACCTTGTCATTTGCGCTCAAGCCGATGATGGTGACGCCTTTGGCGGAGATGGTGGCATTGGGCACGGTCGGCTGTGCGGGGAGCAGGTAATTTCCAGCGTCGGTGCCGGTGAGCCCATAGCCTGTCGTCGTGACGGCCCAGGTGCCGATGTTCTTGCTGGCGAAAGTTCCGGTGCCGGCGGAGACGTTCACGACATCAGGGCTGATGACCCCGGACACGCTGCCGCCGCTGAGGGATGCCGTGTTGGTCCGGTCGTACGTTTTGCCGCTGGCGGTGACGCCGGTGATGGTGACGCTCTTGGCGGAGATGCTGGCGTTGGCTACGATCGGCTGTGCCGAGAGGGCGTAGCGCGAAGCGTTTGCCCCGCCCAGGGTGAAGCCGGCGGCGGTCACGGCCCAGGTGCCAATGTTCTTGCTGGCAAAGGTGCCGGTGCCCGGGACGTTGGTGACCGTGGCGATGGTGTCCGGGCTGATGAGGCCGGACACCGCGCCTCCGCTCAGGCTGGCGGTGTTGGTGCCGTCATACACCTTGCCGCTGGCGACGACGTTGGTGATGGTCACGGACAAGGGAGTGTAGCGGAGCACCACGGTTTTACCCACAGTCACAATGCTGTAGCCGGCGGAGTAATTGGGCGTGGTGCCGGTGAAGGCCGGAGTGGAATTGAAACTGCCGGAGATGGTGCCGGCAGCGCCCACGTCAAAGAGCACGTAGTCGGACGCGGCGAGCGCGGCATTGGTGAGGTTGAGGGTGACTTGAGCGCCGCCGCAGGCCAGCGTGCCGTTCACCAAAACCACCTTGTCATTCGCGCCGCCGGCGCTGCTGCTCAGATCGAATTTAACGACCGCGCTATTGCCGCCGATGGTGAGATTGTTGCTGATGGTGAGCGTGCTGCCGCTGTTGGGATACAGCCCGGCGGTGGCGGAGTTGGACACGGTGACCGCGCCGCCGATGCGGCCGTTGCCGCTCAAGGTGCCGCCGGGGTTGATGGTCACCGCGCCCGTGCCGGTGCCGCTGTTGGAACCAGTCTGGCCGTTGACGCGGAGCACGCCGCCATTCACGGTGGTGGTGCCGGCGTAAGTATTGTTGCCGGTCAGGGTCAATGTGCCGGCACTTTTTTTGATTATATTGCCGTTGCCGGTGGAGTTTTGCAGCGTGCCGGTGATGTAATTGCTGCCGGTGCCGTCCGCCGTGAGCGTCTGGTTCTTTAAGTCCAGCGTGGCCCCGGACAAAAGGTTGCCGCCGGTGCTGTTTGCAAAGAGGGTCACGTCCGCATCCAGGAAAATATTCCCGCCGAAAGTCGCCGGACCGGGCGTGCCGGAAGTGTTGGCGATGATTTTCCCGCCGCTGCTGCCGCTGCGGACGTTGATGGCGGTCGCCAGCGTGTTGCCGCCGTTCAAATTCAAATTGGCCCCCGTTGTACCGGCGGTGTCGCCGAGGCGGATGAAGTTGGTGCTGTTCGCCAGCGCGCTATTTGTCGCCAGCACCAGGGTGCCGGCATTGACGGTCAGGTCACCGGTGAACGTGTTCGTCGCGCGCAGGGTGGTGGTGCCGCTGCCAAGCTGGGACAGCGCCAGTTTGTGGGTGCTGTCAAAATCGGAGATGCTGCCGTTGAAGGTGATGGCGGACGGACCATAGACATTGATGACCCGCAGGGGCTGGTTCGCATCGGCGGAACTGATGGCGCCGTTGAACGTCAGGGGCCCCTGGTTGGGGCTGGTGTTGACGTTGATGTTCAGGATGTGAAAAGTTCCATTGTTGTTCCCGTTGGCGAAGGGGAAGTTGATGGTCTGCGTGTTGCCCGTGCCCTCGTTCTGGATGTTCGGGTCCGACCCGCCGAAATCATAAAAAGTCAAACCGTTGCCGTAGAGGTTGAACGCGCCGCCCGTGCTCTTGAAGTAAATTTGATGGGCGGCGCTGCCGCTGGAAAAATTGTTGGTGTTGCTCAACCGCGCCGAGCCGTCGAAGTTGATGAACGCCTGGGGTGCCATCGAGGCGCCGCCCCAGTTGCCGGTGTCGGTCCAGTTGCCGGAGGTGCTGCTGCCGCCGTTCCAAGTGTAGGCGTTCTCAGCCTGGACTGCGCCGGCCAGCAGGCAGGATAAAAACGTGAGACGGAAAGCGGTTGCCAGTTTTTTTCCGCCGGCGGAACGTGGTAGTGCAAGTGTCTGCTTCATAAGCATATGGGTTTGATTTGCGGGTGGGTTTAGTCGGTTTCTGATGGCGACAAACAAGGTCTTAGGGTTTCAGGGATCGCTTCAAACATAGCAAGATGAGTCGTCCAATTTAACCGCATGAATGTGTGGATTCCGCCTTTTGCCGCCGGATTCCGCCGTTTGGGTTTTGCTGCGCTGGAAACCGGGCCTGAATGCCTCTGGATCCAGCGTCACCCCTTCTGTGTGTGCTGCGGAATGCGGACCTGGAAACCGCCCGGTTGAATTCAAGGCGTAACATCTTCGTGCGGGTTTGCACCGTGCCGCGAACACTGGTAAAACATCGCCGTGAATTTGACCTTTCGTCTGCGGTTTGTGACCCAACCCGGCCAGTCGCTCGCCCTTGCCGGCGGCCATCCGCTGCCCGGCCATGCCGTGCCGCTCCAGTTTCTCGACCGCGAACACTGGGAAGCCACCGTGCCGCTGGCGGCCCAGGCTTGTGCCGAACCGTTCAGTTACAACTACATTTTCCGCAATGGCGCCGCGCAGGCGACCGACTGGGGCCGTGACCGCCACCTGCGCCCGGCGGATTTCAACTGTGCCGAGCTGCTGGTGATCGATTCGTGGAATGCCGCGGCTTTTTACGCCAATGCCTTTGCCACCGTGCCGTTCAAGAATGTCCTGCTCCAGGCCCAGTTCACGGAAGTAAAAACCACGCAGACCAAAACCCCCACGCATACCTTTCGCGTGAAAGCCCCGTTGCTGGGGAAGAATGAAACCCTGTGCCTGATCGGGGAAGGGGCGGTTCTCGGAAACTGGCAGACCCGGATCCCCCTCTTGCTGAATCGCCTCGCGGGTGAAGACGAGCTGTCCGTGAAGCTGGACCTGCGCGGTCAGGCATTTCCTTTCGCTTATAAATACGGCGTTTATGACGTGGAAAAGCAGGCGTTCATCCGCTTTGAAGACGGGCAGAACCGGGTTTTGAACGACCGGATCGCGCGCGACAAGCACACGCTGGTGAACGACGGGTTTGCGAACCTGCCGGTCGAGCACTGGCGCGGTGCGGGCGTGGCGGTGCCGGTCTTCAGTCTGCGAAGTGAAAACAGCTTTGGCGTGGGCGAATTTCTGGATCTCAAGCCGCTGGCGGACTGGGGGAAACAGGCCGGGCTCAAACTGATCCAGCTTCTGCCGGTCAATGACACGGGCGCGACCAAGACGTGGAAAGATTCGTATCCCTATGCGGCCATCTCCGCCTTCGCGCTGCATCCGCAGTACTTGAACCTCGCGGCGGTCGCGGATGCCAAAAATAAAAAACACCTCAAGCCGCTCGAAGCCGTGCGTCAAAAGCTGAACCGGTTGAAGACCGTGGATTATGAGGCTGTGATGAAGGTGAAGCTGGATTTCCTGCGGAAAATCTTCCCCTCGCAAAAGGCCGCGACCTTCCGGACGAAGGAGTACAAAAAGTTTTTTGCCGAAAACCAGCACTGGCTGGTGCCCTATGCCGCGTTCTGTTGTTTGCGGGATAAATACGGCACGGCCGATTTCAGCCGCTGGCCGGAGCACAACACTTATGTGGCGGAGAAGATCGCCGCCTTCTTGAAACGGAATGACGAGGCGGCGTTCCATTATTTCATCCAGTTCCATCTGCACCTGCAATTGAAGGAAGCCACGGCCTACGCGCACGCCAGCGGATTGGTGGTGAAGGGGGACATCGCCATCGGCGTGTATCGCCATGGCGCGGACGCGTGGCAGTCGCCCGAGCTGTACCACATGGAGATGCAGGCCGGCGCGCCGCCCGATCCCTTTGCGGCCAAGGGCCAGAACTGGGGTTTCCCGACCTACAACTGGCCGCGCATGGCGGCCGACGGCTTCCTGTGGTGGAAACGCCGGTTCGAGCAGATGGGCAATTATTTCGACGCCTTCCGGATTGATCATATCCTCGGTTTTTTCCGCATCTGGAGCAGCCCGGCGCACGCGGTGGAGGGCATCCTCGGCTACTTCGTGCCGGCCATCGCCATCGAGCCGAACGAATTTGCCGCGCGCGGCATCACGTTCAATTACGACCGCCTGACGAAGCCGTTCATCACCGATGAAGTGCTGGCGGAGGTTTTTGGCGCGGAAGCGGAGGCCGTCCGGCGGGATTATCTCGATGCGACCGGCGATGACGAATACCGGCTCAAGCACGGCTTCGCCACGCAGCGGCAGGTGGAAAATCATTTCGCCACGCTGCCGGCGAACGCGCGGAACGCCAAACTGAAGCTGGGCCTGTTCGATTTGATCAGCAACGTCATCCTGCTGCCGGTGGATGGAAAATATCATTTCCGTTTTGCGATGGAGCAGACCTTGTCGTTCAAGAACCTGGCGGCGGACCAGCAGGCGAAGCTGCGCGAGCTGTACGTGGATTATTTTTTCCGGCGGCAGGACGATTTCTGGATGCGCGAGGCCATGCAAAAGCTGCCGGCGCTGAAACGCGTGACCAACATGCTCATCTGCGGCGAGGACCTTGGCCTGGTGCCCGCCTGCGTGCCGGAGGTGATGCGCGACCTGGGCTTCCTCAGCCTGGAGATCCAGCGGATGCCGAAAAATCCGGGACAGGAATTTTCGCGGCCCGCGGATGCGCCGTACCTGAGCGTCGTCACCCCCTCGACGCACGACATGAGCACCATCCGCGGCTGGTGGACGGAGGAGCCGGCCCTGACGCAGAAATTTTTCAACCGCGGACTGGGATTGCCCGGGGAAGCGCCGCGCGAGGCGACCCCGGAGCTGGTCGAGGCGGTCATCCGGCAGCATCTGGATTCGCCGGCCATGTGGAGCATCTTCCAATTGCAGGACCTGCTGGGCATGGACGGGAAAATCCGCCGCCAGGACGTGGCCGCCGAGCGCATCAATGTGCCCGCCATTCCAAATTACTACTGGCGCTACCGGCTGCACCTCACCTTGGAGAAGCTGGCTCAGGCGAAGGCGTTCAACGCCCGGTTGGCCGCGCTGTTGCGCGAGCATGGCCGGTAGCATTGGCGGTAGCGCGCCTGCCCATTCGTCATTCGTCATTCCGTCTTCACCTTGATCCTCTGCTGCGGCGCTCCCGCCTGCCGTTGTAGCGTCAGGACTCCTGGCCTGACGTAGCGGGCGGCATCCGGCCGCCCGGAAAAACCGTGGCCCTGTCCGCGGCGCGCGAACCTGCCAAAGTCCACCCGCCGGCGGGCGGCGGACAAAAGCGAGCCCCCCGTTCCCGGCTGGACACCACGAAACTTCAGACCTACGCTCGCTTGAAGGCATGACACGCATGGACATCACCACCCATAACCCCGCCCGCCCGCTGGCAGTCAAGTTGGCCCTTGCCTGGCTGGGGTTTGGCGCCGGCGTGGCTTTCGTGCTGACGATTGCACATTTTGAGTCGAGCCATTATCTCATTTACGGAAGTATTCTGGTTCAACATTTGCTTTATTTTGTTCTGCTTTGGTTCGCCTTCCACGGGAAAAATTGGGCGCGGTGGGTGTTGGTTGTTTGAACGGTCTGCGAGGCCGTCGGCAGTTCGCCGCTGGTATGGATTCGCTACCATCAAACATTCTCAACTTTGGTGGCCGTCTGGTTTTGGGCGGGCGACCTCTTGGACCTCATCGCCGTGGCTGCCCTGTTTCATTCCTCCTCGAACTGCTGGTTTCGCGCCCATCCCTCCCCGGCTCGAGATCGCTGACTCGGGAGGCACTTTGCGGATATGCCAGCCAGTTTCATCAGTGAACTGATCCTGCAACCGCTCTTTGAAGCAGTCTTTCAGGTGGCCGGTTACTACGTCGGCCGGGTCGTCGTGCCGCTCATCTCCGGTGGCCGCTGGAAGTGTGACCGCCTGCTGCGCGCCGAATTCAAGTGGGGCGGTTTCTACCATCGGCGAGGCCAGCCGATTTACCTCACCGCCGAAGCCACGGCCGGGGTTGGCCTGGTGTTTTCCGGTCTGATGATCGGCATGATTTTGTGGTGGTATTTCAGCGGCTGACGCCGCCGCCCACAAACCAATTGACCCGGCAGCGGCAACGCCATCCCGCCGCCTCAATCCTCCAAGCCCCAGCAAAACCAGCCGGCGATCTTCTTGCTGAACCTGATGAAGCAAAACCCCAGCCCCAGCTCCAGCACGACGTTCACTATTTGCCAGCCGTCATGCTTCGTAATGGCCGACACCAGATTGAAGGTAAGGCTATCAATGATATAAAACAGGCCGATGAACCGGAAGATCAGCGCCGCCAGGCTCCGCAATTTCATGACCCGGTCTGGCACGGCCGTCCCGCCCGCTCAAGCGTGAAACCCCGCGGCCCGTAGCGCAGGCGTCCCGCCCTGCGGGTTCCCGGAGCGTGTTCCATTTCCGAACGGACGGCGGCTGCGCCCGCCGGGTCAGCCGCAGCGCGTGGCCAATGCGAAGCCGTTCGGAAGTTCCGAAGTCCGGCTGGCTAATAACCCGAAGCAGTTCCAAAAGTCCTTGCTGGACAAGTCGAAAACACCGGTCTAGCGTCGAATCCAGTGAAAGTGATCAACCTCAAAACTGTCGCTCAATATATCCGTTAGGCCGGCCATGCGCCCGTTTATCCGAAATCATCATTTGCCGCCATGGCTGCATCGGCTTGCCTGCGGAGTTTTCGTGGCGCTGCTGTTGGCGCTCGGCGGCCTGAGTTTTTTGGGGCCGGCAGATGGCTCAGGGAGACATTTGACTGCTTGCTGTCTGATTATTTTGAGTGTTCCGGCAGGTATTCTTTGCGCGTGTCTGGCGCATCGTTTTTCCATCGTTGAAGGTTTGGCCGGAGACGTCGGTTATGAGGATTTGGATGAGCAGCAGGATAAGAAACCGAAGCCGTCGGCCTGAGCCGCCGGAGCCGTTGGTGCTGTCAGTTCCGCTGTCGCGGTTCCCATCACGAGTCGGCGGTGTCCCGCAGTCGCGGAGTTTCTACGTTAGACCACATTCGCGCCATGACCGAGAGTGGCATTGCTGAGATTGAGTCGAAGCTTGGCGTTCGTGTTCCGCCAGACTATCGGCAGTTCATGCGTTCTGGGTCCGGGCCGGAGATGCCGGGCATGTTTAGCGACCCGCATCAGATTATTGCCGTCAACGAGCGCAATCGGCAGATGAGTTGGCTTGGTCGTCCGCTTGATCGCGTGTTTTATATCTTTGCCGCTGACAAGCGTGGCCGGGAGATATTTATGGACTTGGATATTCCAGAACCGGTGATTATGGTTGCGGATTATGAGCGCCATTGCGGTATAGTTCAGGCGCGGACATTTCAAGATTGGATTTCAAAATATGACACGGCCTGACCAGTTGGCGATCCCATCCCTAGGCTGAGGAGCAGGGGCGGGATTTCCACGTCAGCCTGCTTGATATTATGCCAGAGATCAAAACACCAAAACGCCCGGCATCTCACCGCTGGGCAATCGGAATTTTTGCCTTTATCACATTGGAATTCATCGTTTTCCTTTTGGACATCGTCAGGGGACGCCCCGGCGCGGACTTGAGCAAGTATTGGATTCCGGTGGCCTGCCTGGCGGCCGGTGCGTTGGCCTTGTTCGCACTTGTTTTTGGAGGGCGCCAGCGATGGGCGTATTATTTAACGGCTGGAACGTTTGCCCTGTGGTTGGTGCGGGCAATTTATATTTTGAGCTTGTATGTCGCTGATTTCATTTCGGGCAGGACCGGGATTACCGCCCCCTACTTCCACCTTGAAGAGCGCGACCAGCCGTTCGTTGTGCAGCAGACTGTACCTTTGACTAAACAGGTCATGATGGCTGTGATGTTGGGCCTTTTGGTTTGGTTGTTTTATCGGTTCACATTTGGCCGGGCCAGCCGGAGTTATTATGGCTTTTGTGAGAAGAAAGAAAATGCCGGCTGACTTTTCGCCGGAGCCGACCCTGTCAAATATGGGACTCATAATGCCCAAGCTGCCGGAGCCGGTTGCCGTTGGCGGAATTGTCACCTTGACCCCAGATGGCAACCTACAAGTTCAAAGCCCTGGATGCTGACGGCAAGCACACCGAAGGCGTGTTGGAAGCCGCGTCGTCGCAGGAAGCCCGCCGGATGGTCAAGGAACAAGGCCTGCTTCCAGTAGCGATGGAACTGACGGCGGGTGGCGATGTTTTGCCCGCAACGCCGCCCGGGCCGAAGACAAAGACCGCACACGAGGTGGCGAAGGACCATGCGTTTGGCTGGCGGATACGGATCCGGAAACTGCTGGTGTTCCAACTGCCTTTGTTTCTCTTGGCGGGGGTTGAGTTCTACCTGTTTGTTCAAGGCAAGCCGACGTGGCTGCTCGGCCTGCTGGCTTTTGGCGGCCTGATCGGCTTCGGCATCGCTGGCATGGTGGTTGAACTGAAGCTGCTCGACACCTTTGTTTGCCCCCGCTGCCGGAAGAAGCTGGCGAACTGGGACCGGGACGAGAAATATCATGTCTTTTACGATTGTCACCGGTGCGAGGTCAGGTGGGACATCGGATACAAAATGCGTCCCGGCCGGCGAAAGCATGGGTGAACCGGATACATGCCGGGAAATCGTTGCGGATGGTGCGGGACGGACTACAGCATCAACTCTGCGCGCCTGCATAACAGGCTTGTTTGCCCGCAGATTTTCGAGAATAAATGCGCCATGCAAAACCAGACCTTGCTCGCCTTTCTCGATGACGTTTACGAAGACCTCGAACTTTGGTATCCCAAGCTGCGCCTGGAAGCGGCGGGGTATGCGCTGAAATCCGCCGCGCCCGAGCTCAAGACCTACGCGGGCAAGCATGGCTATCCGGCCGCGTCCGACCTCCTGCTCAAGGACGCGCGCAGCCAGGATTTTTGCGGATTGCTGGTGCCGGGCGGTTTCATGCCGGACAAGTTGCGCCGCGATCCCAAGGTGTTGTCGCTGACGCGCGAGTTTTTTGAGCAGGGCAAACTCGTCGCCTTCATCTGTCACGGCGGCTGGATTCCCATCTCCGCCAAAATCTTGCAGGGCAAACGCGTCACCGGCTCGCTGGGCATCAAGGACGATCTGGAGAACGCCGGCGGCATCTGGGTGAACGAACCCGTGGTGGTGGATGGCAACCTCATCTCCAGCCGCACCCCGCGCGATCTGGCCCCTTTTGGTGAAGCCATGGTGAAGTTTCTGAATAACGAATAATGGCAAAGGGCGCAGTCCGCCCCCCCGGAGCGCCGGTCTCCGACCCGGCGAGTCCGAAAGAATACGTGGAAACGCGCCGGATCGGAGATCGGCGCTCCACGGTGCCTGTGGAATCGGGGAGGGGCGTGCCAGACGCGGCCAGTTTCCCGCCTTTTCATCATTGAGTTTTGCGGCTGATTTCTTAACCTAATGGCATGGACAATTCGCAAACGTCTCAGCTCGCGCAGTACATCCCGATCTTGTTCCTGCTGGCCGCCGCCGTCGGTTTTGCCGGCGGCACGCTCCTGGTTTCCATCCTGCTCGGCAAATACGCAAAATCCTCCAAGGCCAAGGACGCCGCCTACGAATGCGGCAAGGACCCCATCGGCGACGGCTCCTCGCGGTTCTCGGTCAAATTTTACCTCGTCGCAATGCTCTTCATCCTGTTCGATATCGAAGTGGTTTTCATGTATCCGTGGGCGGTCGTCTATCGTGACATGCTGGCTGAACATGCCACCCGCAACCTCGCGCTTGGCTCGATGGTTTCCTTCCTCGGCATCCTCTTCGCCGGCTACATCTATGCCGTGAAGAAAAAAGCGCTCGATTGGAAGACTTAAACTGGCTCAAGGTTGAGGCCTGAATCAATCAGTTCATGGACTCGAAAGCGGCCAATCTGTGGAGCGCCTGGCATTCGTCTCCCGAAATCCGGGATTTTGCCCAAGCTTGGATTGCCAAACCCGCCGATGGTTGGGCTGAGGCAGACGAACAACTGTCGGGTTGGATCCATCAAGACCCCGACCGGGCTTTGTCGGCGATGTTCGCCATCATGCAGCTGACCGATGATAAAAAGATTCTTGGCGGGCTGGCGGCCGGGCGGCTGGAGGACTTTTTAGGCGTCCAGGGAGAATCCTATTTGGATATTTTCCATTCCCTGGCATTGCAGCACCAAAAACTGCGTGAAGTTTTAGACGGTGTCTGGCAGGGGGCGATGCCCAAACGGGTCTGGCACAAAATCGAGATACTCAAACAAAGCGCATTTTCATAACCCTGATTTTAATTTTATATGGCCACCATCAAATTCGGCACCTCCGGCTGGCGCGACATCATTGCGCGCGATTTCACCTTCGACAACGTCCGCCTCGCCACCCAGGGCATCGCGGATTACCTGAACGCAGAGCTGCAAAATCCCGCCTCGCCCGTGCACGGCCGCAAACCGGTCCTGATCCTCGGCCGCGATGCGCGGTTTTTGGGCGAAGAATTTTGCCTCGCCGCCGCCGAGGTGCTCGCCGCCAACGGCATCACCTGCCTCCTGTGCGACCGACCCACGCCCACGCCCGTCATCGCCCACACCATCCGCCATAAGAAAGCCATCGGCGGCATCAATTTCACCGCCAGCCACAACCCCGCCGAGTATCAGGGCCTGAAATTTTCCACCTGGAACGGCGCGCCCGCCACGCCGGATGTCACCAAGCAGATCGAGGCCAACATCGTAAAACTGCAGTCGGAACATTGGATCTTCAACGCCGCGCAATTCGGCACGTTCAAGTGCAAGCAGATCGATCCGATGCCCGAATACTTCAAGGCGCTCAAGAAGTTCATCAAGTTCGATGTCATCAAAAAGGCGAAGATGAAGATCGCCGTCGAGCTGATGTACGGCACGGGCCGCGGTTATCTCGACACGTTGCTGGAGAATTACGGCGTCAAGGTCACCCGTTTTCATGACGAGAACAACCCGCTGTTCGGCGGCATCCATCCGGAACCGAACGCCCACGGCATGGAAGATGTCAGCAAACTGGTCCGCAGCGGCAAGGCGCAGATGGGCCTCGGCCTCGATGGCGACGCCGACCGCTTCGGCATCGTGGACAAGGACGGCACCTGGCTCACGCCGAACCAAATTCTCGCGCTCGCGTTGTATCACCTCAAAAAGAACCGCGGCTGGACCGGTGCCGTCGTGCGCACCGTGCCGACGAGCCACCAGGTGGATGCCGTCGCCAAACTGCTTGGCGTGAAGGTTTATGAGACGCCCGTCGGCTTCAAATACATCGGTGCCCTCATGGAGAGCGAACCCATCATCGTCGGCGGCGAAGAATCCGGCGGTTTGAGCGTCAAGGGCCACGTCCCCGAAAAGGACGGCATCCTCGCCTGCCTGCTCATGGCGGAACTCGTGGCCACCGAGAAAAAATCGCTAGGTCAGATTTTGCGGGAGCTGTCGAAACAGATCGGCGAATTTTACAGCGACCGCATTAACATCTCCTTCGCGCCGGAAAAGAAGGAGGCGCTGCTGGCCAAACTCGGCGGCGGCCTGGCGAACATCGGCGCGTTCAAGGTGGAGAAGTTCATCACCACCGACGGCTTTAAATTTCTCCTGCCCAACAACGAATGGGTGGCCTTCCGCGCCAGCGGCACCGAGCCGCTCATCCGCTGCTACATCGAGGCGAAATCGAAGGCCAACCTGCAGAAGCTGGACAAGGCCTGCCGCGCATTGCTCGCGGCGTAAACTGGCAACTTGCCAATTGTGTCAACCGGCGATACTTTTTAATCATGACGGTTGCGCTGGCCAGAGATGTTGAAGATTTCCTGCAAGAGCAGGTGCGTTCCGGTGTTTGCGCCGACGCAAGCGAGTTGGTCAACGATGTCATCCGCTCGCTCCGTGAGCAGCAACGGAAGTTCTTCGATATCACTCCCGAAATGGAAGCGTGGCTGCTGGAAGCAGCGGACAAACCCGTGACGCCATTGACGAAAGCCGATTTCAACGCCATCCGCGAAAGAACGCGCGCCAAAATTTCCGCCGCATGAGCGTACGCAAGTCCGGTGATTTTATCTCGGACGTGGAAAATCAGTTTGAGTGGTATGCGGTCAACGCCAATTGGGAAATTGCCGAACGCTACCTTGACGCTGTTGAAGCCACTTGCCTGTTGCTCGGCCAGCATCCGCAGCTTGGTCCGTGCGCCGGTTTTTCTCATCCCCGTTTGCACAAGTGGCGGTTCATTATTGCTTCCGTCCGTTTCAGAAGCACATTCTTTTTTACGAAATTGAAGGCGATGATGTATTGCTGCGCCGGGCCATGCACGGTCATCGAGATTTGCCGCACCGATTGACCGAATAGTCAGAAGTCGGGTGAAGTGTTTTGCGCCTCGGAAAATTTTTAAAAGCAAAGCCTCTCCCGTCACCGCGCGAGCGTCACGCTCATCAGGCCGATGACCACTTCGTTCGCGCGCGCGCGGACGGTCAGCGATTTCAATTCCTTCGCCGGGTTCAGCGGCAGTTCCAGAACCGTGCCCGCGCCGCCCGGGACTTTTCCGCCCTTGCCCTTGAAGGTTTCCAAGTCCAGCACGCGCACATTGCCGGTCTGCAAATCCACCCGCGGCGGCAGCGGTCCGTCACGCCGGAACGCATAGTCATCAATGAAATAATCCTGGTCGATCGGCCACCAGTTCCCCGGGTTGTCCAGCGCCAGCCGCGCACTGGTGCCGTCGGCATAGGTCACCACGACCTCGCCATTGTCCAACCGGCTCTGCATGGGGCCGGTCGAGCCGGCCATGAGCAGGAACGCGTGTCCGGATTTGCCGGTCAAGGGCACGGCGACTGCGCGCGGATAATTGTCCCACTGCGAGGTGAAGATGATGTTTTTCGCGCCCGCCTCGCCCGGCGTCTGCAACGGCACGCCATCCGGCAAAACAATTTTCCCGCCATTTTTCGCCGCCGCCGCGCGCAAGCCGGAATCATCCACGTCAAAGCTGGCATTCGGTTCACACCAGCCGCCCAATCCCTGCTTGGGCAAGGCCAGCGAAGCGAAGGGCGAACGCGGCGTGCGATACTCGTTGCGGAAAATTTGTGTCACTCTGTCGTTGAAAAACGGTGTGAGGTCGATGGCTTCCAGCTTTGTGCCGGCCGAGATGGTTGCTTTCCAATCCATCTTTGGTTCGGCAACTGTTTTTTTCTGTGGAACATCGCTCTGTCTCCCGGCATCGTCGTCATAATGTGTTCTCAATTCCGCGACAATCTTCCGGGTCACGACGATTTTTGCCTTCGCCAAGGGTTCGCATTTGATCTCAAAAAGCGGCGAATTTGTCCTGCCTTCAACCGCATCCCATTTCGCGGGCTGCCCATTGATCGTTACGCTGGCAATGGTGCCGTGTGACGCCGCAATCTGCAGACGTATCGCCATCGGTTTAAAATGGATTTGCTCAATGGTATATGTTTGGGTCAACCAGTTGCGTTTAAAATTAAAATTGATATCCGGATGCCGGATGCTGGCGTGATCCCATTTTGCGGGAAAACCGGGAACAATCTTCAATTCACCCGCGAGTTCATCCGGCTTGATGCCGAACAGACCCTCGACCAGCGCCCGTGAATTGACGCCGCAGGCATCAGCAAAATCGCGTTGCGCCTCGCCGCGCGCCATGTCGAAGCCGGTCATGCAGCCGAGATTTCCCGGGCACAGGCCGAGGAACATGGAGTCGAGCAGTTCGCCCTTGAACAGTTGAAACGCCGTTTCCGGCCGGTTCGCCTGCCAGAATCCCAGCGAAGTGTGCGCGGCTTCCGCCATGACCACATTGTTAACGGACCAGAGGTAGGGCAGCCAGCTTGTCTCCGGCAGCGTGAACAATTTTTCATCCGGCACCCCTGCGCCCTGGACGGGGATGTGCGCGATATTTGTGTCGATCCACTGCGCCATCTGCGCCGCCTCCGCCGGGGTTGCGGCCTCGGAATCCAACGTGTGATAAAACGTCCACAGCCCCGCGCTGGGATGCGCGAGTTGCAACCCCAGGTAATCTTTGTACTCGGCGAACGAACCTTCGTTCGCGAGCCAGAGATATTCATGCATCCCGCGCCAGATCAAGTCCGCCTCGCGCTCGTACGGCGTCGGGTCCTGGCCCAGCAGTTTGGCCACGCGTGCGGCCATCTTGTTGTGCCAGTAATTGTAGGCGGAAGCATGCGTCACGCCGCCGCCGTTATAATTCAAGTCGTCGCTCGCCCAGATGGCGGCGTAGGCCTCGTAGAGCGGCAGTTTGTCCGGGCCGAATTCGCGTCGGAACAGCCGCCGTTCCCACGCGAGGTGCCGCTCGATGGCCGGCCACATCGTCCGCGCATAATCCAAGTCGCCCGTCCAGAGCAGGTGGCGGAAAAACGCATCCACCGCCACCAGGTTCATGTCATAATGATTCTTGGAGAAATTCCCGTTCGAATGGATTGCCGCCTCGCTGCGCGCCAGGTTGAACGATTCATCCGCCGGCGGAATCGTTGCGGGAATTGCGCCGGTGTTCTGCTGCTTCGCGAAACCCGCGAAGTGCGCCGCCGTGCGCTCGTGCCAGCCCAGCGCATCGCCCGCGTATTGTCCGCGCCAGCCGAGCAGCCGCGTCCGCCAAGCGACCGCGCCGTGCATGTAACATTGCTGCGCCTCGTCCCAAACCGCGTCCGCCGCGATGTTCAATGCCCCCGCCGCCGCGTTGATGAACGGATCGGGTGTCTCCACCACCACGCGTTCCGCGATGGCCCGGCGATGTGCTTCCGCCGCCGCGAAGGCGTTTGACAGCTCATCGGCACCGAGGTTTTTTGAATCTTCCTCCACCGTTTGCAGCGCCAGATAAACCGGCTGCCCGGGTGGCAGGGGAATCTGGCCGGAAATCACGGGTAAATTATTTGAAGCCCCCGCCGAGGCCAGCAGCCCGGCTGCATTCTGCCATTGCCGCGCGTCGGCCACGGCCAGGCTCGCGCCGGGCGACGCCACGCCCCGGATGACCGCCGTTTTGCCGTGCAACTCAAACGTATTGCTGGCGATGGTAAATGTGTTGCCCGCGCATTCCTCCGGTTGCAGTTGAAAAAAACGGCCCACCGGCTCGCGCTCACAACCAATGTCGCCGCCGCGCGCGCCGCGCAGCCCGTTCGCGCCGCCGAAGGCCCAGACGAGATCGATGGGCATCCACGCGGAATTCATCTCCGCCCGGACGATGCATCCCTTCCGGTCGCTCAAGGGCACGACCGTCAGGTGCAATTCGCGGATGTTCATCAGCGACGAATCCTTGATGTCGTAGACCATTTCGCCGGGACGATAACGCGCCACGACCTTGTCCGCATCGTTCAGCCATTTGACGCCGGTGGGGGTTTTGATGCCCAGCCGCAGATTGCCGCCGCGCCCGGGCAGGTAGAGCGAGAACTCCGGCCGGTCGCCGCCGTCGATGCGGCATGCGGAATTCAGGCAGTACAGCGGGCGGTTGAAAAATTCCGCGCCGTTGGTGATGACGAAATCGCCGGCCACCGGCCAGTAGCGCAGGGGCCGCGCAATCTGGTCCGCAAAATTGCCATGCGGCCGGTACAACAATTCCGGGCGGGAATCGGTCGCGGCCGTTTGCGCCCAGGCCGCCAGTGTCACCAGCAGGGCCAGTCCGGTGGCGATTTTGATCTTCAAATGTGACATGCCGTTAAATGCCTGCAAATGTGTCGGGAGATAAAACTGTTAAGGTGCGCCGGTGTCAATAGTGGTGACGTTTAAAAGGTCGCCATTTTTGTGGGCCGTAATCTGACGAATCAAGTGGGTCGTGCTATTGGCTCGGACGGTGGGGCGCGTCGCTCCGCGCGCGCCGCGCCACGCAAGATCACCCGCGCACCACCAGGCCGACAGGTCGATTACCTCACAAATACTTCACAAATACGGCGAGAACAGCCGCGCCAGCGCATCGCGGAGCTTGGTGGTGAAACGGCGCCCATCCACTTCGGCCAGGGTCACCTCATGGGCCGTGCGGATCTTCTGCTGGATGAGCTGCTCCATCGTCTGCGCAAAGACGCGGTTGTAGCATTCCACGTTCAGCTCAAAATTCAGGCGCAGGCTGCGCGCATCCCAGTTCGCCGAACCGAGCAGCACCCAGTGGCCGTCCACAATCATCAGCTTGGAATGGTCGAACGGCGGCGGCGTGAGCCAGATGTGGCAGCCGCGTTCCAGCACCTGCCACCACAGGCCGCGCGAGGCCCAGTGCACCGGCGGCAGGTTGTTTTTTTCCGGCAGGATGATGTCCACCCGCACCCCGCGCAACGAGGCCAGGTTCAGCGCGGTGATGAGGGCGCCATCCGGCAGGAAGTACGGCGTGAGGATTTGGACGCTTTGCTGCGCCTCGGCGAGCGCCGCGAGCAGCGTCCAGCGCGCGTTCTCAAAATCGCTGTCCGGCCCGTCCGGCACGACCCGGGCGATGACCTCGCCGGCCTCGGCCGGTTCCGGGAACCACAGTTCGCCTGCGAGCACCTCCCGGGTCGTGAACGCCCAGTCATTTGCGAACGCCTCCTGCAATTCCTCCACCACCGGCCCGGTGATGCGGAAATGCAGGTCCTGCACCGGATGCGGCGGATGGTCCTTGAGGACATTGCCGTGGCGGATGTTCATGCCGCCGGTGAAGGCGGTCTGCCCATCGATGATCAGCGATTTGCGGTGGTTGCGGAGATTGATGGTGGCCACGCGCCACGGCGTAAGGATGGAGGTGGGCAGGAACCGGGCGAATGGAATCTTCGCGTGGCGCAGCTTCCAGTTGATGGGCGGAAACGAATAGCGCGTGCCGGCGGAGTCGATCAGCACCCGCACGGCCACGCCACGTTCCCGCGCGTCTTTCAGGGCGGCGACGAATTTCCGGCCGGTGGCGTCGTTGTCAAAGATGTAGCTGCAGAGCGTGACGGATTTTTTGGCCGCTGCAATGGCGGCGAGCATGGCGGGAAAGGCCTCGTCGCCGTTGACCAGCGGCTCGATCTTGTTCCCGGCGGTCAGCGGCTGCGCGACCACGCGGCTGACCACGCGGGCGATGTGCTTGAGATGCTCGGCGCAGTCGTGTTCCGGCTCGCCCAGGTCATCGGGCACCGGCCGGCTGAAGGTTTTGTGGACGCCGAGCTGGATGGCGCGGCGGCGGATGCGGTTGACCCCGAGGATGAGGTAGAGCAGGGGGCCGAGCGCGGGCAGGGTCCAGATGACCCCGAGCCAGATGGTCGCGGCGCGGGTGTCGCGCTTGAGCAGCAGCGCATGGCCGGAGGCGAGCAGGCATGCGACCACGTCGAATCCCGCCGCGAAGTGCGGCCAAAAATGTGCGAGACGCGTGAGCCAGTCCATGCCGGAAGAGTTTCGCGGAAAATCCGCCGCACGCAAGCGCGGGGAAATTTAGCGTGAATTTTTTGCTCCCCCGGTGCAGCGTTTGGTGTATAACAGCCGCATGCTCCAAAACCCGGCGGGCGGCGGTTTAGGACGGGCCTCATTGCCGCTCTGGCAACGGGCGGGGCTGCTGTGTCTGGGCTATTTCTTTTGTGCGTGGCTGGGTAATTTCTTGTCCCCGGCCGGCGGCACGGCGGTCAGCTACTGGCTGCCGGGCGGCCTGTTCGTGGCCGTCCTGCTGGTGAACCCCACGCGTGACTGGCCCTGGCTCATGGCCGCCATCCTGCCGGCGAACATCGGCTTCGATGTGTTGCATGACCCGCATCCCGACTTCCGCATGATCGCCGGATTTTGCGTCGCGAACATCCTGCAGGCGGGCACCGGCGCCTGGCTGGTGCGCCGGTTCATCGCGGCGACTCCCACGCTGGCGTCCTTGCGGGAATTCTTTGGACTGCTCTTTTTTTCGGGCGTGGCGGGGTCGGCGGTCGGCGCCACGCTCGCGGCGCTGCTGCTCACGCGGATGCATCTGGCCGGGTCGTTCCTGGCGTCGTGGAAGGTTTTGTGGGGTGGCGACGCGATGGCGGTGCTGGTGCTGGCGCCCCTGATCCTGGCGTTCAGCGACGTGCGGACGCGGGCGGCGGCCCGGTGGGGGATCCTGCGGAAGCTGGAGGCGGTGGTGATGTTTGGCGGCATGACGGGGTTTCTGTGGCTGGTGCTGGCGCAGGGCGGCGGCATCGGCTCGCCCAAAATTCCCGTGCTGGTTTTTGTGTTGTGGGCGGGGCTGCGTTTCGGGCTGCGCGGCGCCTCGGTCATGGTGTTCCTGCTGGCGATGATCGCGTCGTATTTGACCACGCACTATCAGCAGGGCCTGACGCCGGCGGAAATCGCCAGCGGCAGCTATGTTTTCACCCTGCAGATATTTGTCGCCGTGGCGGCGGTGGTGGGATTGGTGCCGACCATCGTGCTGGCCGAGCGCGACCGCACGCTGCGGCAGTTGCGCGAGAGCGAAGACCGTTATCGCAACCTGACCCACGCGGCCTTTGAGGGCATCGTCATCAGTGAACAGGGGCGGATCATCGATGTGAACCAGCAATGTGCCCACCAGTTCGGCTGCCGGCGGGAGGAGATCATCGGGCGGAAACTGCTGGAGTTTGTCGCGCCCGAATCGCGTCCCGCGGCGGAACAGGCGATCCGTGAACGGCGGGAAACGATCATCCAATACCGCCTGCTGCGCCCGGATGGCAGCACGTTTTATGCGGAGGTGCAGGCGAAAATCATGCGGCTCGGCGACCGGTTCGTGGGCATGACCGCCCTGCGCGACATCACGGAACGAAAAATCGCGGAGCAGGCGCTGCGCGAGTCGGAGGAGAAATTTTCCAAGGCCTTCCGCGCCAGCCCCGATGGCCTGGCCATCTCCGAGCTGGAGACCGGCCGCTTCATCGAAGTGAACCCGGGCTACTGCGAACTGTACGGTCTTCGGCGGGAGGAGATGCTGGGCCGCACTTCGATCGAGGCGGGCATCTGGGTCAATCCGCAGGACCGCGTCCACCTGGTCGCCGAATTGAAAGCCGCCGGCGTGGTGCGCGGCTACGAGGTGCGCATGCGCACCCGCACCGGCGGGCAGAAGATCATCCTCTTGAGCGCGGAAACCATCGAGCTCGGCGGCCAGACCTGCTTTGTGTCCGTCTTGCATGATGTGACCGACCGCATGCAGGCGGAGCAGGCGCTGCGCGAGTCGGAGGAGAAATTTTCCAAGGCTTTCCACACGAGCCCGGATGTGATGTCCATCGCCGACCTGGAAACGGGCCGTTACCTCGACGTCAACGAGGCGCACGAGAAGGTCTTCGGGTTTAAGCGCGAGGAGGTCATCGGCCGTTCACCGTTGGAACTGGGCATCCTGCTGTCACCGGAACCGCGCGAGCGGATGCTCGCGCAGTTGCGGGCCACGGGTTCGGTCCGCGACCTGGAGGTGCAGGCCCGCAATCGCAAGGGCGAGTTGATCACCATCCTGCACGGCGCCGAACTCATCGAGCTGAACGGGCGTCAATGTGTGTTGCGGGTTTCCCACGACATCACCGACCGGATCCGGGCGGAAAATCTGAGCCGCTCACAACGGCAGGTGATGGAAATGATCGCCAGCGGCTGCCCGCTGCGGGAGACGCTCGCGGCCCTGCTGCGGATGGTCGAGTCGCAATCGCCCGAGATGCTGTGCTCCATTCTCCTGCCGGATGAAGACGGCAAGCGCTTCCAGCAATGGGCCGCGCCGTCCTTGCCGGTGGAGTTCATGCAGCGCCTGGAAGGCGCGGCCATCGGCCCGTGCGCCGGTTCCTGCGGCACGGCGGCGTTCCGGCGGGAGCCGGTCTTCGTCGCGGACATCGCCAGCGACCCGCTGTGGGCGGATTATAAACAACTGGCCTTGCCGCACGGTTTGCGGGCCTGCTGGTCCACGCCGGTCATGGATGCGCAACGCAACGTCCTGGGAACCTTCGCCATCTATCACCGCGCGCCGGGGCTGCCGGATGAACGACAACGGCAGCTCATCGACATGGCCACGCACACGGCCGCCGTCTGTCTCGGCAAGCACCGGACGGAAGCGGAGCGGGAACAGGCCATCGCCCGCGAGCAGAAATCGCGCATCGAATACACCTTCCAGCTCATCGCCTCGCAGGAGGCGGAGCGCAAACGCATCGCCGCCGAGCTGCACGACAGCCTGGGCCAGAATCTGCTCTTGATCAAAAACCTGGCGCAGATGGCCCTGCGCGACCGGGGGCCCGCGCCGACCCACGAACGGCTGGCCGGCATTGATCATCTTGTCGCCCAGTGCCTCGCCGAGACGCGGCAGATCTCGCGCGACCTGCATTCGCACCAGCTCGACCACCTGGGCCTCAAGCGCGCCCTGGAATCCATGCTGGAAAACGTCGCGTCGGCCAGCGCGGTCCAGTTCCAATGGAAGATTGACGGCGTGGATGACCTGTTCTCCGCCGAGGGGGCGATGAACCTCTACCGCATCGTCCAGGAAAGCCTGAACAACATCCTGAAACATTCCCGGGCCAAAACCGCCCGCGTGGACCTCGAGCGGGACGTCCACGAGGTGCAGTTGCGGATCGCGGACGATGGTTGTGGATTTGCGCCGGACCGGCTGGCGGAAAATAAAAAAGGCCTGGGCTTGAAGAACATCCCCGAGCGCGTGCGGATGCTCGGCGGCCGGTTGAAGGTGGATTCCGCCCCGGGCGGCGGCACGCGCCTCGAGGTGGTGATCCCGATTGCCGCGGAACTGGAATAAAACTGCCGCCGGCGGCGACGTGTGGCATTTCCCGCTGGCGGGAAATGATTTTTTAGACAACATTGATTGAGGCATGGCCGGGCGCACCAAGGTTTTGATCGTGGACGATCACCCGCTCTTCCGCAGTGGACTGCGGCAGGTGATCTCGGACGATGCGCGTTTTGAGCTCGTCGGCGAGGCGGGCGATGGCGAGGCCGCGTTGAAATTCATCCTCGAAAAAAAACCTGACATCGCGGTGCTCGATGTGAACCTCCCCGGTTTGAGCGGCCTGGAGATCGCCCGCCAGCTTCAGGCCAAAAAGAACCCCACGCGCCTCATCGTCCTGACCATGCACAAGGAGGAGGAGCTGATCAACCGCGCGCTCGACTCGGGCGTGGGCGGGTTTGTGCTCAAGGAAAATGCCGTGGCGGACATCCTCGACGCGATTGTCACCGTGGCCGGCGGCGGCCATTACCTGAGCCCGGGCGTTTCCGGATTTCTCGTGCGCCGCCGCAACCGGGCCGAGGCGCTGGCCGCGGAAAAGCCCGGCCTGGACGATCTCACCAAGGCCGAGCGGCGCATCCTCAAGCTCATCGCCGACAAGAAAACGAGCAAGGAGATCGCGGCGGAACTCTTCATCAGCCCGCGCACCGTCGAGGCGCATCGCGCCAACATCAGCACCAAGCTGGAATTGTCCGGCAGCCATAGCTTGCTTCAGTTCGCCCTCGAAAACCGTTCGTCCCTCTGAGCCGCCGGGCGCTTCCCTTCTCCGTTCGATTGAGGCTCGCACTGTGCAGTGACACGGTGGCGGCGCGAGCGGGGCGCAGCGTTCACGCCGCTTCGATGTCCTAAACGCCAACGCGCCGGGTGTTTTACGCGTGCGGTCGACTTGGACATGGCAGCTGTCTGAAGCCCGCGCCACGTTACCGTATTGCGCGCGCTTCAATAGGTAGGACTACGTAGAAAAAATACCGCCAACTACCTAGCCCAATATATGCGGCGGCAACAATTACGCCGCGCCGCCATCTGCGTTACCTTTCAGCAACGTTTGAAGAACCTTTAACCCATGAAACCTATGGCCAAAAAATTGATGATCGTTGATGAACGCGCGGTTGCCCGCCACCTCGTCCGGCAGGCGTCGGCGACCCCGCTGGATACCGTCCTCGAATGCGCCTCGCCCGAGGAAGCCATTAAAGCCATCGGCGTTTTCCGGCCGGATTGCGTGATGATGGGCGTTTCCGTTCCGGCCCCGGGCGCCCTCAAGGCCATCAAGAACATTCGCAAAACGTACCCCGAGGTGCGCGTGCTGGCCGTGAGCAGCCTCCATGAGCCGGAATTGCAGCAGGCCGCCAGCGCGGCGGGCGCCGCCGGTTATGTGACCACGGAAAATCTTTCCGAATTATTTTTGCTCGCCGCGCCCGAACGCCTGGCGTTGAAACCGGCCCGCCAACCCAAGTCCGCCCGCCCGGTGAAGGTGAAACCGGCCAAGTGATTTTGTACCCGGGAGAACGATCCAGATTATGCCAATGAAGTTGATGATAGTTGATGACCACGACGGGATGCGCAGCACGATCCGGCAGTTGATCGCCGCGCCCGGTGACAACGTGGTGGAGTGCGTTTCCGGCGACGAGGCCTTGCAGGCGCTCGTCGAGTTCAAGCCGGACTGCGTGACGGTGGATGTGAGCATGCCGGGGCTGTGCGCCTTCAAGACCATGCGGGCCATCCGCGAGGCGCATCCCGCCGCCCGCGTCATCTGCGTGACCAGCCATGACCAGCCGGATTACCGCCGCGCCGCCTATGACGCCGGCGCCTCCGGGTTTGTGGTGAAAGACAATCTCTCGGATCTGTACCTCCTCGTGGCGACCAAGCGGCTGCTCTCCCGGCTGCATCTGTGACCGGGGAAGACTCCGAGGGCGGGTTTTCAAAATCAAAAAATGCAGCTTACGGAGTGGGGGCCGGGCCCGGGGGCGCCCATTTCCAAAATTTTTTTTGT
>JARLJW010000112.1 GCA_031290985.1 Verrucomicrobiia bacterium | reverse complement strand
TTGATGTACCACTGCTGACTTTCCTTGCGTTGAATGAGCTGAACTTTAGTGGGAGAACCCATAGAAGACAATACTAGTTATATAACTAGATATGTCAATAAAAAAATAAGGGGTTTAGCTAGTTAAAGCCAAACTCCAGCGTCAGGCCTCCTGGCCTGACGTAGAGGGCGGCATCCCTGCCGCCCGGAAGAAATGATGGCATTGCCGGTGTCTGACGAATGGCCCTCCGTCTGCAACGCGCGAACGGTTTTATCCACCGGACTATCAGCCCGGCTCCATGACCGGCCGGATGGCGGCTTGTGCCACTATTAGGCCAACGAAAACCCCCCGCCGTTTCGCTTTGACGCTTTGCCATCCGTCGCGTAGCGTGTTTACTCGTTTTTTAAACACATTGACCGAAGATTAGCCGTGAAATTTTTAAGAACCCTGTTTCCATCCCGCAACGACCGCCAGGTTAAGAAGATCCGCCCCGTGGTGGTGAAGATCAACGAACTCGAGGCCGGTCTCAAAGCGTTGTCGGATGACCAGTTGCGCGCCAAAACCGCCAAGTGGAAGGAAGAACTGGCCATGATCACGGACAAGGAGGAACTCGCCCGCAAGCTCGATGAAATCCTGCCCGAAGCCTTTGCCGTGGTCAAAAACGCCTGCCGCCGCCTCTGCGGACAGGACATCATCGTGCGCGAACATCCCATCCGCTGGGAAATGGTGCCGTTCGACGTGCAGTTGATCGGCGGCTATGCGCTGCACACCGGGCACATCTCCGAAATGGCCACCGGCGAAGGCAAGACGCTGGTCGGCACCTTGCCCGTGTACCTGAACGCGCTCGCAGGGCGCGGCGTGCATGTGGTGACGGTGAATGATTACCTCGCCGCCCGCGACTCGGAATGGATGGGCGCGGTCTACAAGTTTCTCGGCCTGACGGTTGGTTGCATCCTCCATGACCAGTCGCCCGCCGTCCGCCGCGAGCAATATAATTGCGACATCACCTACGGCACCAACGCGGAGTTCGGGTTCGATTACCTGCGCGACAACGGCATGGCCCTCCGCAAGGAGGAACAGGTGCAGCGCGGCCATTATTTCGCCATCGTCGACGAGGTGGACTCGATTCTCATCGATGAAGCGCGCACGCCCTTGATCATCAGCGGCCCGGCGGTGCGGACCTTCGATGAACAATACGCGCAATGGAAGCCGCTCGTCGAAGGCCTCGTTCGCGCGCAGCAACAACTGTGCGCCCGCTTCTTGAAAGAGGCGGGGGAACTCATCAAGAAGCTGGAATCGTCTGACGGCAAAAGGCTGGATAACGCCGATGAAATGGAGCGGCAGATTGGTCTGCTGCTCTTCCGCGTGAAGACCGGCCAGCCGCGGTCGGAAGAGTTGATGAAGATTCTCGAGAATCCGCAGCTCGCCGGCATCATGAACCAGGCCGAGCTGTCCTTGCACAAGGACCAGAAGAAAGAGGAGCTTTACAAGGAGAAGGAAGAATTGCTCTTCGCCATGGACGAGAAGAGCCACGAGGCGGACTTGACGGAGAAGGGGCGCAATTACATCAGCCCGCAGGACCCGGACGCCTTCGTGCTGCCCGATTTGTCCACCCAGTTGCATGATGTGGACGCGGGCGGGGAAACCGACGCGCGCAAGCGGCTGGAGGCGAAGGCGAAGTTGCAGTCCGATTTCGAGGTGAAGGCGCAGAAGATGCACGCCATCTCGCAATTGCTCAAGGCCTACAGCCTGTACCAGCTCGATGTGGAATACGTCGTGCAGGAAAACAAGGTCATCATCGTGGACAAAAACACGGGCCGTCTGATGACCGGCCGCCGCTGGAGCGACGGCTTGCACCAGGCCGTCGAGGCCAAGGAAGGCGTGGCCATCGAGCGCGAGACCCAGACGCTGGCGACGATCACCATCCAGAACTATTTCCGCCTCTACACCAAGCTGGCGGGCATGACCGGCACGGCGGAGACCGAGGCCGCGGAATTTTTGGACATCTACAAGCTCGGCGTGATGACCATCCCGCAGAACCGCCCGAACGTCCGCAAGGACTCGGACGACTCCGTGTACAAGACCCGCCGCGAGAAATTCAACGCGGTCGTCGCGGAAATCAAGTCGCTGCACGGGCAGGGGCGCCCGGTGCTCGTGGGCACCGTGTCCGTCGAGACCAGCGAAATGCTCTCGCGGTTGCTGAAGAAGGAAGGACTGATCCATTCCGTCCTCAATGCGAAATATCACCAGCAGGAGGCGGAAATCGTTTCCCGCGCCGGCCAGCGCGGGGCGGTCACCATCGCCACGAACATGGCGGGCCGCGGCACGGACATCAAGCTGGGGCCGGGCGTGCCCGAGAGCGGCGGCCTGCACGTGCTGGGCACGGAACGCCATGAATCGCGCCGCATCGACCGCCAGTTGCGCGGCCGTTGTTCGCGCCAGGGCGATCCGGGTTCCTCCCACTTCTTCATCTCGCTGGAAGACGACCTGATGCGCCTGTTCGGCAGCGACCGCATCGTGAAATTGATGGAGCGCATGGGCCTGGAAGAGGGCGAGGAATTGAAGCACGGCTTGTTGAACCGTTCCATCCAGCAGGCGCAGAAGCGCGTGGAAGGCCACAACTTCCAGCAGCGCAAACGCACGCTCGAATATGACGACGTGATGAACAAGCAGCGCGAGGTCATCTACGGCTTCCGCAACGAGATCATCAACAGCGAGGAAGTGCGCGACCGCCTGATGGACATCATCGAAGAGGTCGTGATCCTGAAGGTGGAGCAGTTCAGCAGCGCCCATTCCGACGTGCCGGAATGGAAGATCCGCCAGCTCGCCGACTGGGTGAACTTGAATTTCCCGCTCGGCCTGCCCGAGGCCGAAATCGTGAAGGCCGCGCAAGCCGGCAAGGAACGGCCCGTGTCCGGTTCATTGTATGACGGCTTGAGCGAGGCCCAGTTCGCGGTGTGCACTTTCATCAGCGACGCCATCCGCCGGGCTTACGATCTGAAAGTGAGCTTTGAGGAGCCGGCCAAGCTGACCACGGTGGAGCGTTACACGATCCTGCAGGCCATCGACAAGATGTGGCAGGAACATCTGTACGAGATGGATAGCCTGCGCCAGAGCATCGGCCTGCGCGCGCATGGCCAGCGGGATCCGCTGCTGGAATACAAGGCGGAGGCGTTCAAGATCTTTGATGAACTGATGGTGAACATCAAAACGGAGATCTGCCACAACGTCTTCCGCAGCGCCTCGTCGCTGATGGCGTTTGAAAATTTCCTGCGGAACATGCCGTCGACCACCAAGCATGATTCGCCGCCGAGCGCTTTTGATAACGGCAAGACGCCGGATAAAGGCAACGCGAGCGACATCGTGAGTGAAGCGGCCAACGACCTTTCCAAGCCGAAGCCGAAGCCGAAACAAACCGGCCCGAAGGTCGGCCGCAACGACCCGTGCCCGTGCGGCAGCGGTAAAAAATATAAACAGTGCTGCGGAAAGTAAGCCGGGTGATCTGGCGCAGTGCGTGTAGCGTCAGGCCTCCCGGCCTGACGTAGCGGGCGGCATCCTGCCGCCCGGAAAAAGCCGTGGCGTCACTGGGGACTCGCGTACTCCCGGTGGTGCGCCTTGCGGCGCGGTCATAAGTAACTTTCGTGGCCTGCCGCGCGTCTCATGAGGATACTTAAATGAATATTTCTTCACGGTGCGCGGCGGTCTGGCCCATATTTCCAGTTTTACTCTTCCTGTGGCTGGCGACGCCGGCGTTCGCCGAAGAAAAAATCGCCGCCGCCCGCATCCGCGAGATTGCGGCGATGCTGCCGGAACAGCCCGCCGGGTTCGCGTGGCCCATCACCAACCGCGCCGCCTGGCAGAAACTGGCGGCGGATCCCGCGTTTGCGCACACAATTTCCGACGCAAACAAGCTGCTCGCCAAACCGCTGGCGGATGTGCCGGACAGCCTCTTTCTCGAATTCTCCAAGAACGGCAACCGCACGCACTGGCAGGACGCGGAGTTTGCGCGGCGCGAGCGCATCGACCGCTTGGTGCTGGCGGAGGCGTTCGAAAACCAAGGGCGTTTTTTGCCGGCGTTGGAAAAGACCATCGCCGCCCTGTGCGCCGAGAAAACCTGGGTCTATCCCGCGCATGACGGCGGCCTGGCCAACTTCAATGGCAAGGCGATCACCCCCGATCTGGGCGCAACCGGGCTTTCGGCGGAACTGGCGGAGGCGGATTATGTGCTCGGCGACAAGCTCTCGCCGGCAACGCGCCAGTTGATCCGCGACAATATCCGCCGGCGCGTCCTGGAGCCGTTCCGCGCGATGCTTGAAGGGCGGCAGAAGGAGCAGTTTTGGATCCGCGCCCCGATGAACTGGAACGCCGTCTGCGTGGGCAACAGCGTTTTTGCCGCGCTCGCGCTGGAGCCGAAGCGTGAGGAACGGGCGTATTACGCCGCGGCCGGCGAGCATTGCATCCGCTATTTCCTCTCGGGCTTCACGCCGGACGGCTACTGCGCGGAAGGCATCGGCTATTGGAATTATGGCTTCGGGCATTTCACCCTGTTGACCGAGACCCTGCGGCAGGCGACCGGCGGAAAAATTGATCTGCTGGATGACGACAAGGCGATCGCGCCGGCGCTGTATTGCCGCCGGAGCGAAATCTTTCCGGGCATTTTCCCGACCATCGCCGATTGTTCGCCCGGCACCAAACCCAGCCCGCAGTTGACCGCGTATGTCTGCCGCCGGCTCGGCTTGGACGCCGGGACAAACCGGCTGGCGGGCGATTTCAAAACCCTGGCCCTGACCTTGATGTTGTCGAGCCTGGGTGATGACGTGCCGGTCGTGGGCAAAATGAAGCAGGTGAACGACAGCCCGCTGCGCAGTTTCTTTCCCGGCGGCGGCGTGTTGATTTCGCGCACCGCCCCGCAGGCCGCGACGCCGTTTGCCGTGGTGCTCAAGGGCGGTCACAACAACGAGCCGCACAATCATAATGACGTTGGCAGCTTCAGCGTGGTGCTGGGGCAGGCGATGGTCATCTGCGATCCGGGCGGCGAAGTTTATACCAAGCGCACGTTTGGTCCACACCGCTATGACAGCAACGTGCTGAATTCGTATGGTCACGCCGTGCCGCTGATCGCCGGGCAGATGCAAAAGACCGGGGCGGATGCTCGCGGCGTGATCTTGGAAACTAATTTCACCGCGGACGCGGACACGTTCACGCTGGACATCCATACCGCGTACGCCGTGCCGGAACTGCAAAAGCTGGAGCGCACGTTTGTTTTCCAGCGCGGACCGCAGCCGGCGCTCGAGGTGGCCGATGCGGTAAGTTTTTCCGAACCACAATCCTTCGAGACGGCGTTGATCACCTGGGGCGACATCAAGCAGTTGGATGCCAAGATTTTCCAGGTCACGGATGGCGGCAGCACGGTGCAGGTGACGGTTGATACCGGGGGCCGCTCATTTCACACCGTGCAGGAGTTGATCGACGAGGACGTGCAATCCAAGCGCAAACCATACCGGCTGGCCATTGTGTTGGATGAACGGGTCACCGATGCGACCGTCCGGATGCACATCGAGCCGGTGGTGAAATAATGGCGGGGTGCATTTTGGCACCGTTCATAAAAGCCGCTTCGAGAAACCTCCCGGCTCCGCTGTAGGGCAGGCTTTCCAGCTGCTCTGTAACAAAGATCAAAAATCGATGCGCAACTTATGTTCGCGCGTTCCCATCTACCCAACGCGGTTCCTTCTCCCCTCGGAGGGGAGAAGGTTAGGATGAGGGGTGCCGGTCCCATGGTTTCTGCAGAGCGACTTTCCAGTCGCCAGTTCCGCCCCAAAGGACCGACGGACTCCGCTCGCAAGCAAAGTCTCAAGCTGCACCCGTGAACATTTCTGTGCGGTTGTTTTTTGCCGCGCCGCCCTTCATTCTACCATCTGGATTTTATCATGTATCGCATCGGCATTGACCTTGGCGGAACTAAAATTGAAGGCGTCGTCCTCGGCCCGGATGGCCGGGAGATCATCCGCAAACGTATCGCGACCGAACGCGAGCACGGGTATCAGCACATCCTGCACCGGCTGAAATCCATCCACGACGAACTGGCCGCCGCCGTTCCCGGCCAGCCGGCCACTTTCGGCATCGGCACGCCCGGCGCGATTTCGCAGCGCACCGGTTTGCTTAAAAACTCCAACACCGTTTGCATGAACGGCCAGCCGGTGCAGGCCGACCTGGAAAAATTGCTGGGCCGCAAGATCGAGATCCAAAACGACGCCAACTGTTTCGCGATGGCCGAGGCGTTGCTCGGGGCGGGCCGGGGAAAGAACCTCGTCTTCGGCGTGATCATCGGCACGGGTTGCGGTGGCGGCATCGTCTACAAAGGCGAGGTGTTCACGGGCCGGCAGGCCATCGCCGGCGAGTGGGGGCACATGAGCCTCGATCCGTCGGGGCCGCTGTGCTACTGCGGCCGGCGCGGTTGCACGGAGACCTACATCAGCGGCGCCGGATTGGAGGACCGGTATGCGGAGAAATACGGCGTGCGGCGTCCGCTCAAGGAGGTGGAGCGCGACTATTTTGCCGGGGAACCGCGGGCGGTGGAGTTCATGTCGGAATTTTTCGACCACTTCGGCCGGGCGGTCGCCAACCTCATCGACATCCTCGACCCGGACATGATCGTGCTTGGCGGCGGCGTCTCGAATTTTCCCGCCCTGTACACCGCGGGCGTGGCGGCGGTGCGGAAATACGTTTTCACGGATGAGCTGGAAACGCCCATCGTCAAACATCAACTCGGTGACTCCGCCGGCGTCCTGGGCGCGGCATTGGTGGGGGTTTAAAGACGAAAAGTTTCAAAATAGCTTGCATGAGCGGCACGACCTTTGCTAAAAGCAAATCGTTTGCAACTAGGAAAACGTCATTTTAAGCTGCGCGGCAAGGAGGTCATCGCCTCATTGCTGGTGGCCTTGGTTCTGTTGTTGGACGCGCTGGCCGCCTGCCCCTCGCTGCACGAACTGATCCACAAGGACGCGGGTTTGCCGGAACATCAGTGCGGTGTGACCTTGTTCGCCCACGGCCAGGTGGACTCCGCCGTGGTTGATGTCCCGGTGGTCGCAGCGGCGATTGTCACCGAGACCACTCCGCATATTGTATTTTCCGTATTCAGCCCGGCCATCAAAGATCTTCCGGCTGGCCGCGCTCCGCCTGTTCTTCCTGCAGTTTCTTGATTCATTGGTTTCAACCGGCGCCATCCGTCCGGTCTGAAATTGTTTCCAAAATTCAATTAAAACCTTTGCCTTGCGCCCCCTGGCGTTTGGCAGGGACGCGGATGCCTGCAAGGCTTCGCGATGCGGTTTGAACAGTTAACTCATCAAGATCATGAAAAATTTTACCCGGCAGGAGAAAGTAAATCGCGGAATGTATTGGTCAGTCATTTCAATTATCGCCTTGTCATGCGGCGGAACGGTGCAGGCGCAGACGAACAATATGGCGGCGGCGGGCGGTGCCACCAACGTGACCGACCTTGGCAAAATCACGGTGGTCGGCAGGCTGGATCAGGCCCGCAGCCAGATCATGCCGGACCTGGGTGCGACGGCCTACACGCAGACGCACGAACAGATCGAATCCAGCTCGCAAGGCGGCAATGCGCCGATCAACCAGATCATCCTGCGCGCACCCGGCGTGGCGCAGGACAATGCGGCCAGCGACGGCCTGCACGTCCGCGGCGAGCACGCGAACCTGCAATACCGGATCAACGGTGTGCTGCTCCCGGAGGGCATCGCCGGGTTCGGTTCGGAACTGGACCCCCGTTTCATTGATTCCATCCAACTCGTCACCGGCTCGCTGCCGGCACAGTATGGTTTCCGCACGGCGGGCATCATTGACATCCAGACCAAGAGCGGCGCGTTCGAGAACGGCGGCTCGGCGGAGGTGTATGGCGGAAGTTATGACACGGTCCGACCAAGTTTTGAATACGGCGGCTCGGCGGGAAAACTTCAATACTTCTTCAACGGCAGCTACGACCACAACGCCTTGGGTATCGAGAATCCGACCGCCAGCCATAGCGCCATCCATGACGTGACGGACCAGGGCAAGTTCTTCACCTACCTGTCCTATCTCATCGACGACACGAGCCGCGTGAGCTTCATCGGCAGCGCGTCTTACAGTGATTTTCAGATCCCCAACACGCCGGGATTGCAAAACGACCCGGCCAACCATTCTGCACCGGGCGGCAATCCTTGGGTGCCGGGGAATTTTGATTCGTCAACCCTGAATGAAAATCAAAACGAGCAAAATTATTACGGCGTCATCACCTACCAAAAAACAGCGGGCAGCCTGGATTATCAGCTTTCCGTCTGTGGGCGTAACAGCAGCGTCCATTTCATGCCCGACCCGGTTGGCGACCTTTATTTCAACGGCGTAGCCAGCGACGACCAACGCAAGCTCTACAGCGGGGGCGTGGAGCTTGATGGCAGTTACGAACTGAACGACAAGCATACGATTCGCGCCGGCGGAATGTTTTTGGGCGAATATGTGGTGTCAGATTCGACCACCACCGTATTTAACCTGGACGGCAGCGTCAATCCAGCCGGTCCGGCGTTTCCCATCATGGACAACAACAACCTGCACGGGTTCTTCACCGGCCTTTATTTGCAGGATGAGTGGAAAATTCTGGACAAGCTCACCCTGAACTATGGCGCACGTTTCGACGTTTTCCATTCGTCGTTTGATAACGAGTGGCAGATCAGCCCGCGCGTCAACCTCATCTGGCAACCGACGGATTCCACAACGCTGCATGCCGGTTACTCGCGTTACTTCACCCCGCCACCGGTGGAAGATGTTTCCGGCAGCTCGGTGGCGAAATTCGACGGCACCTCGAACTCGACCGGGAATGACCAATCCGATCCGGTCAAGGCCGAGCGGGCGGATTATTACGATATCGGCATCAGCCAGAAGCTTGCGCCCGGATTGACGGTGGGGGTGGATGGTTATTACAAACATGCCCATAACCAGCTCGACGACGGGCTGTTTGGCCAGACGCTCATCCTCTCGGCGTTCAATTATGCCAGGGGAGAGATTTACGGTGTGGAAACCACGGCCAATTACACGCATGGCGGATTTTCCACCTATGCGAATGTCGCCCTGTCCGTGGCGCGGGGCGAGGACTGGAACTCGGCACAATTCCTGTTCGGCGCCAACGTGCCAGGCAGCGACCTGGCCTATGTCCAGAACCACTGGATTTATCTCGACCACGACCAACGGGTGACCGGCTCGTTCGGTGCCTCGTATCTCTGGAAACAGTCGGATCGCAGCAACACCCGCGTTTATGCGGACGCGCTGTACGGCAGCGGCCTGCGCACGGATGCGACCGACAGTTTTGGCAACAACGTCCCGAACGGCGGCAGCGTGCCGGGCTATTATTCCATCAACCTCGGTGCGGAACAAAGTTTCAAAGTTGGCCGCACGCAGTTCGTCAAGGCCCGCTTGGACATCGTGAACGTCACGGACAACTCATATGAGTTGCGCGATGGCGGCGGCGTGGGTGTCAACGCCGCGTCCTTCGGCGAACGCATCGGCTTCTTCGGCTCCCTCAGCTACGTGTTCTGAAATTGACGGATGAAACACATGGATGCAAACCGGATGAGTGCTGATTACGAGTTGAAAGACGGGCTGGCGCGGCTGTGCCTGTCGTCCACCCGTCGTGACCCCCAGCTCAAACTGGCGTGGACAAATTCGGTTTGCATCCTTTTTTTAACCATCGGAATTGTGGGCGCAAAACGCGGGCTGATCGCCATCAAGCCGGTGCCGCCAATCCAGGAAATTATTCCGGTCGTCGTCGAGCCGTTGACACTGCCCCCGCAGGAAGCTGTGGAACAAAAGCAAAACCCCGACGAGGACAAAAACGACACGCCGCGCGTGGCGGTCGCCCTGCCGCAGGCACCCAATATCAGCTTTGCGGTTCCCACCATCGGCTCACTGGTGGTGCCGGCCAATCTTGCCAGTGCGCCGCCGCTGGAACCGTTGCGGACAGTGGTGCAGATCAATGCCGTCAGCAGCACCGGCACGGGCGGCGACCGGCCACAGCCGACGTATCCAAAAATCGCGTTGGCAGAGGGTGAGCAAGGGACGGTGCGACTCACGATTGGCGGCGATGCAGCAGGCAATGTGATCTCGGTGGACGTAAAGGAATCATCCGGTTTCCCGGTGTTGGATCGCGGCAGCGTCGAATTTATCAAGCGTCATTGGCGGTTGCCGGCCGGTGCAGGCAGCCAGCTTTTCGAAACCCAGATCACGTACAAACTTCAACTGAACTAAATTTACCAAACAAACACTCAATGAATCCCATGCTCGCAAACATCGTTTTTCAATTCTTCAGCAAAGGCGGTCCGGTCATGTGGCCGATTCTCGCCAGCGCCGTCGTGGCTGTCGCCGTGGTGGGCGAACGCGCCTTCTGGTGGCTGCGCGAAAGCCGCAAACGCGATCTGCAAAAGATGGAGCAATTGCTCGCCGCGCTGGAAAATTCCGACATCGTTGCCGCCCAAAAAATCGCCGGCGGCTCGGAAGACCCGGTCATCCGCATGATCCGTCACGGCCTGGGCCACGTCGGCCACCGGCACAGCTCGCTGCTCGGCGCGCTGCAACTGGCGGCGGGCATCGAACTCAAGCGCGCCGGACGCTTCCTCACCGTGATGGACACGCTCGTGACGCTGGCCCCATTGCTGGGACTGCTGGGCACGGTCACGGGATTGATGCGCGCCTTCCTGAACATCGGCAGTGCGGAGCTTTCTGTTTCCGCCGTCACCGGTGGCATCGGCGAGGCCTTGATTGCCACGGCGTGCGGCCTCGGCATCGCCATCTTCGCCCTGGTTCCTTACAACTATTTTTCCGCCAAGGTCACACAGTTGCAATTCGATCTGGAAACGGCGGCGACGAACGTTGAAGTGATGGTCGGCGGGGCCAAAGCGCATGAGACTGTCCATTTGACGAAAACCGCACCGGGCCAGCCTGGCGGCAATTAAGATTTAGATGAAACTGTCATCACCCATCCCGAAACGCCGTGCGCGGATTGTCATTATTCCGCTGATCGACATCATGTTCTTTCTGCTCGCGTCGTTCATGATGATCAGCCTGCAGATGAGCCGCACCGCGAACATCAAGGTGAACCTGCCGCCGGCCACGGAAGCGCGGCAGGACTACAAGCCGGACATGGTCAATATCGCCGTGGACAAATCGGGCGTGGCCTGGCTGGAGAAGCAGACGATCTCGCTGCCGGAATTAAGCCTCGTCTTGAGCAATCGCTTTCGCGCCGACACCAACCTGCCGGTTTACATCAGCGGCGACCGCGATGCCTTGCACGGCGACATGGTGAATGTCTACGAGGCCGTCCGCAGTGCCGGCATCCAAAAAGTCGCGTTCATGACCAGCAGCCAAAATCCCGCCTCGCCATGAAAATTCGCACGCCCATCCCTGAAAAAAAGTCGCGACTGGAGATTATTCCGCTGATCGACATCATGTTCTTTCTGCTCGCGTCATTCATGATGATCAGCCTGCAGATGCAGATCGTCCGCACGGTGAAAGCGAACCTGCCCACCGCGACCCTGGCAACTTCCAGCACCAAGCCGGACATCGTGAACCTGCTCGTGGACCGTGACGGCCAGGTATCCGTGGATAAAAAGCCGATCTCATTTTCCGACCTGAACACGCTGCTGACGAACCGATGCAGCCTGAACACGAACCTGCCCGTCTATATCACCGGCGCGAAGGATGCCACGCACGGTTCGGTGGTCTATGTTTTGGATTTTGTGAAACGCGCCGGCATCCAGCGCGTCGCCATCGCCGTCAAAGCCGCCCCCGATCAACCATGAAGAATTTTCAACAAAACCTGCTCGTCATCCTCGCCCTTGCCTTGTGCGGCCTCTGCGCCTGGCAATGGTATGAGCAAACCATCCAGCGTGAGGAAATCACGACCTTGAACGGAATTGTTTATCAGAAAAACGCGGACATCCAAAACGACACCAATTCCATCGCAACCTTGAGCCATCAGGTCGAACAGATGGACCTGCGCATCACCGGGATCAAATCAGCCGCCGCGACCAACGAACTGCTGGTCGCGGAGCAGAAGCGGGGGATCAGCAAGCTGCAATTCGAAAACCTGGGTCTTACCAACGAAATCACGCAATATAAACAAGCGGTGGACACACTGTCGGCGAAATTGAAGGACGCCTACGCCGACCTCGGAAAACAGAACGCCGCCATCACCAATCTCGTGGCGCAGCGTGATGACTTCGTCAAGAAATACAACGACGAGGTGAAAGACCGCAACGATGTCGTGGCCAAATACAACGACCTGGTCAGCCAGGTGCAGAAACAGCCGGGCGGCCAGAAATAGAGGCGGCTGTTAAAAGATAAAACCGTCCATCGGCCGCGAGTTGAAAACGCTTGCGACGTAACATTCGTATGCTAGGTTTGGCACGCTTTGGCATTTCGGAAGTCCAATTTAATGAGGCGCGGCAGGATTCTAATCGGAGTCATTGCCCTTGGCCTTGTCCTGTCGGTGAATCTTCTGGCCGCCTCGCCGTCGCTTCACGAATGGGTCCATGCAGATGCGGCCACCGAAGGTCATCAATGCGCGGTCACGCTGTTCGCCCACGGCCAGGTGGACTCGGCCACGGTGGAAGTTGCCGCCATCACGCCGCTGGTTTCCATCGAGACGACTTCGCAGTTTGAGTTTTCCGTTTTCGCCCCGGCCATCGGGAACCTTCCCGCCGGGCGCGCTCCGCCGGTTTCCCTTCTCCCTTCCTGAAAGTTCACCGGCCCTCATCGGCCGGATTTCGTTCGTTTAATCAACTGGATCATTTCGGCGCCATGCCCTGCAGGCATGGGCCGTTTGGAAGATGGTGAAATCATGAGAAATTTTAGCACGGCGCGCGTGGCCTTTATTGCGATTCTGGCCGGGTGGTTGCTGGCCGGTTGCGCGGTGGGGCCCAATTTCAAGCGGCCGGCCGCCCCGGCGGGCGGCGATTACACCGCGCAGCCGTTGCCGGACACGGCGGTCGCCACGAATGTGGTGGGCGGGGCCGGCCAGCGTTTTGTCAAAGGCAGTGACATCGCCGGGGACTGGTGGACCTTGTTCCATTCCCAGCCGCTCAATGACCTGATCGAACTTTCCCTCACGAACAATCCCGACCTCAAGGCGGCGCAGGCGGCGCTGTCCGTGGCCCGGGAAAATGTGCTGGCGCAACGGGGCGCTTTCTTTCCCAGTGCCACGGCCGGGTTCGCGGCGAGCCGCCAAAAGGCGTCGGAACTGCTCGCGCCCGTGCCCAATTACCCGGTCACGCCGCAAGAGTTTCAATTCAACCTGTTCACCCCGCAGGTGAGCGTTTCGTATTCGCCGGATGTCTTCGGCGCGAACCGCCGGTCCATGGAATCCTTGAAGGCCCAGGAACAGGGCGTGCGTTTCCAGATGATCGCGACCTACACCACGCTGACCGCCAATGTGGTGGTCACGGCCATCCAGGAGGCCGCGGTGCGGATGCAGATCGACGCCACCCGCCAGCTCATCGAGCTCAACTCCAACATGGTTGAAATCCTGCGATACCAGTTTGCCAAAGGCTACGCGGGGCGGCTGGACTTGGTGGCGCAGGAATCGCAACTGGCACAGGTCATCGCCACGCTGCCGCCGCTCCTCAAGCAGGAGGCCCAACTGCGCGATCTGCTGGCGGTGCTGGCCGGGCGGTTCCCGAACCAGGCTCCGGCGGCGAAGTTCGACCTCGCGAGCCTCCAGTTGCCGCAGGAAATTCCGGTGAGCCTCCCGTCGCAACTGGTGGCGCAGCGCCCGGACGTGTTGCAAGCCGAGGCGAATCTGCACGCCGCCAGCGCCCAGATCGGCATCGCCATCGCGAACCGGCTGCCGGACATCACGCTGACCGCCAACGCGGGCAGCACGGCGCTTTCCATCGACAAGGTGTTCACGTCCGGCACGGGTTTCTGGGGACTGGGTGCAGCCGCCACCGCACCGCTGTTTCAAGGCGGCACGCTCCTGCATCAGGAGCGCGCGGCGAAGGCGGCGTATCTCCAGGCGGCGGAACAATATCGCAGCACCGTGCTGACCGCGTTTGAAAATGTCGCCGACACCCTGGCGGCGCTGCTGCAGGACGCCGAGGGCTTGAAGGCCGCGGCCACCGCCGCCGATGATGCGCAGATCACTTTGGATTTGTCCCAACGCCAATGGCAGGACGGCTACATCAGCTATCTGGCGTTGCTCAGCGCAGAACAAGCGTATCAGCAAACCCGGATCAACCTCGTACAAGCCCAGGCCGGCCGCTATGCCGACACAGCGGCGCTGTTTCAGGCGCTGGGCGGCGGTTGGTGGCAGCGGGCCGATCTTAATAAGGATAAACATGACAAATAAATCATTTCACAAGTTCCCGCCGGTGGAACAGCGAGTCTGGTTTCCGCGCGCCATCGTGGTTGCCATGCTGGCCGTGGTCGCGGGCGTGTCGTTCACCGGCTGCTCGCCCAAGGCTGACAGCCAGGCGGAGTCGTCTTCGGTGACGGTCAGCAACGTGACCTTGACGGCGGCCCAGCGGCAAAAAATTCAGACCTACACCGTCACGCCGTCCAAGTTTCATAAGACGACCGAGACCACGGGGACGGTTGACTTCGACAATGACCAGGCCACCAGCGTGCTGGCACCCTTCGGCGGGCCGGTGTCGAAGCTGCTCGTTTCGCCCGGGCAAAAGGTCAAGGCGGGCGACCCGTTGGCGGAGGTGGATTCACCTGACTTCGCGACGGCGATCAGCACTTATCGCAAAGCCATCTCCACCGCGCGGACGCTTCGGCGGGTGGCCGACATGGACAAGGATTTGATCCAGCACAACGGCGTGGCCCAGCGGGAAGAGGAACAGGCCCAAACCGACGCGGCCAACGCCGAAGCCGACCGCGATGCGGCCCTGCAAACACTCGTCTCACTGAACGTTGATCCGCAGGTCATCAAGGACCTTCAGGCCGGCCTGCCGGTGGCGCGCCCCGGCGGCCTGATCCGTTCGCCGATCACCGGAACCGTCGTGGAAAAACTCATCACGCCTGGCGAACTGCTGACGGCGGGCACCACGCCGTGTTTCACCGTGGCGGATCTTTCCCGGGTCTGGGTCATGACGCAGATTTTCGGTTCCGACCTGGCTTCCGTCAGCGCGGGTGATTCAGCGGAAGTGGTGGCGGGCATCGCCACCAACAGCTTTGCCGGCACCGTCGACAACATCTCGGCGCTCGTGAACCCCGACACCCGTTCAGTGCTGGTGCGGGTGGTGGTTGATAATCCGGGCGACTTCCTGAAGAAGCAAATGTACGTCCGCGTGCGGATCCGCGCGCAAGCGGAGAGCACCGGCCTGCTGGTTCCGGCCTCGGCGATTTTGCGGGACGATGAGAACCTCCCGTTCGTGTATGTCGTCCAGCCCGACGGCAGCTTTGCGCGGCGGCATGTGACCCTGGGTTATCGCACGGGAGACCAATACGACATTTCCGAAGGCCTGCAAGCCGGCGACCAGATCGTGAGTGATGGCGGCCTCTTTGTTCAATTCATGCAAAGCCAATGAGCGACCAAATACCTCCCAGCGTCACGGTGCCGCGGACGGCTTCGGTCATGAACCGGATCGTCTTCTCGTCATTGCGGCAGCGTGTTCTCATCGTCCTCCTGACGATTGTATTGATCGCCGCCGGATCGCGGTCGCTGCAACGCCTGCCGGTGGATGCGTATCCCGATCTTTCGCCGCCGATGGTCGAGGTCATCACGCAATGGCCCGGACACGCCGCCGAAGAGGTGGAACGGCTGATCACGGTGCCCGTGGAAGTCGGGATGAACGGCATCCCGAAGATGATCACGCAACGCTCCATCTCGCTCTATGGCTTGTCGGATGTCATCCTGACTTATCGCGATGGCACGGATAACAATTTCGCCCGGCAGGAAGTTTTTAACCGGTTGTCCGGCCTCAGCCTGCCGACCGGCGTGGCGCCTTCGGTGTCGCCGCTGTCCTCGCCTTCCGGCCTCATCTACCGGTACGTGCTGCAGAGCCCCGACCGTTCGCCGATGGAACTCAAGACCTTCGAGGATTGGATCATCGAACCTGCGTACAAATCGCTGGCGGGCGTGGCGGATGATTCGGGCTTTGGCGGCGGCACCATGCAATACCAGGTGCTGCTCGATCCCGCCAAGATCGCCGGCGTGGGCTTGTCGGTGCTGCAGGTGGAGAGCGCGCTCGGGGCCAACAACGGCAACGCCGGCGGCGGGTTTTATTCGCAGGGCGGACAGTTTTATTACGTGCGCGGCCTGGGCCGCATGGAAACGTTGGAGGACATCGGCAATGTGGTGCTGGCGGTGCATGACGGCACCCCGGTGTTGCTCAAGGACGTCGGCCGCGTGGTCATCGGCATCGCCCCGCGCCTCGGGTTGTTCGGCTACGAGAAACAGGACGACGCCGTGGAGGGCGTGATCTTGTTGCGCACGGGCGAAAAAACCCAGGACGTCCTGAAACGGGTCGAGGCCAAGACCAAGGAACTCAACGATCAAATCCTGCCCAAGGATGTCAAAGTGGTTCCGTTCTATGACCGGACGGATTTGATCGAGCTGACGACCAAGGTCGTGAAGCAAAACCTCGTGCGCGGCATGTTGCTGGTCCTCGTGATCCTCATCTTTTTCCTCTACGACTTCCGGGCGGGATTGATTGTCGCCCTCACCATCCCGCTCTCGCTGCTGTTCGCCTTTCTTTGCCTGGATCTCCAAAACGCCTCGGCCAACCTGCTTTCCATCGGGGCCATCGACTTTGGCATCCTGGTGGATGGCGCGATTTTCATGGTGGAAAATATTTTCCGCCAGATCGCCCTGCGCAAGGGCACGCCGCTGAACGTGGTGGAAATCATCAAGGACGCCGCCGCCGAGGTGGACCGTCCGCTGTTCTACGCCGTCGCGGTGATCGTGGTCAGCTTCCTGCCGATCTACGTCCTGTCCGGGCCTTCCGGGACGCTGTTCAAGCCGATGGCGGACACGATGATTTTTGCCCTGGTCGGTTCGCTGGTCGTCACGCTGACCCTGCTGCCGGTGCTGTGTTCGATCTTCATGCGGCACGGCGTGGTGGAGCGGCGCAACGCCGCGCTGGAAGCCGTCAAATCGGTTTACATCAAGGGCCTGGACTTCAGCCTGGCCCATCCTTGGGGCACGACGCTCGCCTCGGTCGTTTTGCTCGCGGGTTCGCTGCTGCTCGTCCCGCGCATCGGGGCCGAGTTCATGCCGCATCTGGACGAAGGCGCGCTGTGGGTGCGGGCCACGATGCCGTACACCATTTCGTTCGATGAATCGGCGAAGATCGCACCGCAGATCCGGGAGATTTTGCGCTCGTTCCCCGAAGTCACCACGGTCGCGTCAGAACTGGGCCGGCCGGATGACGGCACGGATGCCACCGGGTTTTTCAACGTGGAGTTTTACGTGGGGCTCAAGCCTTACTCGGAATGGACCGGGACGTATCGCACCAAGGCCGCGCTGACCGAGGCTATCAACCAGAAGCTCCAAGCCTTTCCCGGGATCAATTTCAATTACACCCAGCCGGCGGAGGATGCGGTGGACGAGGCGGAAACCGGCTTGAAAAGCGCCCTGGCGGTGAAAGTGTTTGGTTCCGACTTGGACACGCTGCAACAAAAGGGCAAGGCCATCAAACAAGTATTGGAGCGCGTGCACGGCATCCGCGACGTGACCCTGGTGCAGGAACTCGGGCAGCCCAGCCTGAGCATCAAGATCAACCGCACCATGATCGCGCGTTACGGTGTGAACGTCGCGGATATCAACGGCCTGATCACGACGGCCATCGGCGGCGACGTGGCCACGCAAGTGGTGCAGGGCGAAAAGCAGTTTGACCTCGTCGTCCGCCTCGAACGCCAATACCGTGACAACCCCGAAGAGATCGGCAACATCCTGGTGCCCACGCCGGGCGGCCAGCAAATTCCGCTCAAGGAATTTGCGGACATCCAGGTGGGGAACGGCGCCTCGTTCATTTATCGCGAGGACAATTCGCGCTACATCGGCGTCCAGTTCTCGGTGGGCGGACGCGACCTGGCCGATGCGGTGGGCGATGCCATCCAGCAAGTCAACCAGCAGATCACCCTGCCGCAGGGGTATCACCTGGATTGGGGCGGAGAATACACGGAATACAAGGCGTCGAGCCGGCAATTGAACGTCATCCTGCCGCTGACGGTGTGCCTGATCTTCCTCCTGTTGTTCATGCTCTACAGCAACATTAAATTTCCGTTCATCACCGTGCTGGGCGTGGTGTTGTCCGCGCCGGTGGGCGGCCTGGTGGCCCTGTGGCTCACCGGCACGCCGTTTTCGGTTTCCTCCGGCGTCGGCTTCCTGGCCTTGTTCGGGGTCTCGGTGCTGACGGCGGTGGTGTATATCTCGTATGTCAACGAATTGCGCCTCAGCGGCATGAGCCTTAACGAAGCCATCCGTGAAGGTGCCATCCTGCGGCTGCGGCCAATCATGATGACCGCGCTGGTGGCGGCGTTGGGCTTGTTGCCGGCGGCGCTGGCGACCGGCGTCGGCACGGATACGCAACGCCCGTTTGCGCTGGTCATCGTGGCCGGCCTGCTCACGCGGCTGTTGATCAGCATCTTCCTGATGCCCGCGCTCTATGCCTTGGTGGCGCGTCCGGGCGACCGGCTGGAAGTGTGAAGTCGAGTCTCGTTTGTCGCCGGCTTGGGTTGTTTGCAAAAACCGGAGTGCGGCCGTCCCCGGCCGCAGCAACTTTCTCCTATCGAGCCGCGTTGAAGCTGCCCAAACCGCCTGCTCTGCGGACATCGCTGCGCCCGGGGACGGGCGCACTCCGTCAATGCGTCGCCCGGCCGATGATAGTCAAAATGATGCCGGCGAGGATGCCGAGAACAGCGGGAAGCTTTTTCCAACCATTCAATTCGTGGAAAAAATACAATCCGCCGGCGAAGGCCACCAGCGTGCTGGCGCGGCGCAGGCTCATGACGATGGAAACCAGCGCGTCGGGATTCCGCATGGCCCAGAAATAGGCGTAGTCGGCCACGAGCAGCGCGAGCGAGATGAAGGGAATGGTCCAGCGCCATTGGAATTCGTTGCGCGGCCACAGGCGTAATTTCCAACCCAGCGTGAACGGCGTGAACAAGACCACCAGGTAAATGGAGAACCAGCATTGGACCGTCGGCACGGAAAAGTGCAGCGTGTTCAGGAGGTAACGGTCGTAGAGCGAACTCACCGCGCCAAAAATATTTCCCATGATCAGGAACCAGAACCATTTATTGCGTGTAAAATGAACGCCTTCGCGCCGCCCGGCAATGGACAGCCCCACAAACGAGGCCAGGGTGGTGAGGATGCCGACCGTTTCCAGCCAGTTCGGGCGTTCGCCCAAAAAAATGACCGCGCCAAAAAGGACGAGCAGGGGACTGGTCGCGCGGATGGGCGCGCCCAAGGAGAGCGGCAGATGTTTCAGCGCGTAATAGGTGCCGATCCACGAGGCGGCCACGATGGTGGATTTCAGCAGCAGTTGCAGATGTTGCTTGAGCGTGAGCGGGTCGGTGACGAGCGTGGCCGGCAGACATCCCGGATGCACCGCCTGCACCGTGAGGAGCCCCGCCCAGACCAGCGCGCCGGTGAGCGTGCTGAAGAAAAAGACGGGCGTGACGGCATTGCCGCGCACCGAGTGCTTGGTGCACAGGTCGTAGAGCCCGAGAAAAAACGCGGACAGCAATGTGGCCAGGATCCAATTCATGAAAAAAGCAAAACGGGCGAACCAGTCTGGCTCGCCCGCAGGCTGACAGTTTCAAATTTGCCCCTAGTTTACCCGGTTGGATGAAACTTGCCAGCAAAGTCAGAGGCTGCGCGGCCAAGGCGCCTTTCGCTTTACTGCCGCGACGAAACCGGCGCTGGCGTGGCGCGTGATTGTCAGAAATCTTGACCGAAACCAATTGACGGCGGGCGGGCTGATTTGTGCATTACGCGCCCGTTTGTGTTCCCGAGGAGCTCAATGGTAGGGTCACGACGGGCCCGGATTAACCGTGTGGGCGATGCCGCGGTAAATTTAAACCGGCGGGAAAGGCATTTTTCGCTTGCCCATCCGGGAAGTTCCGAGAAGATTAAACGCGCAGGTCATTTAAACCCCGGAGGAAAAAAACTATGAATTCGATGTCGCCCCAAATTTTTTGCTCGCGCCTGGTCCGGACGTTTCTGCCGGCCGCCGCGGTCATGTTCGGCGTGTTCACGGTTGCGGCCCAGGACAAAATCACCATCCGCGGCTCGAACACCATCGGCGAGGAGCTGGCACCGCGCTTGATTGCGGAATATAAAAAGGACCACAAGGACGTCGCGTTTGACCTGGAGTTCAAGGGTTCTGGTTTCGGGATCGGCGCCTTGATGGGGGGCTATTGTGACATCGCCGGTTCCTCCAAACCGGTCTCGAAGGAGCAGGAAGAAATCGCGCAGCTCCGCAACGTGCAATTTAAGGAATACGTCCTCGGCTCGTACACGGTGACCATCCTGGTGAATGCGGGCAACCCCGTCAGCAACCTGTCGAGCAACCAGGTGCAGGGCCTGTTTACCGGCAAGATTCAAAATTGGAAGGAAGTCGGCGGGCCGGATGCGCCGGTGCACCTGTGCCTGCGCGACCCGGTGTCCGGCACCTATCTCGGCTTCAAGGAACTGGCGATGGGCTTCCAGGATTATGGCGACCAGCACGTGCAGCTTTTCACCAATTACCAGGGCATCGCCGACGCGGTGGCCAAAGACCCGGCCGGCGTCGGTTACGCCGGGCTGGACCAGTTGCAACATGCAGGCACAAAGGTTGTGAGCATCGACGGCGTTGCGCCCAGCGCGGAGGCGGTGAATGGAAAGAAATATCCCTACGCGCGGACGCTGCATTTTTATACCGACGCGGCCAAGGAATCAGCCAGGACGAAAGACTTCATCAACTTCGTGCTTGCTGCGGATGGACAGAAGGTCATGGCGCAGATGGGGTACGCGCCGAAGCCTTGAGTTTGGATCGGACTCCTCCGCGGTTTACGCGCAGGTGGCAGCCGGCCCGGCAACATCCGGCGGGGCCATGCGAGCTACAACAGATTTTGGACGCGTTCCATGCCCGCCTGAATTTCCTCTATCACCGACGGAATGTCTTCCGCGTCCAATTCAACCAGATCCATCGCTTCGGGGCTGATGACGGCGGCGGCCGGCGCATTGGCCGGGCCATCAATCATCTGGTGGGCCAGACAGTTGGCGAAATTTACCGCTGCGGCCAGACGATGAAACTGTCCGGTGGCGGCGGGCGGCTGATGATGGTGCTCCACGGCGAAGCAGATGTTTTCGGGCAACCCCCAACGGGCCAGCAGGCGGGCGCCCAAGGCGGCGTGGGTGAACCCCAGGGCCGACTCTTCCGCGGAAATCAGCGAGGGCCCAAACCCGCCGGCGTAGTGCACCAAATCCGCGTAGTTTACCCCTTCCAAGGAAACCAAAATCAACTTGCCGACATCGTGCAGCAGACCGGCGGTGAAAGCCGCCGCCTCCACCACCTGGACCCGCTTGGCGAGGATGGCGGCGGTTACTGCCGTCGTCACCGCATGCCGCCATAGGCGGGTGGCATCCTCGCTATATTTGGCCTGGACCAGCGACATTGTCCGTGAGGCGATCAAGGCGGTGACGGTGCAATACACCTCGTAAAAACCCAGCCGGCTTACCGCCTCGAACATGTCCACGGCCGGTTCCGCCCCCCGGAGATGGGCGCTGTTGCACCGCTTCAACGTTTGCGTGGTCAACGCCGGGTCGTGACTGACCAGTTCGACGATGCGGTCGATGTCGCGGTCGGGGTCGCTAAAAAGGTCAAGCAACTGAATGGCCACGACCGGGGCCGGTGGCAGGTGCTGGACCCGGTCAATGTAGCGGTCGAGTGAAATCATGGAGCACAGGGATGTTTGCGAATCTTCACGCCCGCGTTTTCAGAAATCTTTGAAATCACCGTCCATCGGGATTTCACTCTGGCGGTTTCCCGCAGCCAGCACCGGCGCCTGGGCCTGCCCGTTGCCATTTCCATTGCGGTTGGCCGTCACGGAACCATTTGTCTTCGCCACGGCGGGTTTGAATCCGTTTCCACGATTGACGGGGGCCGCCGGCCTGGTCATGGCCGTCCCATTTTGACCGCCTACGAGCAGGAGCAATTCGGCCACGGATTGTTTCATGGTTGCGGCCTGGGCATTAAGCTCCTCGGCGGCGGCGGCGCTCTCCTCGGCATTTGCGGCGTTGCCCTGCGTGACCTTGTCCATCTGGGCGACCGCCGTGCTGATTTGCGTGATGCCCTGGGTCTGTTCGCGGGAGGCACCGGCGACTTCCGTCACCAGTTCATCCACCTGGCGCACCTTGGTGACGATGTCGTTCAACGCTTGCACCACCTTGCCGCTGATCTCCACTCCCTGCCCGGTTTTGACAATGGCCCCTTCGATTTTGGCGGCGGTTTCCTTGGCGGCCTGCGCGCTGCGCTGGGCCAGGTTGCGGACTTCATCGGCGACGACGGCGAAACCCATGCCGGCCTCGCCGGCGCGGGCGGCTTCCACCGCCGCGTTCAGCGCCAGGATGTTGGTCTGAAAGGCGATCTCATCAATGGTTTTGATGATTTTGGCGATGTCATCGCTGGAAACCTTGATGGCATCCATGGCGGCGGACATGGACTGCATGTCGCCGGCGCCTTTATCGGCGGCCTGGCGGGCCTGCTTGGCGAGATCATTGGCTTTCTGGGCATTTTCGGAATTGCGCTTGGTCATGGAGGATAATTCTTCCAGCGACGCGCTGCTCTCTTCGATCGAAGCCGCCTGTTCGCCGGAACCTTCCGCCAAGGACTGGCTGGCGGAGGAAACCTGGCCCGCCGCGCTGGCCACCTGGTTGGAACCGTCATTCAGGGATGCGCTGACCGTACGCAGCACACGCGTAGTGCTGCGAATAATTATGAACGCCAGCCCGGCTCCCAAAATCAAGGCGGCAGATAATCCGACCAATAAACCCAGGTTGGCCTTGTTGACCGCGGAAAAGACGCTGGCACTGGATTCCTGGGATTCCTTGTTTTCCTGCTCCTGGCACTTGGTCAGGGCGTCGGCGAAATTAAGTGCCACGGGATCCAGTTCGGCCCGGGCTTTCTGATAAACCCGTGCGCTGATCTCGGCATTGGTCGCCGCCCGGCTCAAGGCCAATATTTCGCCGCGTACGGTCTTGTATTTTTCGCGGCAGCTTAACGCCTGTTCCAGCAGGGCCTTGGCCTGCGGGCTCGCCATCTTTTCGAATGCCGCGAGGTTTTTGCCGATCATATCGGCATTGCTGTTTATTTTTGCCTCCAGTTTATCCATGTCTGCCCCGTCCGGGGAGCCGATATGTTTGTAAGTCAAAAGGCGGCTTTCCGTATTTGCCGTCTGCGCTTCGGATAGCTGTGCCAGGCTGGGAATATTATCAGAGGTGATGGTGGTTACTTCGTTTTGAACGATTTTAAGCCGGGAGTAGGTCGCAATTCCCAGCACGCACATGATGGCCAGGACGAGCGCGAAGCCGACCGTGATCCGTTTTCCGATGGTCCAATTTTGCATATAAATCTTTTTTGTTCTGATTTTGGCGGGATTTCCCAGGGTGTCTCCCGCCAGCATGCGATCATGACACACAATCCATGCACTCAAGCTATCGACGGATACGGAGGATACTTAACAGGACTTATACAACATATATTGTCATATCGATGACAAGGCTCGGCTTCAATAAATGCCGGTTTCCACCGGAAACGCCACGCTTACAATGGCATAGACTGTCGAATGAGCGCGGAAGCCAGCGGGCCGACGGGAAAGATTTTAGGACATCGAAAAGCCGTGGAGCGAAAAATATCCGCGCGGGTGGCCGCTTCGTTGCCATGCGGGAACGGTCGGAGTCACTGGTAACTTCCATCCGTCGGGCGTCAGAAAGTTCTCAGGCAGATGAGGTGCGCGCCGAAGACTTGCTTTCAAGCCGGCCAATTAGAAATCCTTGAAATCGCCTTCCCGGGGGATTTCGGGCTTGCGATTTCCGGCGCCTGGCAGCACCTCCGGGGCGTGCCCGTTGCCATTCCCATGACCATTGGTGGCGTTGCGCCGGCTGGTCTTTGGGGAAGCTGTGTTAAATGCTTTTGCCCGTCCAGAAGAGGTTGCCGGATTCACCGCCTCAGTTCTATTTTGACCGCCCACCAATTGGAGCAGTTCAGCCACCGAATGTTTCATGGTCTCGGCCTGGGCATTGAGTTCCTCGGCGGAAGCGGCGCTCTCCTCGGCATTTGCGGCATTGGTCTGGGTGATTTTATCCATCTGTCCTACGGCAATGTTGATCTGGCCGATGCCATCGGATTGTTCGTGTGAGGCGGTGGCGATTTCGGCGGTGAGTTCATCCACTTGCCGTGCCTTCGTCACAATTTCGTTCAATACCATGGCCACCTTGTTGGTGATTTCGACACCCTGGTTGCTCTTGCCGATGGCGCTTTCGATCTTCGCCGCCGTCTCTTTGGCCGCCTGCGCGGAACGTTGCGCCAGGTTGCGCACCTCATCGGCCACCACGGCAAAGCCCATGCCCGCTTCGCCGGCCCGGGCCGCCTCAACGGCGGCGTTCAAGGCCAGGATGTTGGTTTGAAAAGCAATTTCATCAATCGCCTTGATGATCTTGGCGATATCATTGGACGAAACCTTGATGGCTTCCATCGCTTGGGACATGGCCTGCATGTCCGTTGCGCCATGGTCGGCGGCGGTGCGGGTTTGCTTGGTCAGCTCTTTCGCCGTATTGACATTCTCCGAGGTGCGCCGGGTCATGCTGGAAGTTTCCTCCAGGGAAGAGCTGGTCTCTTCAATGGAAGCCGCCTGTTCGCTGGCGCCTTCCGCCAGCGACTGGCTGGATGCCCTGAGCTGCGACGAGGCCATCGCGACCTGCCCCGCGCCGGCCAGTAAATCATCCGCCACAGTTTTGACCAGTTTGGTGATGGACCGTGACAGGAGGAGCGCCGCCGCCACCGTGATGCCCAGGATGGTGATGAACAAAATTCCCATTAAAACCAGATACCGTTGCGATTGGTCTTTGACTTTTTGCTCCAAGGCGGCCCGTTCCGCCTGGACGTCATCAATATAGACGCCGGCGCCCACAAAAATATCCGTGCCCGGAATCATCGCGACATAGCTTAATTTGGGCTGGACGCCTTTGCCTTCCTTTTCAAAGTGGTATTGCAGAAACCCATCGCCCGTCTTTACGGCCTCAACCAATCCTTGGACGAAGGGGAAGCCGGTGGTGTCCTTCAGGTCGATGCAATTCTTGCCATTGGCGCTCTTGTTGATCGGCACGTTGACGCGTATGCCGGTCATATCATAGGAGAAAAAATAGCCGGAATGATCATCAAAAAACCGGATGGCATCCGTTTCCGCCGTGATGATGGCGACCTGTTCTTCGCGCGTCTTGGCCAGTTTGATCCGCTGCGCCAGGATTTGCGCCTCGGCGTCCACCAGCGATTTCAAGGCGCCTTTATGCCCGCCCAGCACCTGGTTTTCAAAATTGGGAAAAACCACCTTCTGGTTGACCTGCTTTTCCATCAAGAAACTGGAGGCCTGCAGGATCAGCATGCCCGCCACAAAAAGCGCCAGCAAAAGCAACAGCCGCTGGTTGAGGGTCAGTCTGGCCATGTTCATTTTCATTATTGTTTTGGCGGCCGGGCTTTTGATTTTTCCGTTGGGTCGGGAGACGCGGTCCGTGCTTTGTCTATCGGAAGCCGGCGGGAAAGATGGATGACATATCTTGCGAGAATCTTGGCATATTTTGACGGGCCATTCTGGCCGGCGCTGGACATCGCCCCGGAGTTCTGAAAAACTCCGCGCCTGTGAAACAAGTCATTGTCACCTTGGACATGGAAGGCGTGTTGACGCCGGAAATCTGGATCGCCGTCGCCGAGCAGACCAAAATCCCGGAACTCCGCCGCACCACGCGCGATGAGCCGGATTATGACAAGCTGATGAATTACCGCATCGGCATCCTCGACCGCCACGGCATCAAGCTGTCCGACATCCAGCAGGTCATCGGCACGCTCCGGCCGCTGCCCGGCGGGAAGGAATTTCTGGATGAACTCCGCTCCTTCGTCCAGGTCATCATCTTGTCCGACACGTTTGAGCAGTTTGCGCAGCCGCTGATGAAACAGCTCAACTGGCCGACGTTGTTCTGCCACCGTCTTATCGTGGAGAACGACCGCATCGTCGGCTATCAACTGCGGCAGCCGAACCAGAAGCAGAAATCCGTCGCGGCGCTGAAGTCGTTGAACTACCACGTCATCTCCGCCGGCGATTCCTATAACGACACCGCCATGCTGGGCGAGGCGAACGTCGGTTTTCTCATTCACGCGCCGGAGAAGGTGAAGACGGAATTTCCGCAGTTCAAAGCCGTGGAATCACACGCGGACCTGCTCCAGCTCATCAAAGGGGCGATGTAAATGCCGACAAACAAAGGCGCATTCAAGATTTTCACGCTGGCCGGAATCGGCGTGTATGTCCACTGGTCGTGGTTTCTCGTTGCATTTTATTCCATCCAGTATCGTACGCATCAGTATTCGTCCGTCGGCTGGAACGCTGCAGAATATTTTGCGTTATTCCTTATCGTGTTGATCCATGAGTTTGGACATCAACTGGCCTGTCGCCAGGTTGGCGGTCAAACGCATGACATTGTTCTTTGGCCGCTGGGTGGTGTGGCTTATGTCACTCCGCCGCAGCGTCCCGGCGCGCAGCTTTGGAGCATCGCCGCGGGTCCGTTGGTCAATGTGGCATTGGTCCCAGTGCTGGCTGCACTCTGGTCTGCCAGTTATCATCTCGGCTGGTCTGACTCCCATCATGATCTGTACAACCTGCTTCAAAACATATGGGTAATTAACCTCGTCCTGTTGATCTTCAATATGATGCCGGTTTATCCGTTGGACGGCGGACAGATTCTGCGCTCGCTGCTCTGGTTTATGGTCGGTCGAGCGGGCAGTTTGTTTGCCGCCAGCATCATCGGGTTTATCGGCGTGGCGGGGTTGATTGGCGTGGCGATTTGGCTGCAATCAATCTGGCTGGGCGTCATGGCGGCATTTATTCTTATGAATTGCTGGGGAGGTTTGCGGCAGGCGCAGGCCTTGGCCCGCATCGCCAAGCTGCCCCGTCGCGAGGGCTTCGCCTGTCCTTCCTGCCGGACCGCGCCGCCGCTGGGTGAACTCTGGCGCTGCGGAAAATGCGGGAAGCAATTTGACACCTTTCTGACCCACGGCGTCTGCCCTCACTGCGGCGTGCAATACGGCACCACGCGATGTCTTGATTGCGGAGCGGCGCACCCCATCAGCGAGTGGATGACCAGTCCGCCGGTCAATAATTAGCTGCGGCGGTTTTAATCCTCCGCCTTGGATTCCCGGGCGGTCAAATCTTGCAGGGCTTTCGCCGGATGCTTGCCTTCGTAAAGTGCGGCGTGGATTTCGTCGATGATGGGCGTCTCGATCTTTAGTTTGCGCGCCAGGGCGTGGGCGGATTTGGTGGTGGGATAGCCTTCGGCGATGGACACCGCGCGGGCGAGGATGGCCTCCACTTTTTCGCCGCGTCCCAGGCGTTCGCCAAAGCCGCGGTTGCGGCTCAGCTTGGAAAAGCACGTCACCATGAGGTCGCCGAGGCCGCTCAAGCCGGGGAAGGTGTCGGGCTGCGCCCCGCAGGCCACGCCGAGCCGGCGGATTTCAGTCAAACCGCGCGTGACGAGCGCGGCCTTGGAATTGTCGCCGAAGCCCAGGCCGTCGCAGACGCCGGCGGCGATGGCGATGACGTTTTTCAAAGCGCCGCCCAATTCCACCCCGGTGAGGTCGCTGCTCGTATAAACGCGGAAGGTCGGGCGGTGAAAAAGCTTTTGCACGGCCATGACGGTCGTGGCGTCCTCGCTGGCGGCGACAATCGCCGTGGGCACGCCCCGCGCCATCTCCAAGGCGAGCGACGGGCCGGACAGGGCGGCGTGCCGGCCGGCCGGCGCGTTCTGTTTCAGGATGCCGCACATGGTCAATCCGGTGGCATGTTCGATGCCCTTGGTCACGCTGACGGTGATGCCGGAAAAACCGGCGAGTGATTGAGTGACGGGCCGAAATGCCTTCGACGGCACGGCGACCACGACGCATTCGGCCGATGCGACCGATGTGGCCAGGCCGGTTTCGAGCTTCAATTCCGGGGGCAGTTGTATGCCAGGCAGATAGCGCTCGTTACGGGTGGTCTTACGCAAGTCTTCCAGATGCGCCGCGTCATGGCCCCAGAGCGTGACATTGTTTTTGCCATCACACAAAAGTCGCGCGAGGGCGGTGCCCCAGGCGCCGGCGCCGAGAACGGTGACGTTCACTTGGCACCTCCCTGGCCGGCGGGTTTTTTGCCCAGCCGGTTTTCAGTGCCAGCCCGGAGCCGCTGGATATTGGATTTGTGTTTATAGATCGCCATCAAGCCGAGGGCGGTTGAGACCACGCCAAGCAGGAGATTGTGCGGGGTCATCACCCAGACCGCGACAGGCAGGGCGACCGCCGCCGATATCGAGGCGACGGAGACATAACGGGTCAAGAGCAGGGCGAGAATGAAAACAATCAGCGCCACCAGCACCGCCCACGGGGCCAGCGCGAGATAGACGCCGGCGGTGGTGGCGATGCCCTTGCCGCCCTTGAATTTCAACCAGCAGGTGTAGTTGTGGCCCAGCACGGCGCAGATGCCGGCGAGCACGGTCAACCGGGTCTGCAATTCGACCGGCTCGTTTTGAAAGAAAACGTACAGCCCGGAATAGTGCGGCGCCAGGGCGTTAAAAATCAGCGGCGGCAGAAGGCCGCAGGCGATGTAGCCCTTCAAGACATCCATGAGCAGCACGAAAATGCCTGCGGGTTTGCCGAGGACGCGCATGGCGTTCGTGGCGCCGATGTTTCCGCTGCCAACGCTGCGGATGTCGATGCCCTTGACCCGGGCCACGAGAAAGCCGAACGGGATCGAGCCGAGCAGATAGGCACCGAAGGCGATGGCGATATAAGCGATGTCTGGCACGGCGATACTCTAACGGTTACAGGTTGCGGGTTGAAAGTTGAAAGTTTGCCGCCCGCAAAGTCCGCCGGGACCGCAAAGGATGTTTTGCTTTGCGCCCTTTGCGTTCTTGGCGCGCGGCGGCTTCGCTGGCAAACTTTGCGCATGAACAAAGTCAAAGTTGCCGTGCTCGGCACGGGGTCACTGGGGCAGCATCATGCCCGGATCTATGCAGAACTTCACGCCGCCGGTCTGGTGGAGATGACCGGCATTTATGACGCCAACCTCGCCAGCGCCCGGGCGGTGGCCGATAAGAACAAACTCCATGTGTTCGCCTCGCTGGACGAAGCCGTTGCGGCCAGCGACGCCCTGAACATCGTCACGCCGACCATCCTCCATTTTGAGATCGCCAGGAAATTGATGGAGCAGGGGAAGCACGTGCTCGTCGAGAAGCCCATCACGGACAATTCCGCGCAGGCGGGCGAACTCATCGAACTGGCGAAGAAAAAGAACTGCGTGTTGCAGGTCGGGCACGTGGAGCGGTTCAACCCGGTTTTTAAATACATTTCCGGCGTGGCGCAGGATCCGCGTTACATCGAGTGCCAACGGCTCTCGCCGTTTCCCGCGCGTTCGATGGACATCGGCGTGGTGCTGGACCTGATGATCCATGACCTGGACATCGTGTTGTCGCTCGTCAAATCGCCGGTGACGAGCGTGGATGCCATGGGCATGTCGGTCTTGAGCCAGAGCGAGGACATCGCCAATGCGCGCCTGCGGTTTGCCAATGGCAGCGTGGCCACCATCACCGCCAGCCGGGTGAGTGCGGATCGTCTGCGCAAAATCCGCGTTTACAACGGTCCGGCGAATCCCTGTTACATCGCCGCCGATTTCCGGCTGCAGGAGGGGCACATCAGCCGCCTCACCGAAGCGGGGACGGTCGGTGCGGCCGGGTCGAGCATCGTCAGTGAATTTGCGGGCAAAAAAATCCTGCGCGAACCCGCGCCGATCGAGAAGGCCGAACCGCTGAAGCTGGAATTGCAAAGTTTTGTGGAAAGCGTCCGCGACAAAAAAACACCGGTCGTCACGGGTGAAGCGGCCAAACAGGCGCTGGATCTGGCGTTTGAGATCACCCGGCAGGTGCGGGAAAGCCGATAAACGCAGAGACGCGGAGGGCGCAGAGGAAATTATGAAAAGCGATTTATTTGTTTATGTGGACATTGACGACACAATCGTGAGAAGTGTTGGGTCAAAAAGGATACCGATTCCGAATGTGATTCAGCACGTCCGCAACTTGAAGAATCAAGGAGCCATCTTGTTCTGCTGGAGTTCAGGCGGTGCGGAGTACGCAAGGCAATCAGCCCAAGAATTTGGCATTGCGGATTGTTTTGAAACTTTTCTGCCCAAACCAAATGTCATGCTTGATGATCAAGAAATTGGTGCTTGGAAACAATATGTTTACATTCATCCTACAAATTGCAGTGACAAGACGATGGAGGACTATCGAGCCGGCTTGGAAAAGTGATCTTAATGTGTTTTCTGCGTTAGAATGGAATTCTGAAACTAAAAACTTTTATGATCATCGCCAAAGCTTTAGCTGCGGAGCAGCGCCCGATAGTAGCCCATGGCATCAGCCATGGGTTTGGTCACCCGCAAATTTCCCAAGCCCCGGCAGGGGCGGCAGAAAACCATTGCTCAACCACTTGTTTCTTACGGCTTGACCATCTTACCATCTCGAAACGGCTTTGCTGAAACCAAACTGATATGGCGCACACATTCACCCATCTGTTGACCCACATAGTTTTCAGCACGAAAGACCGCCGGCCATTGCTGGATGCAGAATTGAAGGCGCGGCTGTTTCCGTATCTTGGCGGTATAATCCGTGCGCACGGCGGCAAGTCGATCATCATCAATGGCCCGGCCGATCATGTTCACATTCTTGCCTCGCTGGCGGCAAAGTATTCATTGTCCGATTTGATGCGCGAATTAAAGGCGGATTCCTCCGGTTGGGTTCATAAGAATTTCCCCGGGCATGGATTGTTCGCCTGGCAGATCGGTTACGGGGCTTTTAGCGTGAGTCATTCCAGTCTGCCCGAGGTGAAGGAATATATCGCGAAGCAGGAGGAACATCACCGCAAGGTTTCATTTCAAGAAGAACTGGTGGCGTTTTTGAAGCGGCATGAGATCGAATACGATGAAAGGTTTTTGTGGGAATGAATCTTCTTTCGCCCCTGCCGGGGCTGATTTTTTCGCAACGGGTTCCCACAGCTGTCGCTGTGGGCTACTATCGGGCGCTGCTCCGCAGCTTTACCGAGGGCTGCGGCCAGATAAAATTGCAGCCCTTAAAAATTCTGGCCCTTAATTTTATATGAGCGATTCCACAGCCGCCCGGCGGCCATTAAAAACTCGGAATGCCAAATGGGCGGGAGCCCTGGCAAAATGGCTGGCCAAGACCGGCTTGACGCCGAACCAGATTTCCGTCGGCAGCATTTTTTTTGCGCTGGTTGCCGCCGTGGCCTTCGTTTATGCCAATCAGGTTTCTAAAATTCCGGCTGGCTGGTTGTTTCTGGCGGGTGCGGCGGGCATTCAACTTCGGCTGCTGTGCAACATGCTGGATGGCATGGTGGCGGTGGAGGGCGGTTTGCGGACGAAAACCGGCGAGTTGTACAATGAAATACCGGATCGTTTTGCCGATGCGTTGATCCTGATCGGGGCCGGATATTCCAGTGGCGATGCCATGCAGTGCGTTCTGGCCGGCTGGCTGGCGGCGTTGCTGGCGGTGATCACGGCTTATGTGCGCGCCTTGGGCGTCGCGGCCGGGGCCGCGCAATGTTTTTACGGCCCGATGGCCAAGCCGCACCGGATGGCGCTCCTGACCGCCGCCAGCATTGTCGGGGCGATTTGTGTCTGGCTGGAGTGCCACGTTAAAATCATTCCGATCGCATTGTGGCTGATGATCGCGGGCTGCCTGGTGACGATTTACCGGCGCATCCGCCAGATTGCGGCGGAGCTGAAGGCAAAAGGATGATGAAGTCATTGCTGGCAGCGATTGCCAAACTCATCACGGGCGCAAATGCCCGGTGGATTGGCTGCGCGCCCTCGACCCGGCAACGGGTTTATTTTGCAAACCACACCAGCAACCTGGATGCGCTGGTGATCTGGGCTTCGTTGCCGCCGGAAATACGGCAGCTTGCCCGGCCGGTGGCCGCCCGCGATTATTGGGTCAAAGGCAGGCTGCGGATGTATCTGGCGAATGAAGTTTTCAATGCCGTGTTGATCGAGCGCAAACGCCCCACGGCGCATGACAATCCGCTGACGGACATGTTGAAGGCCTTGGGAGACCGGCATTCCCTGATCATTTTTCCGGAAGGCGGCCGGCAATCGGGGGAGGAGATGGCGCCGTTCAAGGGCGGATTGTTTCATCTGGCCAAGGACCGGCCGGACCTGGAATTTGTGCCGGTGCTGATTGAAAACCTTAACCGGATCCTGCCCAAGGGGGAGTTTCTGCCCGTGCCATTGATGGGTGGCGTCAGTTTCGGCACCCCGCTAACCTTGGGGGCGGGCGAGGATAAACTAACGTTTCTGAACCGCGCGCAGGCGGCCGTCAAGGCCCTGCAAAAACCATGAACCTCAAACTGGACAAACAAACCATCTGGCTGGTCGGCGGCGTTTTGGCGTTGCTGGTCATCGCGTCGGTGATCGGCTGGTTGCTGTCATTGCGGGCGGCCGACGAAAAGGGCCGGGCGACGATTCAGAACCTCAACGCCCGCACCCGCGCCTGGTGGATGTTGGTGGCGGTCTTCGGGCTGGCGATGGCCACCGGGCTCATCGGTTCCGTGATCTTGTTTGCGCTGACCTCGTTCCTGGCCCTGCGCGAATTCATCACGCTGACGCCGACCCGGCCGGGGGATCACCGGACTTTGTTCTGGGTCTTTTTTTTAATCCTGCCCCTGCAATATTATTTGATCGCCATCAAATGGTACGGGTTTTTTTCGATCCTGATCCCGGTCTATGCCTTCCTGTTCATCCCCATCCGCAGTGCGATGGCGGGTGATTGTGACAATTTTCTGGAGCGCACGGCCAAGATCCAGTGGGGCCTGATGGTTTGCGTTTATTGCGTGAGCCATGTTCCGGCCCTGTTGACGTTGGATATTCCGGGCTATGCGGGGCAAAACGGAAAGCTGATGTTTTACTTTGTGCTGGTCGCGCAGATCAGCGATGTCCTCCAATATGTCTGGGGCAAAACCCTCGGGCGGCGCAAGATCGCGCCGAATGTGAGCCCGAATAAAACCTGGGAAGGGTTCATTGGCGGCATCGCCACGGCCACGCTGATCGGCGCCGGCCTGTGGTGGGCGACGCCCTTTACGCCGTGGCAATCAGCCGGCATGTCCCTGGTGATCACCCTGATGGGGTTTGCCGGCGGGCTGGTGATGTCCGCCATCAAACGTGATCGCGGGGTCAAGGATTACGGCAACCTGATCGAAGGCCATGGCGGGGTGATGGACCGGATTGATTCGCTTTGTTTCGCCGCGCCGGTATTCTTTCACTTCACGCGCTATTTTTTCACTTGAAACCAAAAACTTTCATGATCATCGCCGGGGAGTCGAGCGGCGATCTGCTGGCGGCGGAACTCGTCGTCGAGCTGCGCACGAAGTCGCCCGGGGCGGTGTTCTTCGGCGCGGGCGGCGGCAAGATGGCGGCCGCGGGTGTCGATGTGATTCATGACATGGCCCGGCTTGGCGTTGTGGGCATCACGGACATCGTCAAAAATATTTTCGAGCTGCGCCAGTTGAAGGAGCGGCTGCTCGCGGAGGCGATCAAGCGCAAGCCGGATGTGGTGATCGGCGTGGATTATGGCGGGTTCAACCTGCGGTTCGGTCATGCGGTGAAGCAATATCTCCGCGACAACCCCTTCGTGGACTGGAAGCCGAAGGTGGTGCAGTTCATCTCCCCGCAGGTCTGGGCGTCGCGGCCCAAACGCGCGGACCGGATGGCGCCGGATTACGATCTGCTGCTGAGCATCTTTCCGTTTGAGAAAGAGTGGTATGCGCAGCGGGTGCCGCAGTTGCGCGTGGAATTTGTGGGGCATCCGATGGTGGACCGGTTTACGAATGACGAATTACGAATGACGAATGGCCCGCGGGCGACCACATCAGTCACGAATCATGAGCCGCGGATTTTGCTGCTGCCGGGGAGCCGGCGGAGCGAACTGAAGCAGCATTTGCCCGCGATGCTGGGGGCGGTGAAGCTGATCCGTGAGAAATTTCCCGAGCTGAAGGCCAGCATGGTGGTGCCCAGCGAAACCACGGCGCGGCTGGCGCGTTCGTTGGGCGCGGACATGGAGATCCAGACCGGGAACATCCCGGCGGCGCTCGCGGCGGCGGATGTGGCCATGGCCAAGACGGGGACGGTGACGATGGAGTGCGCGTTTTTTCGCGTGCCGACGGTGACGTTTTACAAGGGGTCGTGGATCAATTATCAGATCGCGCGCCACTACATCACGGTCAAGACGTTCACGATGGCAAACCTGCTGGCGGGCGAGGAAGTGTATCCGGAATTTTTGCAGCAGGCGTTGACGGCGGAAAACCTGGCGCGCGCCACGCTGGAATTGCTCCAAAGCGAACCGCGTCGCGCCAGGATGAAGGCGCAACTGGACCAGGTGATCGCCTCGCTCGGGGAGCCCGGCGCCACGCGGCGGGCGGCGGCGGCGATTTTAAATTTGTTCAAATGAAAGATCTGACGAGTCCATTTTGGATCAAGCTGAAGGGAATCCTGTTCCTGCTGATCGGCATCGTGGCGGCGGTGCTGGTGCTGCTGGACAACTTGAAGTGGCAGACCGCGGTGCTGCTGGTGGTGGCCATCTGGAGTTTCTGCCGGTTTTATTATTTCGCGTTCTATGTCATCGAGAAATATGTGGACCCGGGCTACAAATTCTCCGGGCTGTATTCTTTTGTGAAATACATGTGCCAGCGGCGGCGCTGATAGGTGTATCAGGGCGGGCAGATGGCGGCGATGGCTTCGCGGAGTTCGCGCAAGCCGAACGGTTTGTCGAGGATGTAATCCACGACCCGGGCCGGATGGTTTGCCGCCTCGAGTTTATAGATGGAAGCGGTCGCCAGGATGACGGGCTGGCTGGGACGGAGCTTTTTGATGCGGCTGGCGAGCTGGCCGCCGGTCATGCCCGACATGGAAAAATCGGTGATGACCACGTCGAACTGCTCCCGCTCGAAGAGCGCCCAGGCGGCTTCCCCGCTTTCGGCCGTCTGGACCGTGAACCCGTCATATTCGAGCAACATTTTGATGGCTTTGGATACCGATGGTTCATCGTCCACCAGCAGAATCTTTTTACCAGCATTTCCTTGGTTCTTCATCCGAGCCTGACTAGAAATTAGGTCTGCGTGGGTGAATTACAACCTTTAGTTGTGAACAATCCGCTGGCGGCGTTCCGCCCGGCCGGGCGGGGCGGCGCCGGCGGAAAAATCTTTTCGTGTGTTTCGCGTCTTTCGTGGTTAAATCTTCCGGGTGATCCGTAACATCATTTTTGACTGGTCCGGCACTTTGGTTGACGATTTGCCGGCGGTGTTGAAGGCCTCGAACTATGTGCTCGCACAGGCGGGCAAGCCGGTGATGACGCTGGATACGTTCCGCGCGGAGTTTCAACTGCCGTTCACGACGTTTTACGACCGGCATACGCCGGAGGTGCCGATGGCGAAGCTGGAGGAGTGGTTTCATGCGGAATTCCGGCGGTCGCAGACTTCCGTGGTGGAGCTGCCCCACGCGCGCGCTTTTTTGGAATTCTGCCGCCAGCACAAGGTGCGGACGTTTTTGCTGAGCACCGTTCACGGCGAGCATTTCAAGGTGCAATGCCAGGGCAACGGCTTTGACCTGTTCATCGACCGGCCCTACACGGATGTCTGGGACAAGCGTGAAAAAATCCACGAGATCCTCAAGGAAAACAACCTGAAGCCGGCGGAAACGCTGTTCATCGGCGACATGGAGCATGACATTGCCACGGCGAAGCATGGGGGCATCCATTCGTGCGCGGTGCTGACGGGGTACAACACGCTGGAGCAGTTGCGCGCGGCCAAGCCGGACATCATCGTGGAGCATCTGTCCGAGTTGCGCGCGGTGCTGGAGAAGAACCATTTCCTGCTCCAGCCGGCCGCGGCGGCGAATGAGGCGGCGCTGCCGCCGTTGTCCACGGTCGGCGGGCTGATCTTCAACCCCAAGGGCGAGGTGCTGATGGTGCGCACGCACAAGTGGTCGAACAAATGGGGCATCCCGGGCGGCAAGATCAAGTGGGGCGAAACCTCCACGGCGGCATTGCGGCGCGAAATTTTGGAGGAGACGAACCTCAAGGTGACGGACATCAAGTTTGTGCTGGTGCAGGATTGCATCCATTCGAAGGAGTTTTATCGCGATGCCCATTTTGTGCTGCTGAACTACACCTGCCGCGCCAGCGGCAAGCTGGACGTGAAGCTGAACCATGAGGCGCAGGAGTTTCGTTGGTTGAAACCGGCGGCGGCGCTGAAGCTCAAGTTGAACCAGCCGACCAAGATTTTGCTGGCGGCGGTGATGAAGCCGCGGAAGAAATGAGCGCCCGGCTGCCACTGCTGCTGGTTCTGGGATGCCTGCTCGCCGGTGGCTGTCAATCCACGCCCACGCCCGGCAAGGGTCCGTCGCAATTGGAGATGAACCGGAAGGCGGCGGCGGAATTCGAAAAGGCCGACAAACGAATGCAAAACATTTTGGCCGAACTCCGCAGCCGGTTGGATGAGCAAAGCCGCGCCAAACTGGACGCGTCCCAAAAGGCCTGGCTGCTTTATCGCAAGGCCGAGGCGGAATCGTATGCCGCCCAGTACCGGGACGGCTCGCTGGCGCCGCTGATTTATTCCGCCAGCCAGGCTGATTCCACCGAGCGGCGGATCGGGCAGTTGCAATTTCAACTGGACGATTTGAAATCCCGCTAGATCATCAAGCCCATGTCCAAAATCTCCATCGTTGACCTGGAAGTGTTTTATCGCGTGGGCGTGCCGGACGCGGAGCGCGCGTCGGCGCAGCGCCTGTTGCTGACGGTGGAACTGCAGTCGGATTTCACGGCGGCGGCGAAGTCGGACGCGATTGCGGACACGATCGACTATTTTGCGGTCACCCAACGGTTGTTGAAATTTGGCGCGGGCCGGGAATGGAAGCTGATCGAGAAGCTGACGGTGGATATTGCGGAAACTGTGCTCAAGGAGTTCAAGCCGTCGGCCGTTTCGGTGGAGGTGAAGAAGTTTATCATACCGGAGGCGAGATATGTGTCGGTGAAGGTGGAGCAGCAGCGCGTCTGACCCGGAGATTTTTAAACATGATTGAAGCATTGATTTCTGAATGGAACGATTGGCAGGCCCGTGCGCCAAAATGGGGGGAGACGGAATCAGAAGTCCAAAAGCTGAATGCCGAAATCCGGATCTTGGAAGCGCTGCGCAAATGCGGCGAGGATGCCGCCCCGAACGGCCTGCCCCTGGCGGAAATGACCGATGCCCGGCGGGATGTTTTGCAGCAGATTGAATGGGGATCATATGGGGGGTGAGGCGCATCACGGGCCATACAGTGTATGGCTAAAAGCAGACTGCTTGGTTTTATTTTTGTTTCTGTAAATTTTCCCCGCCTTCGAAGGTCCGCCCGTCCATGGTCCCCACTTTCCAGCCGGTTTTGTCCGTCGTGATTTTTACAGCGCCGGAGGTGCGGGTGTAGAGCACGGGGATTTTGGTCTGGGCGAGGCGTTGCTCCAGCGTTTCGGGGGCGCGATATTTGGCGGGGAGATTGGCGTCGGCGATGATGATCACCTTGGGCGCGACGGCTTCGATCAACGCGTTGCAAAGGGGCTCGCCTTCGTCGGGCAGGCCGGTGATGACGATGTCCGCGCGCAGATCGGCGTTGGTGTGACTGAGGAGGTCGCTCTGGCTCGCACGGCTGAGGTCGGACAGGAGCAGGATTTTGGTGCCGGCGAAATCACTGCGCAGGACGAGGGTTTTGTCGGCGGCCTTGGCCAGGGTGTTGGTGGTGTCGGGAAACAAAACCTGCCAGGGGCCGATGGTGTCGCCGTAATTCATCTGCCGGTTCCGGTCCACGGGTTTTTCATAGGCGGCGACAGTCTTGCGGTAGGTTTCGGAACGGAAGCGCGTGGTGCCCGTCCAGAGTTCATCGACGCCAAAAAGTTTGTCGAGGGAGATCGCGCCGCCGCAGTTGCGCAGGTCGCCTTCCGTGAGGACGAGGCGCGGGAGATGGTTCACGCCCTGGGCGCGGAGAAAATCTTTCAGCGTCAGCTCGACGGATGTTTCGCTGCCGGAATTGATGAGCCAGTCGTTGGCGCGGCCGGCGGCATCCACATAAACGGCGTGGCCGCCGCTGAGCGGCAGGACGGTGAGGTCCGTTTCGCCGCGCGTGGATTGCCATTGCCAGAAATAGCCGCCGGCGATGACGAGCAGGAGGGCGATGCCGCCCGCGAGGCGCCGCCGGGTTTTGAACCAGCCGCTGAACGCCGCGATCAGGACGGCATAGTAGAGGGCAATGGTCAGGAATGAAGGTTCGGGCACGTAGCAGTACGCGCCGGGCAGCCGGGTGGCCTGTTCGCTGACCCAGGTCATGGCGACCATCAGGAACCAGGCGGCGTGATTGAAGAGTTCCGTGGCCCACGGGAACCAGGTGCCGCAGAGGAGCGCACCCAGATTGGCCATGAGCGCAAGCGTGCCCAGCGGCACGGCCACGACGTTGGCGAGGGTGGAGACCGGGCTGAGCAGGTGAAAATATTTGGCGGAGAGCGGCAGGGAACCCAGCCACGCGGCCAAGGAGAGGCCGAAATAGCGCAAGGTGATCCGCGCCGCCTTGAGCAGCTTGGTTTTCCACCACGAGACCAGTTCAATCGGCAGCAGCGGATCGATGCGCAGGAGGCGGTCGAAGAATTTGTTCAACGGCGGCAGCATCAGGGCGATGACGAGCATGACGAAGAAGGAGAGTTGAAAGCTGGCTTGGAAAAGCTGGCGCGGTTCGGCGACGAGAATGATCAGGGCGGCGGCGGCGAGGGAGTTCAGGAGGTCGCCGGGCCGTTTGAGCGCCCAGCCGCCGAGGACGATGGTCATCATGACGGAGGCGCGGACGGCGGAGGGTTCCCAGCCGGTCGCGGCGGTGTAAAACCAGATGATGGGGATGGCAATCGCCCCGCACCACGCCCGCGCCACCCGGAATACGCGGAGCAAGGCGACGATCATGCCGGAGAGCAGCGCGATCCGGAGGCCGTCGATGGCGAACATGTGCATGGTGCCCGCGCGCAAGAAAGGTTCGGAAATGTCGCCGGTGAAGGCCGTGCGCCAGCCCAGGGTCATGGCCCAGAGCAGACGGAGCGGTTCATCCTCCGCGGGCAGGCCGAGCGCGAGCGTGCGTCGCGACCAGTTCAGAAAGCGGTCGGTGACGGGCAGGAAAGTGGACGCGGGCTGGCACAACTGCCAGTTGCCGGTGGAATCCGTTTTGAGCTGATAATAGATGCCGCGCGTGGCGAGGTAGTTGGGGTAATCAAACAGGCCGTCGGCCAGCGGCGGGGCGGGGCGGGCGAGGACACCGGACAGTTCCACGGGCTGGCCGGCGAAGAATTCCGGCCCCAGGATGCCCGGCGTGATGGCCAGCACCTCGCCGGTGGCGGGCTGAAATTTGTCGTTGGTGCCGAGGGCGCTGGTGCGGATGCGGGCGAGGCTGCGCCAGGTTTCTTCACCGTCGATCTTGATGATCTTCAGGCGCGGGGTTTCGACGAGGACCCCGCGCAAGGTGGCCAGCACAGGCTGGCTGCCCACGACGGCGCGCAGGTCCGTGGGCGAGATGACGGTGGTGCGGGATTCGAGGTTGGCCCAGCCGAGAAGGGCGAGCAGCGGCCAGACGAGAAAGGGCCGGAGCTTTTTGACGGCGAGGGCGGCGAGCAGGATGCCGGCGGAGATGATGAACAGCGCGGTCAGCGGCGGATTGAAAAGCTGCGCCAGCAACAGTCCGGCGGCGTAGGCAAAGACGATGCTGGCGAACGGGCGCTTCATCTCAGTGGATTATATCGAAACCGATGCTGGTTTGCAGTCATATGTACTTTGAGCATTTCTTCAAACGGTTCGTTGTGTCATTTGAAAGACTGATACTTAACCCGATAAGCGGCCGGTATGGTGCCGGAGCGCGTGCCAGTGCGGCTCGCACCTGCGATCTGTCCCGCCGCTGCTGGATCGCCCGCCCGAAGCCATTCGGACCATCATCCATCCTCGATCCTCCATCCTCCCCCCGCGCCGGTGGCCGTACGCGAGTACTTTTATTTAGTTTAATTTGGTTTAATTTTTGCGTTTTTATTGGCCTTTTTTGAAAATTTCAGCCGCTGGTTTTTTCGCATATTTCGCCTGGTTCACGCTTAACATCTAGGGCCGGATTGACGGCATTTCATATTGAGTGGCCTGGCCATTCCGGGTGCTCGCGTGAGCCCTGACGATACGGCCTTGCCCGACCGCGTCATGGACTGCGGTGGCAAGGCGGTAGCCGCGACACCGCTTTCGCTTGCAACCGCAGTTTACCATGCCAGCCAGACCCGCCGTATCGCCAATGACCATGTAAATCGCATATCGTGAATTTTTTGGTTGGATTTGGTTGGATTTACTTGGATTCCCAATGATTTCGGCCTTTGTATTTGGGTTCATCTGTAGTTGTCCCCACGGTTTTCAAAATCTTGCTTCTTCGACGTTGGGCGTTGAATGTAGAATGTTGAATGTAGAATGTTCCGCCTTTCGTTTTTCTCGATCCTTCATCCTCGGTTTTTATCTGTGACCTTCCGTGTTCATTGCTGGCGATCATCGACTGTTGTCGATCATCGCCCGTGGTTAAATTTCATAATGTTTAAAAATTCTCGGGGCTAACAAAGGCTAACAAGGGCTAACGAACCTTGATTGCCAACGCTTTGCCTGGTGGCCGTACGCCAGTGGTGGCCGTACGCCAGTACCGCACCGCCGCCCCCAATCTTCCACATCGACTTCTTCTTCCTCGCCTTCGCTGTTCCCGGCCATCCTCCATCCTCGATTCTCCATCCTCAATTTGTGGCCATACGCCAGCACCCCGCCCGCGACCATTGAACCACAAACCTACCGATCCTATCACCCCCCACGCCCTCCCGACAACCCCCGCACCGCAAATAAATCCAAGTATTTAATTGAACGTTTTCTCAAAAAAACTGTCACATACTTGGCCGGCGGCGGAAAGGGGAGAAACAGACGGAACGTTTTGTAGTGAGGTTCGCTGACGGGAAAAACTGGCCGAACGGTAGTTCTGCCCCAATCAATCATGGTGGGGCGCAGGTGCCCCTGCGCCCTAACTTCCGCCAGAACGAGCACAGCAAAGTTCCTGCCTCCAGCTTGGCCGAACAACCAAACATTCACCGGGCGAAAACCAATCAGACATGCCGTAGCGCAGGCGTCTCGCCTGCGGGTGCTGGCGGCGTCTCGCCGCCAGTTCTGAAAACGCGCACTGGGACGTGCTGAACCCTGATTCCAAGCCAGGGTTCGGCCCGGGGACGGCTGCGTAACGCGAACCGCGGCGGAAGCGCAGAATGCCCCTGAAACAGAAGACCCCTTGGACCGGGACAAACGGTCGGCGATACGGACATCAATTCCACATTGCGAGCCGCACGGGCAGGCGCACTCCGGAGGCACAGTTTGAAAATTGGAGGTCATAAATAATTTTACTTTGTTCCTGGGAGCGTGGCTTCAAAAAAAATGGACGGCGGCTGTGCCCGCAGGGCCAGCCGCAGCGCGTGGCCAGTGCGAAAGCTTCCGGAGGTTCCACAGTGCTGCGGCTGGTCTCCGACACAGCCGCCGTCCATTTTTGAACCCCCAAACCAAAACGAACCTCCCGCCCCCCGGAGTGCGCCCGTCCCCGGGCGCAGCAACTTTCGTCCACCCGGGTGCGTGCAATGTATGGAAGCGCACAATTTTCCCTGGCTCCTTGTTTTCCTTCGCCCCTTCGCGCGACCTCCCTCGGGCGTGCTGAACCGCGTGAAATGTACGGCCGCCCTCCGTAATCAAAAAACGAAAACCCCGCGACTGGATTATTGCCGCGACCAACGGAGCTTTCGAACGCACCCCCTCGCGCTCCTCTCCTTGGGGGCTCATCCTTACCCACATCTTCCACAGAGATTTTTAAGCCAAGCCCATCGCCTAAATTTTTTATATGGGAATTACTTGCAAACGCTGCCCCGCCAAGATGCGCGCGCTCAACCATGATTCTGCCCGCGTCGGTTTGGGCATTGAAGCGACCTCAAGGTCGCCCTCCTTTGGCTGGGGCGCGGCGTTTACGCCGTTTCCGCTTCCACCCGCCCGGGCGCGTTATTCTATTTTAAGGCACGCTTCCTTGCGGATGCGGGGGAAGCCCCAGAGCCGCAACTTGATATGGCCGCCGAAAAGACGTGGGTAAGGATTAGCCCCGGGGGAGAGGAAACCGGTGAGGGCGAGCGTCAAAACTAACTTTGCAGCCCGCCCTGGATGATGGCATGGGAGCGAGGCAGCGCCGAAATCGCCGAATGGTCATAATTACCCATCCACTTCTTGATCATCGCATTGGCGGCACTGGAAAAATGACACTCAAATTTTTAACGCCGATTGTCACCGCGTCGCCATTGCTCGCGCCGCGCAAACTGACTTGCCCTGAAAGGGCAAAAGAGAGCCGCCATTGAGCAGTTAATTGAGCCATTGGTTGAGCAAATCTTAGCCCCGGCCCGGAACTGAATGTTTTCTGGACCCGCCAGCTTTTGCCTTTGGCCCGTTCCCATCTGCGTTTATCGGCGTTCATCTGCGGTTGAATTGAATTGAATGGTTACGGCTCAGGGGAGGCGGCTTCGGAATCGACGAGACGAAATGACGGGTTCGAGTAAGGCTGGCCAAAGCCGGCTCTTGGTAAGTGATGGCAACCTGAAAAATAAAAAATTTTGGGAACAAAAACTATTTTATCCGTTGACGCGCGTCCTAATAGGTGACACTTGCTCTTGTCCGATACCGCTTCCACCCAGCCAGCCATGGTTACCCTCTAGACAAAAAATTGGCTTGTTTATGACTTCGGATCAATAACAATGGAAATGAAGGTTGAAGTTGGTAAAACCACAATAAACTCACTATGAATGAAGCAAACTTAAAAGAAATATTTGCCGACGTTGAAAAAGACGAGCATGGAAATTTGAAAGTCCTTTGCTATGGATATATGATTAAGGAAATCAAAGGGAAGAAATACCTTTGGCCGATTACTTCCAAAGAAGAATTGCTTGAAAGAGTGAATTCAAAAGGCGATCTGCCGCCCGAGCGTCAAATACGAATTTTGGACGCCTGCCTAATGGATGGTCCTTACAGGTGCCTGCCGTCCTGCCCTGACCGCAAGTGTGATAAATCATTTTGGTCCGATCAAACCTTGTTTTGCGAATGTAAATAAATTATTTTAAGTAAAATCTATAGACCATAAAGCCACATAGGCGCACAATCCAATCTATGAGAAGTGCGCTATCTATTGACGGCAGCATCAGTGTTCAAGACGGGGCAAATTACAAAATCAAATTTGCAGCCGTTCCGCACGTTGGTGAGCCGATTGAGCCATTAACTTTATTGGAACAGCATGAAGGTAAGATAGGGTCTGCGAAGTCCTACGAAGTCTGGCAGGTTATTCATAAGGTGTCCGAAGTCACGGAGACCATGGTGGCAACAGAAGCCCTATTTTTTAATTAGCCAACGCTTAGGTGGCTGAACCAACTTTTCGACTTCAATTAAGTATTGAGGGCAAAACATATCAGTATAACGTTTACAAAATGCGTTGTGATATGATGCAGCCCATTCATATTTTGCCCGAATATGAACATTGTTGGCGTACTTGCCCAAGTTATCTGAGATACACTGCTTGCTGCCGTCAAGAAATTCAGTAAATGCCCTATCATCAGGATAGGCAATCATCACAGTAGCTTCTAGGTAGTCTAAAAAAACTAGGCCGTCTGAATCTTCGCAAAGGTCAAAAATCGGATCGGTCATATTCCATTGTATCTGGTATAATTCTACTGCTCTCGGCAATAATATAATTCTAGGAAACACCGCTTTTTTTTCGCCTTCCACAGCTTCAATCAATGCGGGGCCAAAAACAATATCGCCACTGATGCAAATATCGCCAGCCGTAATTGCCCCGCGAATCATGTATCCTTCACTGATTAGCTCGCCTTGGAGATATGATAGATAGTCAGTTACAATTCCGATGAAACTTTCTTTTATAGCCTCTTTTAGCAAGGCGTCGTCTGGAAAAGCGCAGGCTATGACTAAGCAATCAGTAAATGTGCTTCTTCGACGTTTGTAATGGGTAAAAATGTTTGAAAAAGCTGAGGCGGGGCGGTTAAAGTGGTGACTTTATGATTCCAGAGAAAATGTTTCATTCGATTTTGGCACTGGGTGAAAGGTGGCGCATCAAGCAGGTTGA